>CAYHWU010000001.1:0-17630 GCA_964360495.1 uncultured Gammaproteobacteria bacterium
TAACAAATTTCGCGTATCGTCATTTGTGGTCTTATCATCATTTATAATCACTTCAAAATTGGTGTAGGTTTGCTCAATCAGGGAGGGTAATAAGTTTTTCAAATGACCTGAGGCATTCATGGTGGGAATAATGATAGAAATCAGATTATTCATGAAGACCCGATGGTTTGCTTAAACAACTTTACAAAGCCGTAAAAAGCGAATGTGTAAACCATAAAGCCTGTTGGTACACCAAACAGGCTTATTATCAAATAAAAGATTATGCCAAGAATTATCATAAAATCGGTTACTTTATACAGAAGCAGTACTGCAAGTGAGAACAAAAGCAATTTAAGTTCTATGCTTTGTTCTAAAAAATATACCTCAGCACCTTTTCTTATAACTTCTGAAAACACGATATATGTACCAAATAATTGAAGTATTACAAGCTTAGGCTTGTCCGAAAACTCAAAACTAAGTATTAATTTGTTCATTTTCTAAATCTAATAAATAGTAAATATATTATTCCAAACCCCAACAATGATATCAGGCTAATTGCTGTTGTTTTGTAAAAAGTACTCTGAGGTATGTATTCTATAAGAAAGGCCATTTCTTTGCCACCTTCTGAATCTACTACCCATCCATTACTGAAAGCATTTAGTTGGATGTCAGGTTTTTGAGGATTGCCTCCTGGAAATATTAATCCAGATAATATGTGCTTGTCTTGTTTTTGGTATTCGATCACTGATCCATTAAGATACTGCTTTCGTTTACCTTTAAAATACTGCTTAGCTAAATTAATATCTACTTTATTTAACCCCCATTGTTGATCAAACCTAGAATTAAGACCTATCATAAACTGGTCAGGTGCTCCTGAAATCAAAACAAGATATGCAGTTTGATTGAGGGCAACAAATTGTAAATTGTAATCGGCTGATAGTATTGGAGGTTTTTCCTCTGTTAGAAAGACAAGATAATTAGAATAAGTTTCAATCACTTTCAAATTCTTAATTTCGAGTGTTGTTGGTAAATCGTATTTCTTTTCTATACAAAACCCTAGTGTTGCGTCTTCAGTAAATTCACTAGGAACATATTTTATGTTCGCATTGTATAAGAATGGATTCAAAGTGCTTGTGTCTATTTTAGGATAGATACTTTTTTCTTTTCCGTTTGGAAACTGAGAATTTTTTTCTAAAAGCCGGGTTTTAACTAAACCGACAGATGTCGTAAGATATTCGAATTCTATACTGTAATCTATTTTTGGATCAATTTTGCCAAAATCAATTTGCTTACATTCAGAAGTACCCAATGACTCTTCAACTTTAAAACCAGGATAAGATGTCTCCCTTTTTGTCAATTCGGGCATAATTACTGTCTGTTCCCCCTTATCAAGTTTTATCGGTCTACTAAAATACCATTTGTCATGGGGATCGGCTTTTTTAAACTCATACGCATCCTCATTCACAAAGGCAGAAACCACATCACCATCGTTTGGTTTATAATTGTAAATCACAAATTTATAAGATCCGGAATGTGGAGCATCCACTTTATATTTTTTATTCCCTACCCCATAGGAAGTAGCGGGTGGTTCGGGAATAATATCCAAGCTTTGCACATAATCACTAACCAGTCTCTCAAATTGATCAAGCTCATTTACAACTAACTCCGTAGGTTGTAAATCCCTCCATCTCCGGCTGTTTACCAAAATGTGCCAGAAATAAAGATTAATTCTGCGGGAATATTCCTCTTTCTGACTTTTGGTATTAATATTGAGATAATTTTCCTGAATGTTTTCTATATTATCTCTCCATTTTTCGAGAAGATAAATTACGGTTCCGTTATTTTTGGGGTTTTGAATCACTACATTTAGAGCTGATACCTCTTTGCTCATAGTGCCAAGAATAAAATCAATTCTCTCACTTGGTAGACTATGCTTACTCATTTTCTGGCGGTCTATAAACTCAATTATGAAATAAAATGGATTACTTGGCATAATACGCGGTGGACTTGAACTTATTATATTTATATCCTTATTTTCGTTACAATTCAGACACTTCGCCTGGATGACAAGATTTTGTGTCCTATCTGGTTTTATGAGAGAATCAAGTTGAATATTTTTGTTGATATGCTGAAATACAAGCGCATCTGCTAAGGGAGAAAATCCAGGTATCTGACTAGCTAAAGCGAGTTGTGATGTTTCTGTTATAAGATAGGAAAAGCTTTGCGGAATATAGATAAGAGGTTTCATTTTTACATTATTAACATCAAAAAATTTCCATTTACCTATTTGTTTATTAAATAAAAACTCCGGGTTGCGGTATATTGCATTTTTGGTCAGACTCATCGAGTAATCCATTCCTTCATCTAGTTTAAAATCTTCTTGTATAATTACCCTATCAACCCCCACGTATTCTAGAAGTGTTGAGTGGGGCATTGTAGCCATCTGCTGATAAATTGAGTTTACTAATCCTGGTTCATTTTCGAATAATGCTGCGTCATTAAGTAAAACTGGTTTCCTCGTCAACATGCTAGGAACACTCGAAAGACTAAAATATTTCCAAGCATAGGCAATATATTTATTGCCATCATTTAGTTGAGGTAACATGAGGGTTCTGGTTGAAAAATTGTTGCTATCGAGCTCTTTTTTAGCTTCAAATATATAGTTTGGTACCCTTACTAGGGTCGAATACTTTTTTGACCAGTTAAAGAATTCGCCCAGAAAAGCTGGATAGTTATATATACACAATAGAACCGTAAATATAAACAAAACGGATGCAGAAATTATTTTAAATGACAGCTTTGGTAATAGATTTTGCTTGACAAGATCGGCTAGCTGCTTTAAACCAATAGCAATGAGATAAGAGTAAGCAAACCATAACGCCATGCCAAATTTGTAAAAAGGGGTTCTAAATATAGAGAAGCCGGGAATATACTTTAAGGCCAAGTCGTATAAAATACCCGTTGGGGGGTGCGAACCCGCAGTGAAGGGTATCGCTACCAATAAGATGGCTAAAAAAACAAGTTTAAAGGTTACATTATGCTTAGATTCTCCCTTTTTTGTGTACAGACTTACAAAAGCTACTGCCGGAAAAAAGATTGCCAACAGTAATAAGAAATAGTTATCTAAGAAATTATTTGAATAGGGGTGTTGTGGGTTGTCGTACCAATCGGGAATACCTTGTAATTTAATTAAATTATTAAAACTGGCGTTTTTGCTTATTTCTTGGCTCCACCTAACTGCCCCCTCGTTACCACCGCTGGATGCCACTCTGGTAGTATAGTTCTGGCTAAAGGATTGCACATAAGGATAAATCCAATACCAGTTAAGAATGCCAATAGTGAGAACTGACAGAAAAACAAAAGTCAACCCCCTGCGGAGTCTGTACCATATAGGCTGGGGATTTAATCTAAACAACACCCCAAGAGTAGTTATCCAAACTATAGCCAAGCCGCCCCATAAGGGAATTCCTGCTCCACCATTGAGAAAAAAAAGTGTAAATCCAACCAGAAAGGAGTTCTTGACAATAGACTCCCCTTTATGCATTACATTCACAGTAAAAAGTACTATCAAGGGAATAGCCGCCACTATAGAAAATTTTGACATCTCAGCAATAATCCATCCTTGAAGTAAATAGTGATTCAACATGTAAAATAGAGCGCCTGATATTCTTATAATATATTCTTCTTTTTTCGGATGTAGCGATCGAAGTAAAATATACATTGTTATTCCTGGAAGGGTAAACCAAAAGATAAAATCAAGCTTTTGAGCTAGTTGCAATGAACCCGTAACATAATAAAAAAGTGCCTGCAGTCCGTGTATAAAAATACCAGGGATTGCATCAGTCTGATTTGAACCAAAACTTCCTATCCTATCTGTCCAAACAAATAACCTATCAAGCCAAAAATCTATAGGTGCTAATGGATAGCTCATATCATGCCCTGCCGCTAAATATCCGTCCTTAAACCACAAAAGTGGCACTAGTCCCACGAGAAGAATAAATATTATTTCCAACCAGTATCGATTGAATTTAGGTAGTTTCATTATTTAAGTATATTAACATTCCTAAGATAAAAATGAGAGTAGCAAGACTCACTGCGAGAGCTATGTAAAAGTCATTCTGGAGATTATATTCAAGCAAATATATTCTATCATTTCCCACTTGATTCTGAGGGCGAAGAATCCACCCGCTAGAAAAACCGTTCATTTCAAATGATGGCTTATCCTTCTGTTTATCGACAGGAAATAGAATATCCGTGATCAGATGCTTGTCTTTTCTCTCATACTCCACAACCGCTTCACTATTATAGCCTGTTTTACTACCTGAAAGGTATTTACTTGCCAGTTCATAATTTACTTCCCTCAAAGTCCAATTATTATCAAATCTAGAGTTAAAATTTAAAACATATGGTCCATTTTCTTTAACTTTAACTAGATACTTAGTTTGATTGAGCGCTACAAATTCGATGCTTGGTGAAGTTAATATATTTTTGTCAAGAAGTTCCACAAAAATTATTGGCCTTGTGCTTGAACCAGAAATTTTAGGTGTTTGTAATATTGATGACTTGTTAAGATATAGACCAGTAGCTTTGTACCACTTTGAATTAAACTTCTGAATGCCGTAGGCACGGTTATCAATGCTTACCAATATATTGTTACTCACAGGTGTCTGTTGATAAACATATATGTTATAGATGCCATTTTTGGGAACGTCGAGACTGTATGTATACGATTTATCATCATTTTCTACTTTTACCCGACCGATACTAGTCTCTATTTCATCAATTAACTTTACTAATTTGGCCTCAAGATCTAGAAGATTTGTCTTTATTTGACCAGGCTGGGCAGATGCAGCCCACTGTGATTCATAGTTTAGAAAGAAAGATAGGAAAAAACGAATTTTCTTATGAAATGTTTGTTTTGTATTTAGATCACTAATCTGGTTGAGATTAAATCTTATTTCATCTAAATTCTGAATTAAATCATTTACGGCTATTTGTATTCCCTTTTCATCCTTTTTTGCTTGAAGGGATCCAAGATCGGAGATAAGTGTTGTTGAAATAGATAAATTGATATCCAATTTGGAAGTAGGATTTCCTAAAAAGCTCTTTCGGACATCGTTTATTAATCGACCAAACTTATAAAAAGTTGTTCCGGGTATTAATATCTTTGAATTAGCGAAATAAATCTGATAATAGTCCTCAGGTGGGCAATCGGCACACCTGGCTTGAATTATATATTTACTAAAAATATCATCGGTATCTCTGTCTTTTGGAGAATCGGACCATATAAATGCGGTGTTGTCTAAGGCTCCAGGAAGATTTGCCGCAATGTTCATATCATTTTTATCAGACGAAATAAATGTAATTCTCGATGGAGAATAGATTTGAGGAACAACTTCCTTGTTATAATCGTAAAAATCCCATCTTCCTATGCTTTTTTTAAATATAAAGTCTTCTGATTTCTTAAACGACTCTGTTATCCCACTTAGAGGGTTACCCTCGTAGTCCGGTGAGATAAAATCATTTTGTACAATTGCTCTATCTGCACCCATAAATTTAATAAGATTTGATTTTCCAAATTTAATATATTCTGATAGAGCATTCACCATTAGATTCGTTTCATTTGGTCTCGCTAATACTCCATTTACTGTTAACGATTTTCTTCCCATCATATGTGACAAATCATTTAAGCTAAAATAGCCCCAATCATAATCAATATATTCGGTTCTTATATCGGCGTTTGGTAAAGATAAAGTTCTAGTTGAAAACCTATTGCTATCGAGTTCTTTCTTTGCTTCAAAAACATAGTCAGGTACTTTTACCATTGTGGATTTTCCCTTGGAATAATTAAAGAAACTTCCCGTAAAAAAGGGATAATTGTAGATAAAAAGAGAAATTATATATATACCAAACAAAGCCGAGGATATATATGATGTGTATCTGCTCTTTAATTTAGTTTTCAGCCAATCTATTACATCCTTGATGCCAACGGCAGTCAAATAAGAGTAAGCAAACCAGATAATCATCCCGAATTTAAAGAGTCCTGAACGAAACATACCAAACCACGGCACGTTAGCAAGCAGATAATCATATACTACTCCCAAAGGGGCGTGACTGCCGGCAGAAAGTGGTACTCCCACAAGGAGTAAACACAAACAACTAATTCTTAGTTTATACAACAACCCGGATGAATTTTTGAGATTTATAAGACTTATTAGTGCTAAGGCTACGATGACAAAGTTTATTGATAGTAATATAGGGTTTTTAAAAAATTCGTTCGCGTATGGATGGTCAGGACTGTTATACCAATCTGGAATTCCTCTAAGTTTTAATAGGTTTACCCAACTCGTGTTCACACTTATCCCCTGGCTCCAGGAGAGAGTCCCTGCTACACCCCAAGCTGCTTCAAATCTTTGTCCAAAAGTTTGTTTGTATGATTTAAAATATGGATACAACCAGTAACTGCTCAACAACGTCCAAAATAAGGCAGATAAAAAGGAGAAAATCAGAAGTCTTTTAATTCTGTGTATAAATTTCTCATTTGAGAAAAAGAATAATATTATTGTTATTAAGACAACGACAAGCAAAAGACAAATTAAAAGTGGAATACCCTCTCCTCCATTAAGAAAAAATAGAATTAGAGCAAAAAGTAATGAGTTTTTTACAGGGGACTCATTTTGGTGAAATACTTTAATTACCAAAAGCACAACTAGTGGGAGAGCGGCAACAATTGAGAACTTTGTCCTTTCTGCGATTGTCCAAGCCTGAAGTAGATAATGATTCATCATGTAAAACATGCTACCCGATACCCTAATAGGATAATCGTCATTTTTGGGGTGCAAATACTGCAGAAGAGTATGCATTGTAATTCCTGGAAGCACAAACCAAAAAATATACGTCATTTTTTGAACAGTTAGAACGGAAAAACCGATATAAGATAATACCGCTTCTAATCCATGTATAAACACACCTGGAAGAACTTGAACTGAATTGGATCCAAAAGGACCCAATCTGTCGGTCCATGTATACAATCTGTCAAGAAAATGCTCAACTGGGGCGAGAGGAAAGCCCATATCATGACCTAAACCAAGATAACCATATTTGTACCAGAGGAGTGGAATTAGACCTACAATCAACAAAAAAAGTATCTCAATTCTCTTCATATGTGATATCGCTTTTTAGTTTTTCTCTAACAACGTCAGAAACATTCTTAACTGAATGTTTTGAAGTATCCCAATAAAAACTATAAACTGAGTCTAAACTTATATCACTATTGCGTTTAAGTCCTTCGACCAACTTTGTATATGTCATAAAATAACCAAACTTTCCCTGATTAAAACTCTTCAAACCTTCAAATGATGGTTCCCAATAATCTCTATCAATCAAAACTTCTCTAGGTATCTTGCCGCTGTCGTAGAGAAAAACGGCTAGAGTTTGTCCAAAACCAGATTGAAATTCATAGAAGCCATTATTATCAGTATAAAAATAGAAAACATTGCTACTTTTAAGTTGGGGTTTGACCTCTAAAACTGTACTTAATATATCTTTCCTATAATTACCAACTAATATATCTTGCGCCAATGATTTTCTTATACCCGAAATATTATAAATAGGAATAGGCACTAATACTAAAACCATCAAGAAGTTTTTAAGTCTTCCAAATTTTGAAAAAAGAGTTGAAAGAATTGAAACCAAAAGTAAATTTGCCCAAAGTGCAGGGAAGATATAAAACCGGTTTTCTAAAACAGCTGCGTCATTCTTAAAAAGAATAAATGGTAGAGTTGAAGCGAAAAAAGATGCCAAGGAAAAAAGAATAATTTTCCGATGCTCTGTTTTTGCGACCAGGGTAATCACAAAAACGAAGAGTAAGAAATAAAAAGCGATCAAAAGGGAAAACGCATCTGTAATAATACTTTCGACGACAAAACCATTTGTTTGAGCAGAATAATGAATGTTGTTAGCCAAATATGTTAACTGGTAGATCTTGCTTTGTGGAAAATAGACATGGAATAGGCTTTTAGCGGGAATTAAAAAAAGATTGTAAAAGATTTCTGCAACGCCTGCAGAAGCAACTGATGGAGAAAAGTTGGTTTGCTTATTGAGAGAAAAAAGTAATCTCGGAATGAATACTCCTATTAATAATGGGATAAAAAGTAAAGTTGTTAATATTAATTTATTTATTTTGTTAATTTTTTCTCTAAAGAAAAACCATATTATCAACGAATAGGTTATCAAATAGAAGATGCTAGATTCCTTAGAAAATAAAGACAATGTGACACTTAACATAGATACCACTAAAAAATGATTTTTGTTTTTTTCGTTATAAACCAGCAAGAAATATAAACCCAATAAAAAAAACAACACTGTAAGAAGCGATGGCATCATTGTCGCGATCCAAGTAAATGCCTGATACGCTAAATTGTTGGTTACCCATAAAAGAGAGGTGATAGTGGAAATCAAATGGGAGTTTGTCAATTTGTAAACGATGCTATTAATCAAAAGTGCGCAGATTATGAGAATCGTCAGAGATAATAATCCATAAGCACCAGTATTTAATCTAAAATTATTGTAAAGAAAGTGATTTGCTATTGAAGTTATTGGTAAAAAACGAGTAGACTCATTTCTATTTTGAAAATTGAAGACTTGTTTGATACTTCCCATTGTTCCAAAGGTTTCTTGCCTGTAAATCGCTCCTCCTAAGCCAAGCCATTCATCTTGTTGAAAGAAAATTTTATCAATACCTAAAAATGTAACAACCCCAATTAGGATAATAACCAGTAGACTAATTAAATGCGGACGAATTGTTATTTTATTTTTGTACATTTTAGATAAGTGGTGGACAAACCGCCTCGTTTATATTCGAGATCCAAGTTTTTATTAAAGAAATTTTGAAGAAGAGGTTTTCGCCTGAGTATCCATTTCGAGAAATACATGTTTAACGAATAAAGAATTTCCCAAAAACCACCTTTCGAAAAAACTTTGTCGACTTTCAAATGAGCTCCCTTAGCTAATTTCCTTAAATCTTCAAGTGAATAATGACGATGCTTAATTAGCCACCAGGCGGGATCAAACAATTTAGATGGCCAACTATTAAAAGGTGTTGATAAGTAAAATGCTCCACCTGGTTTCAAAACTCGAGCCACTTCAGCAAACATTTGCTCTTCAGTATTTTCAGGAATATGCTCTAAGACTTCCCAACTCACAACAGTATCAAGGCTATTCTTGGAAAAAGGTAATTTAATGGCATCCGCAACTCCAAATACCACTCTTTTATTGTGAATGTTCTTCTTTATTGTTGTTAAATCATCTTCTGAAACTTCCGTAGCATATACTTTTTTGACACCTCTATTAATAAAATTCAATTCGCACCAACCATAACCACATCCAATATCTAAGACCACTTTGTTTTTTATATCTGGGTTACCAACAAAATCCAAACTAAATTTAAGTCTGCCATGAAGATCTGCACTTGGTTTCTCTGCCAAAATATTCCGCATAAGTAAGTATTCTACGTTATTTGGCAGTAAATTTCCATCGAATCATGAAAATTTATAGTAATTGCCCGAGACGATTTAATAAATGACAGTATTGAATATAGAAATGGTGAATACTTCCAAATCCGGGAAATCCAATAATCGTAGCTAAATGTCCATCCATATTGATATGTTTTAATTACACGGAAGCCATGCTTCATCAGCAACAGTTTAAGAGTTTGAAAAGTAAAATAATAGATATGATCTGGGCGGATATGCCACCACTTCTCTCCCAGTATCCTAGATAAAAGACTATTTTTATTTGGAGTAACCACACAAAAAACACCACCAGAAGTAATAAACTTCGTAGTCATTGCTAACAACTTACTTGGACTTACAACGTGTTCTATAACATCTATACAAGTTACAGCATTAAAACGGTTGGGGATTTTTACCGATTCAACCGAACCAGAAATTACATGTAACCCTTTCTTCCTTGCTTCTTCAGAAGCCCATCTTGACGGTTCTAACCCCATAGTCGTCCACCCCTGCTCTTTGGCTACCTGTAACAAGCCTCCGGTTGCACATCCAATATCCAGAAGTCGTTTAGTCTGAATAAGCATTGTTAATTTTGACAAAATTCGTTTATAGTTTTCACCTCGGTTAATCACTTCGTCTTCATATTTTTTGTCTACAAAGCTTTGATACCTGTTGTCAATGATAACTTTTCTTTCTCGGGGACAGGCAAATTCTAAACCACAAGCAAAGCATTTGACTATTTGCGAATGAGATCCATATGAATTATCGGTAATCAAATACTGTTGCCTGAATTTTCCTTTTTTGGAATAAACCACTTTAAACTTGTTTCCTCCACACAAGTCACAAGTTTGAGAAAAATATTTATACTCATTTTTAATAATATGTTTCTTACTGAATCGATCAAACTTAGTTACAAGGAATGGCCACATCATTGGTGGTCTGTTCACCAACCGAGCTTTTTTGATGGCCGACAAAAAATTCTTTGGAGTATCTATTTTTAAGTCTGGGATTTCTAAATAATTTCTCCCAATCTCAAAAGTAATGTGAGCATCACTACCAACTACAGGAATTTTTCCCAAACTCTGAGACAAAGCAAGTGCTTTTTGATTGTCTGAGGAAAAAATAGTTCTACCGTTGTGAACTTCTATCATATCAACTTTTCGGGCTACTGCAGTCAAAACCTCTGCTTCAACAGCAGTTTTTCGAGTAAAGGAATCGTATGGGTGCGGCAAATACACCAACCCTCCTTGTTTCTTGATAAGGGAAATTGTTTTATCGGGGGATAGTCCAGGAGGGATCCTGTCTTTAAGAAACAAGCCAACTATCTCTCCTTTATTAGTCAAAATCTCTTCTCCAATAATCACCTGAAAAGGTGCTATCGCCTTTAAACGGACTGCTCCTTCAATTTCATTGTGGTCGGTTACCACTAACACATCAATCTTTTTCGCTAAACAATCTTCTACTAAACGCGGTAATTCCGATCGTGAGTCCTTTGAATATTTAGTATGTACATGAAACTCAATCTTTTTCATCGGGTTAAAATTCGAAAAATAACTAAAAGGGTGATGACAACTAATCTCAAAATGAAGTTTTGAGAAAAAACATACTCTTCAATTGATTTACCTTTCATTTTTCCTGTTACTACTTCATTTATAAACCAAATTAAAAAGATGCCAATAGAAATTGAGCTAAATAAATTTATATTATTAGCCAACAATAGAATACTTAAACTGGTGTATAAACACAACAATACTCTAAGTCGAGATAATGTATATACACTAAAAGTTGATCTATAAGGTATTAATTGCCATCCAAAATGGCGTAATTCGTCATATCGTTTGGCGACCATAAATACGGCCCCAAGGCACCAAGTTAGTATTAGCACCCCTACTGGCGGCATTTGCCAAGATAAAATATACCAACCAATCATAAATCTAATCGGATTATTAATGGATTCAGAGATAACATCAATAAAAGGAACATCTTTTAAACGCAGAGGTGGGATATTATAAATCAAACCGGCTACACATAGTCCTATTAAGCTCCAAACGAAACCTGGAGTATATACTCTACCTGCCACAAATACACTAGTTACAAAAAGAAGAAACGCTATCGCAGCGGCTACATTAACTGAAACCCTGCCTGCGGGAATAATTCGATTTTTCTTGATGGGATGTAGGGCGTCATATTTGGCATCTGTAATTTGATTAATGATGTAACTTGCCGAAGACACTAAAGAACTAAGTAAAAAAGCCAAGATTAATTTTCCTATAAAAACAATTCCTATAGAATAGGTTGTTGAAATAAACATTGCAAATAACACCCCACTGAGCAAAAAAATGTTTTTGAACCAGTGATTAATACGTAATAGTTTTATATAAGAGTTATTTGCCATTATTACTTTTCATTAAGAACCAACCTTCAGGCGTAATTTTAACAGTATGATAATTATCCATAATAAATCGATGCAGTAATGGATTATAATTTATTACTAGATGGTTTACCATTTTTGGACCATTGGTGGGATCATAAACGATTGCACTTATTTCGGACCAATTTGTTGATTCGATAAACTCCCTTTCATCTAAAATGAAACCCGCTAGGATATTGTTATATTTAGTTGGGGGAAGACTTTGACTTAAATAATAAAGACCAGCCATATATGGCAACACGAGCGTCTTCTCTCCAGAACTTGTATTCTTACTAATAAAATCCACAGATTCCCTTAGGGTGTTTACTGATGGAACAGTTGATCCTTGTTTATAGTCAGCGTTAATTCTTAGATTTTCATTACCGATTACGATCGTTGAGTTGTTAAACTTTAACCACCAATATGATTGCCCAAATCCAAAAATTAAAATTATGACCAACGCAAAAAGAATGATTTTCTCAATCCGTCTTGAATAACCGGCTATCCACGGCATTAATATCAAAGATGGAAAGCTGGCTTTTATAAAGTGTCCCAGATCTGATCTTCCAAAGAAATATGGTAAAAATAATATTCCACAAATTAAAAATATTATTTTTTCTGATTCTAAGTTTTTTTTTCGTAGCCAAACTGCTACACCAACAATAAGCGTAAGCAAAATCGAATACCCATATACGGCATTAAACATCGAACCCAATGTCCCCACAGTCAGATTTAGAGGTACAAGCTCCGAAATTACTGGGAAAGCTAATGAATGTAATTTGGTGATCAATATCGGACGAGAAATTAAATTTTCAATAAATAGTGGCAATAAGTTGTTCCAAATCAACCAAATCAGCAAACCGACTATCGGAAATAAATAACCTATACCCAGATAAATCAAAGATTTTGTCTTTTGCTTGACCAGCAAACCAATACCTAATCCGATGAAAAATATTCCTGCAAAATCAATTCTAAACCAAGCAGACATGCCCAGTAAAAAACCAGCAAATGTACACATTTTTTCATTTCTATTCTCTAAACCATTTAATAACAACCAAACAGAAAACAAAATTGGTGCAAAAAAGAATAATCTATACGAGTTAACATCCAAAAAGATGATTACTGTCGCAGATAAGATCGCGACAAGCTCTTTGCCCTGGCGCCTAGATAATAAGTAAACAAGGACAGGTACAAAAGTAAATATAATACTAGCTATGATCCTTGGAGCTATTAAATGTGGTCCAAACAGCTGGAGCATCCAAGCCGAAAAATAATAATGGACTGGTGGAAAAATGGCAAAAAAATCTCTATATGGAGTTTGATTATGTAAAATTCGTAAAGCGTGAGTGAGAATTTCGCCTTCATCTACGATACCAAACCCGTAAAACGAAAAAAATATTGACTTGACTAAAGCTATAAATAATAAGATCGCTGAAGTTAACAAAACTCTATTTCTGCTTATCATATGGAAGAACTCCATTTACGAAAAACCGTATTCGAAAAAATAAATAGTATACAAAACTTATAAAGTCAAACTTTTCATAGTAAGAAACCAACACTAGCCAAAACGGTAAAAAGACTGGAAATTGCTGAGTTTCACTTAGATCTGCCCACCATCGCCAAAAATGTTTGTATGTTTCTGTCCAGGAATATGCTTTTGATTGCTCTAAAAAAACCGGGTCCTCCTTCAATCCTTTTAAATACAAGTAATCGTGTTTGAGTAAGTATGATTTTTCAAAAATAATATTTATCATAATTAAAAACTTATTTATTTGAGGATATTTTTTCCACAATAAATTCAAGTCAAGATAACGATGCCTTCTCCATGTAAAATCTTTATGTAAATCAATTTTTATTCTCCCTGGCTTAGTCAGATTTATCTGAGCTGCAGCAACCCTACCTCCCAATGCATGGTCATGGGAACTTGCAGAATAACCCAAAGCTTTTAGTCCAAACACCACCCGATCAAAATCTTCGTTTATTACAAGAATATCCAGATCGTCGGGAGTATTCAGTTTTGGATTAAACCTAGTCAGTAGGTATGCCCAAGGCTTCAGATCCGAAATAGTTTTTTTTAACCTAGTATTCATATAATCTTTTTTATTTTATTAAAAACTTCTTCAGCAGAGCTATTAGCGTCCACTGTTATATAATTTCTCAGGTTTCGAAATCTCTCATAGATTGTTTGTTGAGAATAATAATAATTCCCGTCAAATTCCATTTCTCTTTTAAAAACGTTTTTAGGTTCTACTGATAACCAGATCGAAAGATCAGCTGTTGGCAAGAAAAGCAAAAACAATTCAAATGCCCATTTTGGACAATACCCGTAATACAGCAGATTGGCCCATAAATCTGTATAATAACGATCCGCAATTAGCACATCATATTTGGACAAAAGATGTTTAACTTTAATGGAATAACTTATCCAAATATCCACGAAGGCCAATACAAACCACAGCTTATAGAGCGGGTTATTGTTTCGCCTAACTGGCCCTTCAGTAGAACTTTTGGTAAACCTTCGTAAACTTTTAATAAATGGTTTAAACAAGTAATAACCAAACATGGATTCTGTGACATAAACACTTAAACCCTTATTTCTCAAATATTTTGAAATTAAGTTTATTTGCGTACTTTTTCCAGCCCCATCAATTCCAGATAATGAAATTAGTTTTCCCATAATACGGTCAGTAATAATGTGTCAGTAACTATTAAATTTACAATTGGTTCATATAAACCTGCCCAATCTCTATATTTAATACTCTTATAAATTCCAGTAACAAGTGACGGTATAAATAGATTTGCATAAATAACCCAGATACCAAGTTTAAATATATCAAACGGATTCTTCCAATTAATCCAAGTGTACAGTCCATTTTTAACATGAGATCTATATACTTTCGTCAAATTGTACCTTCGTTTACGTAGTAATTCGGAAAAGGAAGTAACATGATGATGATAAAGTACTGCTTGTGGAACATATGCAAAGTCAGTCAGACCATTTAAAACCAAAATCTTTAAAAAGTCTAACTCAAAAAACATTTCATAAGCCCTTGTAAGGCTGGAAAGTTTTTGCCTACGATGCAAACATCGACCAGAAGGCGGTATTCGATCAGGAGAATACTTACATAAAAAGTAGTTATCGTATGTCTGAGAAATAGTAGATTCAACCGGCGGTGTCAGCCATTGATACAAACCGTCACGCTGAAGAGAATCAAAAGAGAGATAGCGCTCAATTGCCGGGGAACCTGACCCAGTACCCTCTTTGGTAAAACTAGCAATAATCGTGCTGTCATCCTCTAATGGTAAAACGAGTTTCTTAAAAAAATCTTTGCTTATTAGCTCTACATCCGCGTCCAAATACATGAAGTATTTTCCTTTCGCAGCCCTAAACCCGATCATTTTTCCGATTTCACCGTGCTTGAAACCGTTTTTTAGAATCTTTACCGGGTATCGCCTTACGATAGATAAAGTTCCATCTGTTGATTCGTCGTCTACAACGATAACCTCCAATTTTGTTTTCGGATAATCTTGAGAAAAGACAGAATCCAGGCAATTTTTGATATTTCTTTCCTCATTAATAGTTGGAATAACCAGCGATATTTTTGGCCAGGTCGTCATCTTTCAAGATCTCTCGTAAACAAAAGTCCTTTTGCAAAATTGTAGGCATAACTAAGATGCGATAAATAAATACAAAATGGCAAAATCAAAGCTACTTTCCAACCAGATACTTTCATCGCGTCAATAAATCCCAGAACATATAATAAGACCCCAAACCAAACAACTGGCAAAAATTGAAATGAAATTAGTGCAAGTAATATCGTCACTATTACCCCGAGCAATGGCATAAAATAGCTTATTCTCAGCGAGGTCTTGGGATATTTCTTTACAAAATAGCCTCTATGTAGACCAACATTTCCCACTTGAGCCAGGTACCCTTCAGGAAAATGCCGGCGATGGTGGTAAACTACTACCTCGGGATGATAAAGGATCTTTTTTCCAGAATTAATTAGTTTTATACACAACGCGGTGTCTTCTCCGCCATAAAATTTGTTGTTAAAACCCCCGACTGCAAGTAGTTCTGTTCTCTTGACCAATAAGTTATAGGCAGGATAATCATCTACCAAGCGTTGTGTTCCCTGGATAAAGCGATACGAATATGGACCCGTTCCCCAAAAAGTAGATAGTATAGTGCCAGTAATTTGTTGCCTGAAACTATCCAGGGGTGGTGTTAGGCCTGGTCCGCCGACTGCCGATATTTCAGGATGTTTGGAAAATACGGCCATCGCTTTCTTTAGCCAATCCCGTCTCGGATAAGAATCATCGTCTAAAAAGGCTATGTACTCCGCTTTGGATTTTATGATCCCAATATCTCTCTTTTCTGCAGGGCCAGTGCGCAATAAACCAGTTTCTAAAACTCGGATTATTGGATTATTAAAATTCAATTTCACTCCTTTGTCGACTCCAATTAGAATCTCGAAATTGGGATAATCCAACTGAAGAGAACGGGCAACCGATTCATAAAAATATGCCGTTTCTTTATAGAGTGCAATTATTATAGAAATCTTTGGAAATTTATTCATATTTTAGTTATTCGACTCGAATTGTTCAGTATAAGTGACCAATCATATTTTTTGCTAAGAACAATTGAAGATTTAACAAGTTTCTTATATGTTTGTGATCCATAATATTTAATAAAAAATTGACTTATCTGGTCGTCATGATCAAATAGTAATCCATTAACTCCGTGTTTAATTAATTCATTCATACTACTACCAGATCTGGCGATGGTTGGCGTTCCACTGGCGGCAGCTTCCAAAACTGTCAATCCGAAACCTTCTTTAAAAGATGGATGAATTAAAAAATGACACTTGGAATACAAGGTGTTACGCTGTTTATTAGAAATTTTTCCTAAGAATTCCACATTTCTCTGCAAACCATTTAAAGTTACATACTTTTTTAATTCCTCAATATAATTAGCGTCTCCGTCTCCAACCACAAAAAGCTTGAAGTTCGGGAAATTTGTCGATATAGATTTTGCTGCCGTTAATGCCGACTCGATACCCTTCATTCTTACCAATCTGGCAACAAATAGTGCCGAAGGAAAGGAGAATTTTTTAACAGGCGCAGGTTTTGAGATATCAATTCCCAGAGGAATAACTTTAATCTGTAAATTTTGGTTTATTTTCAGTATATCTTTTTTCGTACTTTCCGAGATTGCCCATATTTCACTATTTCGATAAAGTATATATACCAATTTTTCTAAAATCTTTCCTATCCAATTAATTGGAAAAGGATACATTTTATCCCAAATTGTACCAGCAACTTCACACACCCATAATACTTGACGACACCTGACATAAAGTGGAGAAAACAAGGGCAGACCATGAATAGTATCTATAACCATATTGATATTTTGATGTCTGACAATCCCCCAGCCAATCCAAATACTGTTTAATAAAAAAAGTGGGTAGGTGAGCAACATTGTCAGAGTGTTATAAAATTGTAATTCCGGTCCGACACGATGGATATTTATGCCTTTTAGATTCTCAATCACAGAAAGGTTCTCATACCTGCTACCTAACCAAAAAATTTTATGACCGTTTTTAGTCCAATGTAGGGCATATTTCAACATAACACTTTCTGCACCTCCGCTTTTTGGATTGTATGGGTCACGCCAAGATAGAATTAAGATGTTCATGAAGCTATTTTACTACTTCCCATATTACCGC
>CAYHWU010000001.1:17730-24718 GCA_964360495.1 uncultured Gammaproteobacteria bacterium
CCAAGATAGAATTAAGATGTTCATGAAGCTATTTTACTACTTCCCATATTACCGCATTGGCATTTTCGAATATTTTCCGGACACCAAGATCACCAGGCGACAGCGGCAATGTCTCAATATAGCTCTCGTATTTAGTCAAATAAACGTATCTGGCACTGGATTTTACGAGAGCCTCTCTGGCAATATCTTTGTCGGTCAAAAATACCTGTTCGTTGCGAACAACCTGTTTGGCCGAATATCGAGACACATAATCGCGTAAATTGGCATAGACCGCTGGGCGGGCTGATGAGTGATATTCACATTGCAAACACTCACGATCGGCAACCAATACCAAGCCTCTTGGTTTGGATTTTAAATAAATCAAGGCAATCTGTTCATCCGCCGAGATCAAATATCTCTCTTTTTTAAATTGCCCAAAGCCTTGGCCTTTGAACAATCTCAGCCAAAACCTGACAGATTTAAAAGCATGTAGAGTCTCAATCGACCAGTCAGTAAGTATCTGATCCTCAAGTTTTATAGTCTTTGTGAAGATACGGTAGCCTGAAGCAGTAGTTTTAACCCTAAAATAGGGACTATCATAAAGGACTTGGGGGATGGAAGTCTTGGGAAAATCGATATCAAAAAAATCTTCGTATGACCTGACTTGTGCCTGGCCAATATCCCAAACACTATCAGGATCTGACTTGCTGTCAAATACTGCGGGTAAATTGATATATAAAGTCCGCTCCCGGTTTGGCCGTTCGTAATACGGCTCGGTATAATCCATATATCGTCGGAGGTCTACTATTTTATCCCCGATTATTCCCAATCGATAGGTTCCAGTTTGATACCATTGGGCGTTTGTGTCGATAACTTTTCCATCCATTTTTTCAAACTTTTTACCAAAGTCATTCATTGTCATGACCGTCAGTTTTTTATCTTTTACTAATTGCAGCTGGGAACGAAATTGGTCACCGTACATTGAAGGCGGCAAATCTCCCTCAAGGCCGATAGTAATCTGGCCATTTGCTTTTGTAGCATAGACACCAATCAATTTTTCAAAAAAATCGATTTTTAATCCAGGCTGGGTAAAATAATCCTGGGTACTAAACAGGCTGTCAAAATAACCACGCCCTGGTTCTCTAGGTGCCCATTGCAGTCTAATTATTCCTTTTTCGTGTGGTAAACCACTGTGACGTATGGTTGACTGGAATGCTACAGACCAAGGTTGCCCCCAGAGAGAGTAATTGTCGGTCGAAAACTGATCCGAACATCCCAAATCTATAGATACACCATACTTCTGATTCACATAATTTAAGGAAAAACTGTCAGTCCACCAGGAACCAACAGCAGCCGGGTAATATCCGAAAATGGATTTGTACTTCGCAAATATGGCGTCCAGAAACATTATTCTTTCCTCTTGGGTATAACCAGACAACAAGACGGCATTGGCAAAATGCCAAGATCCGGTCTGGTGGTAATCTATACCCGCAGCCTTGGCCGAATTCGCAGTTACTTCTAAAAACAAACCTATTTCCTGCCGATCGTCAAATTTCTTTAATACTGCAACAATAGCTGGATCATTCAGCACATCGTAAGTTACAAGCCATGTAGCCGGGAAATCAAATCCCCTAACCACTGCATACTGAGCTTTGATGCTGGCTACAGGATCGGGATTGTAAGTAGAAATCCTCACCGGATTGACAATAGTAACAACTCCACTCGCTGCCTTAATCCTAACAGTTGCAAAATGCAAAAGTAATATACTAATTATAGTAAAAACTATTCTGCTCACAGTTTTTTAGAATTCAGATTTTAATCCAGTTTTTTCGATTACTATCGTCATAGTAGTGTAATATTCTTAACCTATAAATTATTGCAAGTGTGTCTTGAAAAGCCCGTAGTATATAGTTTAAACTTACTGAATGATTTAAAGCACCAAATGAGAATTTAAGTTTAATCGGGGCTTCGTAAATTCTGGTAAAGCCTAAATGATGTGCCACAGCGAGCATTTCCAAATCAAAAGCATAACCTTTTATAAGTAACCTAGGTAGAAGAGTTTTGATGACTTTACTTCGATAAAGTTTTAACCCCACTTGGGTATCACTAATATTTAGACCCGAAAAGACCCAGACAAATGTTTGATAAAGTCTACTGATGATCTTTCTATAATATGGATATTTAACCTGGGATGCCGGATGGCGTTTTGATCCTACAATTATATCTGCTTTATACCATTCCATATGTTCAAGAAGCATAGAGATACCATTCGGATCTACTTCCAAACCAGCGTCAATAAGGGCAATATAATCACCTCTGGCATGAGCCATACCATGTCTTACGGCATAACCCTTACCCATGTTTTTTGGGTAACTCACAACCTTGATGGCAGATGATTTTATTGAACGAGCCCGTTCTAAAGTCCGATCTGGACTTCCATCTACAACGCAAATAATTTCATAAGGCAGACGAATATGACGGAGAACATCTTCTAAATTGTGCAAATCAACAACTATGGTCTTTTCCTCTTTATAAGCCGGCATTACCACCGAAAGTAACGATTCTTTTTTAGATAGCTGTTTTGCGTGTGACATAAAAGCTGTATCCGCTTAAGATTAGTGCAAGTATACCAAAAACTACCATAATTACACCTACCACTTGTGACAGACTAGAATGCCAGACAACAATTAGCCCAATTTCTGCTATCAAGGCAAGCATTGGCAAAATGGCAGATTTGACTTTTCCAAGCGATAATAAAAAAGTAGAACAACTATTAGATATTGCATAGAATAACATTGCCAAACCCATCTGAGGCAAAAGACTGGCAGCCTCTAAATATTTATCGGTAAAAATCAGAGTAATAATTTGTTGTGGTATTAGTGAATAAATTGCCAATAGACCAACGCCCATCGCTAAAACGATTCCAAAAATGATTATTAGATCGCTCCTTGCCTTGTCGGGATTATGACTCTTTTTTGCAACTATGGGAACGAGTGCAGAACTCAAAGGGGATGAAGCGAAATATATAATTTTTCCTGTGGTTGCAAGTACAGCATATATTCCGGCTAAATAATAAGAAAAAAAGTGTTTGACGAGTAAAATATCTATCGAATACATTAGGGTGAACGACAATGAAAACAATAGACTACCTATACCTAAATTTCTGATCGACAATTTTCGGTTATCAAAGACAACGTCTGGAGCTGTCAACACTGGTTTTAACTGATAAAAGACGATAAAAAGTGCCAGACAGAAAGCCAGTATTGTACCTATTTGTCCAACCATATGTGATTGAGAAACAACGAACAATAGCCCTAAAGAAACAGCTAGACGAATAACCACCTCAAAGATTTGATTTACTACTAAGGGCACAAAATCCAGTAGGCCTTTTTGTAAGGATCGAAAAACAGTAAGAACAATTAACAAACAAATAATTAACCAAACTGATAATAACCCACCCAGGTCAGGTAATTTGAGAAAAATCTGAAGTGGGTAAGTTGCAGCCAAGAGTATGACAAAGACCAAAAGTAAGGGTTTGTTAAGCTTATAAAAAAGATATTTCGTAAAAGCTTTGCTTTGAGGGTAAATTTCATCCGGCTCAAAACCGGCAACCACTTTTGACACCAACAGATCTAAGGTTCCGGTTGGAATACTGGCTAGATAGAGCAGGCTCACAAGGGATGCCAGAATGCCATATTCTGTTGGCCCTAAATATCGAGCCATCAACAAATGGTAAAGAAAACTTCCAAAACTAACTACCAGACTACCGACAAAAAAAACCGATGTTCCTCTAAAAATCGTGTTAGAAAAAACAGTCAAAATTTTAGATCTCATAACAATTAAGCAATCCAATAACCCCTAGCAAACATTAACCATAAACCCAAAGACAAAAAGCTGCTAATCGTTATGATTATCCATCTCCAATTTGAGTGGTTTGCCAAAACTTTACCAAAATCTATAAAAAAGGGAAAAGTGACGAGAATATATCTAGGTAAAGATACGAAGTTTCCAGTAAGAGTCGGTATAAGATAAGAAATAATAGCAAAGATGGCATACGACTTTCGTTGTCTAAAAAAAGCATAAATACTATAAACCAAAAGCCCTAAACCAGTGATAAATTCCAATACGATATTAAAATAAATAATATTTCTAGGATCAACAGAAATTAACATTTTGTAATAACGCCAAAAAACTTGATAGAGTAATATTAATTTATCGCTTCTTCCCTGACCAAATAATTTTTGGATATGTATAAACGCTAAAGCGTCCCCTGTAGTTTGCCAAAGATAATACATATAGGTTAAGAGACCAAACGCAATCATCAATATGGGTAATGATTTTTTCAGTTTTTCAAACCAGCTCTCTTGAGATGAGATTTCAACCCAACGTTCGATCAGGAGTGCAGGTAATAGAACAATCCCCATCAATCGCGTATATGAAGCCAAAGCCCCACATACCCCAGCAAGCCACCATCTACCTGTGCGAGCAAAATAAAAGCTCATAACTATCAGCATCAAAAAAAGACTTTCCGTATACACCATACCGAAGAAAAAACTTGTAGGAAAAACCAACAGTCCAATAATTGTCCAAAATACAATCCTTTTATCTTTATGATCTAAGTAAATTAGTCTAACAAAGAAAATCATAGCCACTGCAAAACTGATTGAACTAATCATGATTCCTGCGTTAACATGAGGTGTAAATCTAGCAAAAAACGAAATCAGATTTGAATATAGCGGAAAAAAGGCTTCTTGAGTGTGACCATGTCCTCTGCGGGCAATGTTTAGATAGTGATTACCGTCAAAATTTGCTCTAGAGTAAATTAAAGGGTTGGTTGAATATACTTTTAGACCATCTCCTAAAAAGGTTTTTTGTAATGGTAGAATCTTTCCCAATCCCCACAAAACACTAGTTAATAGTATTTGCCAAACAATCAAAATAAATAACAATCTTTTTATTGACATAGCTTATTGTAAACCATTTGAATTTCCTTAAGAGTCTTACTCCACGAAAACTTTTTACTCTGAGAAATAACATCGTACTTGGAATTCATAGCTATTAAGATGGCTTCGGCCATTGCTTCAATATTATACGGATCGAAATATGTGGCAGTATTACCTGAAATTTCAGGTAAAGAATGAGTTTTAGAAACTGCGACTTGAATACCACATGCCATAGCTTCAAGTACTGGTATACCAAAACCTTCTGCAAACGATGGTTGGCAGTAAACGCTAGCTAAATTCAGGATATCGACCTTTTCTTCGTCACTTACATACCCCAAGCGAATTACATTGCTGAGATCTAAATCTTTTAAATGCTTAAGTTCGGGATGGTTGAGATCAAAGGTCTCAATCTCTTTTGCTTGACGGCCAATTATAACCAAAGGAAGACTATTGATCTTGCATGCAGCAATGAGACCTGGAATATTTTTATTCCAATTAACGTCGCCGATAAAAAGAACAAACTTTTTTGGTAAACCATATTTTCTTGTTACTTTCTTTGGCTTAAATTCATCACCCGCGGCTAAATAAATCAACTTGATCTTGTGGTGGGGGACTCTTAAGTGTTTATGTATAGCCTTGACTGAAGCGTACGAGTCAGTAATTACCTGTTCGACTCCACTTAGGGCCAACTTTTGAAGCTGAAGGTTGATCCAGCCCTTTATCCCAGGTTTATAAATTTCAGGATACTCCAAGGGTATGACATCGTGAATTGTAACCACAGTTTTACACTTTCTAAAAATTGGGAGAGTATGTCTAAACAAATCAAAGAATGGATAATGGACAACTTCAGGATCTTTATCTTGATATTCGATCATCGACACCAACCGTCTAGTGTACTCTCCCACCCCCCTGGTAGAATTTCCATCTTTTAGAGGTGTGCTGATTAATTTCACTCTAAGCATGTGTTTGCCAATATTTAATATATGCAATTCCATACCGAAGACCAGAGAACAAGGCAAAGACAAAACCAGGGAACCCATCGACATACCCTCGATGACGAACATAAATCCATACAAATTCTTTAAATGGCAAAATGACTAAATGGTTTAATGTCGAAATGATATTAATGGGCAATTTTATCTGGGCATATTGTTCCGCCATTAGTGAAGTATATTTATTGTTTCTGACCAAATAATTCTCAAAATCTGGAGTTCCATAATGAAGCATTGGATGCTTTAGGTAACCGACAGTACCCTCTACTACTGCTTGCTCATGAACATCTTTTGCAGGCAAATCACCTTTGCCGTTTCTATAAAGTCTCAGAGTGTAATCTGGATATTGACCACCCTTTTTCAAGAATCTGCCCAAAAAGTAGTTTGACCTTGGCATCCAATAGCCATCAGCTTCCCTTTTTATTGCTGATTTTATTTCCTCTACTAGTTTTTCTGTTAGACATTCATCTGCATCTAGTTGCAAAACCCATTCTCCCTTGGCTGCTTCAATGGCTATCTTTTTTTGTTCATGAAAGTGGGTTGGGTTATTATTAACCAAAATAATTCGAGCCTTGTATTTTTTTGCGATCTCAACTGTCTTGTCAGTAGATTTTCCATCGACGATGACTATCTCGTCTGCTAATCCCTTAACTGAATCCAAACATCTGGCAATGTTTCTCTCCTCATTGTATGTCGCCAAAACCACTGATATCTTTATCTTTTTCATACCTAGTTCTCTATTATTTTAAAGGCTGGGAGGCCGTTTGGGAAATTAATGGTTTTGATTACATTTACTCCTTTGGCTGGAATATCCTCAGGAGCAGCAATAATTAAAGCATTGTGAACGTCTTTGACTTTGTCCCAAGGAGTGTTTTCAAAATGAAACTTATCAAAATCTCGGACTGTTGAAAAGTTAAACTTGTCCCTGAAAGTTAATTTGTGATTGCCTTGGAAACTTTTGGGGTCATATTTTGAGTAAAATAAAAACATAATGTAGGGTTGATCATATTTATCGGTCACCCAAATCTTTTGGTATTTATCTTTGACCGAATCGGTGTATGCAACCAATTCTTT
>CAYHWU010000001.1:24818-28350 GCA_964360495.1 uncultured Gammaproteobacteria bacterium
CGAACCAGCGCCTGAATAAATCATCGATACCGCGATTGGCAACAACAAGACAAAACCTAGTCCAAGTGCCAATCCTGCTTGTTTGAGATTCTCTCTTATTATCCTAAAATTCAAGATGACCAGAGACAATCCCAATAGGGGGGCGATTATTCTGGTTGATTGATAAGTATACATTGAGAGCACAAATAGAAAGACAGAAAGTAAAAAACGCTTTTTGATAAATAACCACACTCCAAATACCAACAAAGTTGTGGCAACGTTCACTTCCCAGCCCCCACGCGAAAAATGTAAATGCCAAGGTGAAATAGCCAACATCAGTGCGGCCAATTGCCCAGTTTGCCGGTTGAACAGTTCTTTGGTTAGCAAATAGATTCCCAAAACTCCAAGTATTCCAAAAAGTGCTGAGGGCAATCGGACCGCTAGTTCTGTTAACCCCAAAACTTTTACAAAAGGTATAAGCATATAAGCATAACCAGCCGGCTTAAAGTCTCCAAACGATTCCAAATTTATCGGCCAGGCATGGCCATGTTCATCACGGCCTGTTGTCAAAAGAGAGTAGGCATTGTAACCAAGAGCAGCTTCATCAGCATTCAATCCGGCAGGATAGGCACTCAAGTTCCATAACCGAAGAACACTTGAAAGAATGAGAATTATAATTATCATTGCAAGGCAACAACTCTCAAGGCATGTGTCTTGTCTGGGTAATACACATCCTTGATTTTAATTAAATTCTCTGGATTCATATCTTGGGCGGGCAAATCCGATTCGTTACCAATAAACATGGTTGAGGTTCCGCCTCTTTCTGCTGGCCAATAAATTCTTCTAAATTCATATTTATCAAAGGTTTTAACCTCTCCTACATCACCATTTTTACTTTCGGCTAGTTTAGCCGAAGACTGATACAGTCTAGGATCTATTTTGTAATAGAACAAAACAAAAATGTAGGGCTGACCCATAACGTCTGTCATGACGATCTTTTGGTATTTATCTATAAATGGCTGGGCTGCCAGGAGAGCTGGTTTATACCCGACTAACCAATCTTTAGCCACAAAGAAAGGGGCGTGTACAAAATACAGGTCGCAAAAGTAAATCAAAAATAATAAAATAATTGGTATTAAAAAAACTTTTAGCCTGGAAAGGCCAATACCACTAAGAATTATAAGTGGGACAACCATCGGTAATGACCTAACTCCAGAAACAATGTCGCGCGAAAGGGCCGAGGGGACAATAGCCAGCAATATCCACCCCAAGACCAGTTTTGTTAGTTGGTTATTAGTTCGCAGAAGTATCACCGAACCAATTAAGATGGTCAATATCTCTGGAAGATGAAAATAACCATAATATGGAATGCTCTGGCGCAAGTTTGACCAATCTCCCGTAAAAAATAAATATTTAGGTGAAAGATGATTTAGATAGCGATGGGCAATGCCTCGAATTTGGTCGATTATCTCAGCATGAAATCCAAAAAGATCACGTCCGTTGTCTGCTTTTAGGATATTGGCAACTACTTCACTTGAGCGGGCATAGCTAAATACGCTAAAAACTTTTAGCCTGCCCGATTGAGTACTAAATCCCAAAAGAATTGGTAACAATATTACAAAACCCAAAATCATCGGTGCAATTAACTTTTTAATGTTTAGCTCATTTCTATATATAAAAATGAGCAAAAGCATTAGTAATGGAGTAAACATTTTTGCTCCCTGGTAGGTCCAAAAGGTTAAGCCAAAAAAGAGGGCAGTTAAAAGATATTTTTTCTTTAGAAAAGTGAGAACACCTAAAACTAATAGAAAAACAAATATATTGGCTTCCCAAGCCCCTCTAGAAAAGTGAATCGACCAGGGATTAATGGCAAAGAGAAAACTAACTGCTAAATTCCGCATCAACAAATACAAAACCACAATTGTCAAAGCTCCAAAAACTGCCGATGGCAGTCGAGTAGAAAATTCATTTAAGCCAAATATTTTTATGATTGGTACACTAAAATATACATATAGTCCTGGCTTATAATCCCCAAACGATTTGAAAACGATTGGCATTATTTTTCCGTATTCATCGCGCCCCGTTTTGATTAGCGAATATGCATTGTATCCCAAAGCGGCTTCATCCCAAGTAAAGCCCAGTGGACGAGAGTCTAAGCGATACAGTCTAAGTCCTAGACCTAAAAGTATTATAAAAAATAAGATGACCAAGCTTGATTTCTTCATAAATACGTATATAATAAAGTGTAACAAGTTACTGGGGACAAAGGCCCAGGTTGGCCGAGTTCACTGAAAAGTGATCTACTTGGATAACTGACCTCGGTGAAAGCCGAGGTTTTTTTATTATATTGATAGTTCATTGATAAGTTTTCCTTTCGCCATTTTTTTAACTAACAAATTCGTTTCAACTACAGAAGGGTTATCATAATAATATCTCATTAGTCCAGCAAGGCCATCGGCAACGCTTAAACCTGGAAATGATTTGTCATTACCCATTCTTAATTTTCTCACCGACACACCCTTTTTACGAAGGTTAACTTTTATTCTCGACGAATACCATTTGTGTTTCTCGCCATCAATTATAATGTGACTAATATTTTTCTCTATAACAAACAAAGATATTACTTCCTCAAATCGTTTGGAAAGAATTGTTGGATTCGTCAATTTACATGATTTGAATTGAAAATCCAATTTTAGCAATTTATTAAGAAATTTATTTCTATTCTCCCATCTTTCATCAGCCCAATGAAAGTAATTTATTCCAATCTTTTTTTCAATCACTTCAACTTCGTGATTAAACTTTTCTAGATTTTTTACCTCGAGATACACGAAAACAACGCTTGTGTGTTCAACCAGCTTGTCAATCCCAGATTCATCAATAAAAATTATCATAATTCACTCAGAATAAATGCCGGTTTGCCGTCCAAAAAGTCGATTTGTTTTAACTTCTTGCCCACAAGTTTATTCTCAGGTGAAGAAATAACCAATGTTTTAGGTAAATATTTATAAGTGTTCATCTCCCAATCGTTTACAAACTCAATTTTGCCAAGTTTATTTACCCAGTACCAGTTATCATGGTAATCCCAAGATTTGTCTGTAACAAAGGTTTTGGGATTCCATGGCCAATAAAATGCCACGAACTCATGAGGCTCACCATACTTTTTAGTTATCAGGATATGATCGTACTTGTCATATTTTTCTTTAACCATTTGAACAACTTGCTTATAACCTTCCTGCCACGCCCATGAATAGTCTCGATTGTATTTAAAAGTAGAAAGTAGATAGTAGAAATTAGAAATTATAATTAACAAAACAAACGTCAAATAAAACATCTTTTTTACTTTTATTTTACTAGCAACCCAAGCTAAGCCCACTGCTGAAAACAACATTGGCAAGGGCAGCATTGTGATAGCTCGTAGTGTATGGGGGCTATCACGGGTAATACTTCCAGCAATTGGAGCTGTAAACAGCCAAATCATTAAGATTGAGTTTTTTCTTGATCTAAATATTCCCAGATAGAAAAAGGGTAAACAAACAATATATAGAAGCCCTTG
>CAYHWU010000001.1:28450-42954 GCA_964360495.1 uncultured Gammaproteobacteria bacterium
GGAGAAACTGCTACCAAAAGCGCCGTCAAAATTCCCACCTCCCTACCAAAAATCTTTTTAGCGAGTAAATAACTAACCAAAATTACCAAGACCCCTGCAATAAAAGATGTTAATCTAGGCAACATCGGCCACAATACAGTCATATATATATAAGTAGGCAACTTATAATCTCCAAAGGCTCTAAAAATATTTGGCAGAACTACTCCCCACTCATCACGACCTGTTTGGAGCAAGGAATAAGCGTTATACCCCAACGATACTTCGTCCCAATTTAAACTACTGGGGGCAAATTGTGGTAACCGCCACACAGCTCCGATGACCAATATAGCTACAATTAAGATTTTTTCCATTTCCATAACAATAAACCCAATAAAGAAAGAGCACTAACTATGTTACCCAATCTACGGACGGGTGTATCTTCAAAAGATAGTTCAACTTTTTCTCCCTCTGGAACGTGGACAGTAACTTGCGACATGGGGCCACTGGCAAATACCGGAACTTTTTGGTTTTTGATTTTGGCTGTCCATCCGGGAAAATAAACTATTGGAAAACGGGTATCCAACATCACTTCTGGTATTAGAGGAGCAAATGTATTTGGAACTTTGGCTGACTTTGGCCAAAAGTCTAAAAGTGCTGAACTACGCTGCTCGTCCCACAGTTTGCCAGTAAATTGTTCTTTGTCACTGATACTCCTCCAAATATCAGGTTTAAAATTACCAGCATAAAATAAAATTGATGTTGTAACCAAAATTGCCAAAACAATTTTTGGGACAAAATGGGAGATGGCTCCTGCAGCCAGAGATAAAAATAGAGTGGACATGGTCAAAAATCGCCAGGGAAATTGAATAAAAGCCATAGGCTTGATTGTCTCCCAAATAAATTCAGCCTTTCCATGGGTTAAAAATGCAGCAAAAAGTCCTAAAGCGATAGATAACAATACCTCTCCCCTTTGATTCCCTTCTCCTAATTTAGGAGAGGGGTTAGGGGTGAGGTATTTAACAAATACAGCGATTATTATCACTACGGCGATGATCCAATGAATATGCCCTACTGCGAAACTCATAGTATCGTTTGGCCCCCACACCGAACCTCCAAAGCCCCAAAGGAATGAAAGAAAGAGTTGTTTCAAAGTTGTGTAATGTAAATGAAAGTCGTAATAGCCGGTTGTTGTTTCACCAACCGTCACTAAATTACCTTCAAAAATAAGAGGCAAAATATAAAAAGAGGATAGCAATAGCGTAACTAGTCCAGCCGAAATGACATCGTAAATTGTATGGATAGATTTATTGTCTGATTTAATAAAGAAATATATAAACCAGGCGGAAACAAAAGGCAGAAACATAACAACCGATAGATTGTGAGTAATAACCAATCCAGCAAAGGAAAGAATTAGCAGAAACAAGTATTTTTGTTTTTGATTTTCAATAAATTCTTTTAGCGACAGTAAAATAAGTGGAAAAAAGACAAAAGCCATAGCTTCTGGCAAAGCTCCTCTAACCCAAACGTCCACAGCTCGATAGGGAGCATAAGCATATAACACGGAAGAAATAACCGCTCCAGCATTTCCCCAAAACTTTCTGGCCAAAAAATACATTGTTACGGCTGAAAGTACAATTGTTAGACCAAAGCTTATCTTGGTGCTATCAATTACAGAAAAACTCAGGAATCTAAATACCTGACCCACCCAGTAAGGAAACTGGGCATAATAATTAAAAACTGGTTCACCGTAACCCAGGCCCGCATCAGGAGCCCAACGACAAGGAAAGGTAAGATTTTGGATACACTTATCAAATTCAAATTGTCTAAAAACATGGAAGTCATGCATCGTATATATTCCATAACGAAGCATGATCCCAAAAGTTGGGATCAGGGTCAAGATTAGAATAAGCAAATATTTCTTCATTTCTTAAATTCCGAAACTTGGACGGCCACTTGGCCATTTGGATAAAATATTTGAAAGTGATATTTCATTGATTCGGGGATATCTCCAGGTCTTCCAACCAATAAAGTATTTTGTCCTCGAGCTAGTCCAAAATCCAGATTACCAATCCGGTATTTACCCAATCTATAGCCGTCATATTGATCTAGAAACTTAAAGCCTTTTTGGTCGAAATCTTTCCAGGCCCGAGCCTGGTTCTGATAATATTTAGGATCAATCTGGCCATAAAAAGCTAAAAATATTTGAGGCTCTGACAGCGACCGACTAATGTAAACTTCATCGTAATCCCGAGACAGACCTGCAAGCCTTGGCATTAGCTCTTTCCAGCCAAAACTCATTGCCGGGGCATTTAGCTTTGGAGCATGGTAAAAGTAATCCTCGGCAAAAAACGCTAAACCCACTACATAAACTGTACATATTACTAATAAAATATGTTGATAATACTTTTTGAAACTTTCTAATAAGTAATCCATACCGACGGCCACCATCAAGACCAAAGCAGGAATCATGGGTGCCACTCGATTAGCAGCATTGCCCATGCTTTTAGCTAGTATTGCTGGGATGGGAGCGATTAGTAACAACAAGCCAATAAATATCATTGCTTTAGACTTAGACTTGATTAGAATTATGAGATAAAAAATTATAAATATCAGCTCGAACATATACATCACACCTCTTCCTGGCATCATGCCATAGGTCGCTTCTCCAGCACCGTTAATAAACAAATAATCAAATGACAAATAAGACAAATACCCCCGACTGACATTGGAGATTGTTTGAGTAAGCTTGTTGGAAAAAATTCTAGCAACAGAATCTGGAAGTTCCAAAAGTCTTGCTTCAAAGCGCCGATCAGAGACACCTGCCCAATTGTCTGTAGGACTAAAAATACTCAGGTCAGACATTCGAGTTTTACCCACACCCAAAACTGAAACCAAAGTAGGAACACTTAAAACTAGAAATAAAATTCCTGCCGTCAAAAGCTTTTTGTCCAATTTTACTGATTTAAACAGTACTAAAAGTATTCCCAAGAACGGCATAAAGTAGCGGGCAGTGTGATATGAATACATGACAATAGCTGCAAATACTGCCGACCAGAGATATTTGCCTTCCCAGAAAAAATAAATAATCCAAGGTAAAAAGAAAACTATGAGATTGGCCTCAAAGGCTCCTCGAGAAAGCTGAATATGCCAAGGTGACAAGGCTAAAACAAAGGCAGAAATAATGGGGATTAACTTTCGATCTGGAAATAGTTTTTTGGCCATATAATAAATACCCAGCACCGACAATGTTCCCAAGATAACATTGGGTAAACGAGTTGAAAATTCATTTAGACCAAGGAGAGCTACTGAAGGTATGCTCAAAAATGAATACAAGGGCAACTTGTAGTCTCCAAACGAGCGCATGTTGGTGAAAAAGAGCTTCCACCAGGACTCGCCCCATTCGTCTCGACCAGTTTTGAGAATTGAATATGCACTGTATCCAAGGCTAGCCTCATCGGGAGTAAAGCCAGTCGGATAACTATCAACCCAAACTACCCTCAATATAAAGGCCATGCTTACCACTATCATCAGAAACCAATTAATTCTTTTCATAAACGGATACTATCAATATAGTAAATAATAACAAACCAACCATACTCACCATATTAATATTGAAATCAGTGTAAAAAGATTGCAACCAAAGGTTACCCGGAGCCCACCATTTGTAATAGAGATTAAACAAAAAGGCTCCTGAAAGTATTGCGTACACCGTATTTAAAACTTTGGATCTTTTTACAAATAAAAATACAGTCAACATTGGAAAAACTGGATAAAGATACCGTTCATGCATTCGAACATTAAACAAAAACGTCCCCCACAAAAGAAGAATTGACCATTTCCAAAAAGTCCAAAAGTCTGGTCTTTTTATCAATCCCCTGATGGCCATGAATACCAAGATACCTAACAAGATCATAGCCAACATACCTGCCTGAGGAGGATTGGAAAACTGTCCCCAAAGTAAATGCTGAAAATTAAATGCTCCAACACTAGCAAAAGCTGTTTCTCCAGGTAAAATTCGATTTAAATACAAATCAATCAAATTCACCCCAAAGGGGAGCGAAATCAATATTGCGATCAGTGGCATAAAAAATAAATTCCAACTTTTATTAAAATGTTTTAGTAAAAAATAGACCCCATAAAGCAAAACCATTGGTGCCCAAGACGCTTTTGTGATCAATGACAAGCCCATTACGATAGCTGAACGGGCAAGTTGTTTTTTATTAAGATAGTACAAAGATAACATGCTCAAAGCAGCTACCACGGAATCGGTTTGGCCCCAAAAACTCGAATCGTACCACAGCGGCGGATTTAAAAGATATAAACCTGTTAGCCACTTATTGCTCAATCTATAAACTACCCAAGCAATCACAAAGTCAGCAAGAATAGATGGTAATTTAATCGCTATCAACTCTCCATGATCAGACCACCACCAGACCAATTTGGATGGAAATACTGGTAATTTGTCATTTGACCATTTGATCATTGACTCAATTGATTTATAAAAAGAAACCGAAGCCAAGTGAAGATAGATGCTTCCCGGTGGCTGATTGGGTCGAGAATGGGGCCAAACTTCTTTTGGCCATTCATAAAAATGAAACAGGCCAAGCCTCTGTGCTCCATAGCCCCAATCGAGATTGTTGTACATATCTCCATGTTTTGCATTTATTGCCAAAAACAACCTGCCAACAAACATCAGTATCAAAAAAAACAAAAATAAATATTTCTTGATCATTTCTTAGTCACTAAATAAAACAAGGGCCTTCCATATGGGTCACGGCTAGTACTGATTACTTTTACTCCATCAGGGGGAGATTTTTCGAAGTCCCAGTCCCCCGCTACCTCTTCTCGTTGACTGATCAAATAAACTGCTCCAGGCAGGAGAGAATAATTCGGTTTATTGAAGCGGCCAAAAATATATTTAGATCCAAGAGAAAACCCATCGTAACCAGGCAAAATATCTTTTTGGGATTGATCTAAAACAAAATCTTTTTGAAAGCGAGCGGGGTCAAATTTGGTCCAAAACAAAAATCGTATTAAGCTTGGCTCGTAAGTGTTGTTGATGAATACCCGATTGTAACTGACATCAACTGTTGAAAGACTAGTAAAAATTTGTTTATATCCAGTGTGCCACCAACGCCAGGCTTCACGCCGATAGAAAACTCCATAATAATAACCTACCCATACTAACTGTAAAGCAAATAACAAATAGCAAATAGTCAGCAAAAATTTATTTTTGATTTGAAAAAGACCCATACCAATAACGACTGCCAAAGGTGGAACCATCAGAAATAAACGTGTGGCATGAAAGCCTCCATCAGAAGTTAAAGAAGCGGGGATTGGTGACAAAACTAACCAAGCCAACCACATCCATTGACGCTGCTTGATCAATGCATATAATCCCAAAAGTAAAAATGGAGCAGACAAAGGTAACAATTGGCCAATTACCTGAATGCTATGACGCATCACCGGATCTCCCCGGACAAACAAAAATTCCAAAGAAAAAGCCCGCAAATAATTTAGCCACCAGCTTCCTGCAATTGTTAGTGGTTTGTTTACAAAGAATCTTGACCAGAAACTGGGATCTTGTGATCTCAGAACATAAATTCTATCTATCAGTTCCCTACTGTTTCCCAAGCTTAACATTCCAAACCTATCTCGAGCGGGACCCAAGAAAATAAAATATATTAAAGGCAAAGATAAAATAAACAACAAAAATAAACCTTTACTGGTAGCCCTGAGGTGCCTAAGACTCAAATATCCAACCCAAAGAGGTACAAAAACTAAGCTTGTACTATATGTATATAAACTTAAGACAAAAAACAAACTTCCCCAAAGATAGCTTCTTTTTAAAAAAAGAAGTGTTCCCAACATCAACAAATTTATTAGCAATACTACTTCAAAGGCTACCCGCGAATAATGAATATGCCAGGGCATAATAGCTAGAGCCATGGAGACACTAAGACTCAATGGCGCTGAGTTGGTTGTTTTTCTTACCAAGAAAAAAAGGATTAAAGGAGCCAACGCTCCTAGGATTACTTCAGGCAAACGCACGCCATATTCGTTTAAACCAAAAACCGCTATCGTCGGCACGGTAGCATACATTAAAAGTGGCGCTCTCCACTCTGATAAAGAATGAATGTAGAGTGGCAATGTCTGTCCATACAAATCCTTTCCTGTTTTAAATAAGCTGTATGCTTGATAACCAACGTCGACTTCATCCCCAAACAGCTCACCCGGGATGGTTGCCATCATAATTAAACGCAAGACAAGCCCAAGTGCTAAAATAAGTCCAAGCCACTTAATCATATGTTGTCTGTAATTATTATAAACCACAATACCCCTGAAATTACACTCAAGTGTCTAGATCATGTTTTTAAGTCTAAAAACATTGATTTCGAAGTGATTTTAATAAACAATACACCTGAAAACAAAATCAATTATCCAAAAGTCAAAATTATTAATAATAAGAAAAGGCTGGGATTTGGGGCTAATAATAACATTGGCTTGAAACATGCCAAAGGTGACAAAATATTACTGCTAAACAGTGACACTTATGTCTATCCCGATACTTTGGCAAAATGTTATGCCCAAGATTTTGATATTCTTGGCTGCCAGCTCCTAAACGAAGACCTATCAATTCAACCATCTTGGGGATATTTCCCCACGCTGCGCCGAATAACTCAATTTCAATTATTTATAGATAACTTACCAATCGTTCGAAAATTTGCCGACTCAGTTCATGTGCGCGACTTATCTAGATTTGAAAAGATTCAAAAGGTCGACTGGGTCATGGGTGCTTTTGTGATGTTCAAACGTGAGGTTTACGAGAAAACATTGGGGTTTGATGAAAACTTCCATATGTATGGTGAGGAAGTCGAATTTCTATATCGAGCATCACGACAAAATTTCGAAACTTGGTATTACCCTGAAACCAAATGTGTGCATATTCAAGGCGCAAGTTCAGGATTGAAAAATATGTTGCTTGGTGAAATGAAAGGCTATTTATATTGGTTCAAAAAATACAATTCTCCCCTAGAACAATTCTTTCTAAAATTAGTTTTATTTTTTGGCTGTGCCATCCGCATTCCCGCCTGGACAGTCTGGGGGAGATGGAACTTGGTCAAGTCCTATATCCAAATCTTGCCACTGTTAGTTAAAGAATTAAAATCATGATTTATAAAAAGTTGCCCTTAGAAGAATTTATGAATATCTATCATAAAGTTCCCCGTGCTGCGGTAGACATTGTGATCAAATCAAATAATGGATGGCTATTAACTAAAAGAGCATTGCCTCCTTATGAAGGAATGTGGCACATCCCAGGTGGAACGATCTTTTTTGAGGAACCGATCTCCCATGCTATTGATAGAATCGCCATGGAGGAAATTGGAGTTAAAGTAAGTGTACTTAGACACTTAGGAGTAATAGAATATTATGAAGAAGATGGTCGCCATACAATAAGCAATGTTTATCTAGCTAAAATTATTGACGGAAAACCTCGAGGAAGTGTCCAAGGCAAAGAGATTGCATTTTTCAAAAAGGTTCCCAAAAATTGTATTCCTTCTCAAAAGAAATTTTTGAGTGCATTGTGAGAGCATAACCTCAAAAGGCCACGCCTTTTTGACTTATTTTGATACTATTTAACTCGTGACAAAATGTCACGATTTGGATAGTTTTTTGTTTACTCTTTCTGAAGACCAGATAATAAAGGCCATGATTAGCTGTTTTAACCAGCCGTTGTACCAGATTCCAGCTTCAGTTCGATATCTTTGGGTAGACAGTAAAGTATTGGGGAATTTTAAGATTTTACGGAAAGGATAGGCCAAAATTTCCAGAAAGTTTCTGTACTTATCCTGTGACGTCTGTTTAGCACTTTGGCCATGCTCATGAAATATTTGAATTTCTGGATTGAACATAACTTTGTAACCAAGCTTTCTCAATCTGCGACAATAATCTAGATCCTCATAATACATAAATACTTGGTCAGTAAATAAACCAACCTTTTCTACAACTTTTCGCGGCATAAACATACAAGCTCCAGAAACAGCATTCACACTCGAGACTTTATCGGGTGTATATTTTTCTGTTAAGCCTTTATGCCCAAACCAATATTCGCTAATGGTATTAACAATCGACGGTTCAGGAAAAACTGATCCCTCAGATTCAAATTTTGGTCCCATAACACCAGCTTGGGGATGACACTCTATAAACTTTATTGCTGTCTCAAAGAAATCTTTTGGCAATTTCGTATCTGGGTTTAGAAGCAGTACATAGTCACCCACAAATAATTTTAGGCCTTGGTTTACGGCAGCCGGGAAACCAATATTGGACTTGTTTTGGATATAAGTTACTCTGGGATCTTGAGGAATCTTTGGCTTCTTGTGTGAATCGTTATCAATAAGTATTAATTCTAAATCGGGGTACTTTGTCTCCAATATCGACTTGATGCATCTTTCAAAAGAATCTGAGACGTTCCAATTAATAACTATGACACTAATTTTTTGCATATTGCCATACATACTGGGACCAAATAACCTGGGCCTTTTATTATTCGTTTAATTAAAGAAAGTACATGTGTACCCCACAAATTCTGATCAATATTTTTCCAAACGGCAATCAGGTAATTCCGTTCTTTAATATATTGCAACTTCTTTGAGGAAAATGACTTTGGAAAAGTGCCCTCAGTTAGATGATCAACCTCACATTTCGGATCCCAAATTGTTTTGTAACCAACTTTCTTTGCCCTTAGACCCAAATCTAAGTCTTCGTAATAACCTGGGGAAAAAATAGGATCAAATCCTCTCAAACTATCCCAGTATTTTTTTCTAATTGCGCTACTGCCCCCAGATGGCCAAAGTGACTCATGTAGCTTGCCGTCAGAAACTCCGTTTTTAAATTCCAACATTCCATCTTTCCAATAGCCATCTGCCCAGGAACGATTATTTTCATTAAAAGTTACCGCAAATACTTGAGGGTCTGAAAAATGCTTAAGAGCATTTTTAACCAATCCCGATTTCGGCTTTAAATCCTGATTTAAAAGAAAGACTATATCTGCGTCTGTCTCGGAAAAACCATCATTGACGGTAATTGGAAAGCGACGATTGGTTTGATGACGTACCAGCTTGGCTTTGGGATAGTTTTTCTCTAAATATTCAATTGTGTCGTCGGTTGAGGCATCATCGACAACCACAATCTCATCTACTCCCATTCGAACAACTTCTTTAAAATTTTCTTTAAAGTACTTTTCCCCGTTATAAGCTGGAATTACAGCTGCAGTTCTCATTATCTGTCTTTGGCTTTAATTAAAGTAACTATTGTCGTAGCAGCAAACAAAGACCTAATGATTGAAGCCAATTGATCGGCAGGAAAATATTTGTTTATATAATTAAACAAATTAAACTTGATACCAAACAATCCAAAGTTTAACGATGGTTCAAACAACATTAGCAGTCCCACAAAACTAAAGATCAAAATTGCAATTGGTAGTCTCAATTCTTTACGGTGTGTAATGATCCAAACTAACAATACACTGCCCCAAGTAAACCATTGGGGATGAAAATGAGTAACAGAATAAAAAACAAGTAAACCTGCTAAGTACCACTCTACTAAAGTCAGTCTTTTGTGGTCATACCAATTCCACCACCAAAGTAAAATTGATAATATCCAAAATAAGGCAAGGTATTGTGAACCAGATACTAATATTTTAGCAAATTCAATTTTATCAGTTTGACTAGCAAGTAGAGCGTATTGTCTAAAGCCAGTAGACCCAAGGTAGGGAGAAATTATCAAAATATAGGTAGCAAGACCAATCAAGATATGCTTCAATTTGTCCTTAAATCCCGTACCCAACAGGGGAAGTAAAAACATGGGAAAGGGTTTAAAACCAGCAGCTACTCCCAAAAGCACTGCAGACCAAATGGTCGGTTTTTTCAATGAAGCTACAGCAGAAACAGCAATTAGGACGGCAATTGCCACATCAAACTGCCCCATCATATATGCTGAAAAAAGGATTGGAATGTTTATAGCACAACCCAACAAGAACTTGTCCCTAAGTTTTATATCTACTTTTTTAGCCAACCACCACAACCCAATTCCTTCGATAACCAGATAAGGGAATTTAAGCAAAAATTTAAGAAGTATCCACGTAAAGTCTTTGGGTATCGAATCGACTTCATGAATTAAAGCCGCAAAAGTCGGCCATGGGTAAATTGGTCCCAAAACTTTCATGAACATTGCCAAAGTCAAATACGATAAGGGGGGATAAATAAATAGATTATCGCCATATACCTCTACCCAGCGATGAGTTCTGGGAAGCTTACTAATATAATCGTAAAAAGTTAAAACCTCCCCTTTCTGGGAAATGAGATAGGCGGCTAAATTATGTCCTCGAATATCTACATGGAAAGTGGTTACCATCAAGACTAATCTGAGAACTATTCCTAATGTTAATATCAAGCCTAGTTTTTTCATTTGATTAATTGAATGAAATCGTTTTTAAATCGACCTATACTGAACATTTTACTTTTATTTTGAGCAAAATTCGACATATAGGCAGTTTTCTTGGTATCACGGGCCAATTCCACTGTAATTTTTTCAAGCTGATCTGAAGTGTCCCATAAGTAACCATCTTCTCCATTAGTCACTATTTCTCGATAACCTCCCATATTGGTAATGATTGGTACGGCTCCAGCTGACATGGCTTCGACTACTGTAATTCCAAAATGTTCCACTTTTTCTGGATTTATTTCCTCATCAACTCCAAAACCACTCGCTGACCAAAAGATACTTGATTTCGAATTTAACATTCTTAAATCTTTGAGATTGGGATTTAAAACAAACTCAATATTAGAACCTATCGCCATGTCCTTAAGTTTCTCAATATCTGAAGGGGCAGTTCCCACATTAGTATTTCCTGCCAAGACAAACTTCCAATCAGGAATTTGGTTGCTTATCCTTTTGAAACTCTCAATAAGTATAGAGTGACCTTTTAACTGGGTAAGATTAGAAAAACGGGCAACATATAAAATCTGTTTAAATTTTGGTCCTGGTTTAAACTCCTCAGTTTGAACTGGAGGATAAATCACTTTACTATTGATCATAAATTCACGATCCACAAAGCTTTTGGTGAATTTGGAGTTGGCTACAAAAGTATAAAATCTAGATTTAATTAGATTTTTGATATTCTTACCCCCAACTTGATGAAAAGGTTGTTGCAAATGGATAATTGTTTTTTTGGCTTTAGAAACTGGAAGACTTCCATCTGACAACCAGAACACAAGATCATAGTTATTAGTTATTAGTTCATGGCAATAATGGGCTTTAGAAATATCTATTCCAAATCGCTCCATAATATCTTTGGATACATCTCTATGCCAATAAATATCTACTTCCCAATTTTGCTCAAGAAGTAATTCTACAAAAGTACAGGTGTAACGTTCTCCTCCACCCAAGGATTCCCAATAAGGATCGTGGATTAGCGCTCTTTTTGCTGCAGTTCCCATAGCCTGGCATAAATTATAAACATATTAAATACTTGAAACAAACCATCAATTGTTCCTTCAACACCATCTCTCCAGGCAGATAATTTTATAAATCTTAACCAAAATTCAATCAGCATTACTCCTAAAAAACGCCAGATGGCCATGGGTGGATGTTTGGTCTCCAAACGCAATTTTGACTCATATCCAGTAAACAATAAGGTCTTGTCGAGCATCGACTCTAAATCTCTGTGCGAAAAATGAACCATACTATTATTCAGAATTCCAATCTGACCATCAACCTGAGGCTGTTCATGGAGTTTATTTTTGTAACCCAAGAGAGATTTTTTCTTAAATAATCTGATCACCCGATCATTCCCCCAACCCCCATAAAACATCTCTTTACCTAAATAAAAATTTCTTCTCGGTATTTCATAAGCTGAAAATTGACTATCTGAGGAAATAATTTGTTCTATTTCAATTTTGAGTAATGGAGTTACTCTCTCATCTGCATCAATAAACAAAACCCATTCTCCATGTGATGCTTTCTGACCATCGTTTCGATAATTATTATAACCAGATCCTGGAACTGATTTTATAATCTTCGCACCATGCTGTTTTGCTATCTCATTTGTCTGGTCTTTGTTTCCAGAATCAACAACGATTATTTCGTCTGCAAAAGAGAGAGAAATCAGACAATCCTTGATCATTTCTTCTTCATCGAGAGTAATGATAATAGCACTAAGCATATGACCCCTTACCAAATTTACCCAAATAAAAATCCCTAATACCAATCTTTTGCCAAGGACGGCCCTTAAACAATAGTTTGATTGATTCCCGAACCAATGCGATTTTAGTGCGCCAAGGTGCCCAATGCATTCCAAACAGCATTCGATTCCTAGCAATATAATAATCAGCAAGATTAGATCCTATTCCTGCAGCCTGACCAACTTTATGCCAGACAACGCTTTTAGGCGCATAAACTAATTTAAAGCCTAAATGCTTTATTTTTTGACAAAGATCGTTTTCCTCGTAATACATAAAATATCTTTCATCGATTAAACCAGTTTGCTTTAGCACTTCCGATCGAAGTAACATCGATGAGCCAGTAGCATAACCAATCTCTTTTTGTTTATTATATTGACCCAGATCAACTTCGTTTATACCCCAATGTTTGGCATAGACATTGTTCCAATCATTGTCAGCCCCAGCATACCAAATAACCTTCCCAAGTTCATCCTTTTTATATTTTTCTTTGTGGAATTCGTAACCAGGCGCAAAATAAACCTTGGAAGCCACCACTGCTACGTTATCAGTCATTACTTTTATAGCTTCGTTCAAAGCGTCTTTGGCCACTACAATATCGGGGTTAACTATCCAAATTAAATCAGCACCACTTTCAAGTGCATATTTTATACCCAAGTTGTTGCCGCCAGCATAACCTAGATTTTTATGCACTACAATTAACTTCAAATCTGGAAATTTTTCTGCAATATATTTTGGAGATCCATCGGTAGATCCAGCATCAACCACCACAACTTCATTTCCCTTCAAACTCTCCAGACATTCGTGAATATATTTTCTACTATTAAAACTCAAAACGACTGTGATTACTTTCATAACCCAATCTTTCTTTTTAGTTTTAACCAAATCTTTGTGAAGAACCCGGAAGATTCGATCCTCACTTGATGCTCCCACCATCGATATTCAGGTGATTTTTCTTTAACCAAATTACTTACAAGTTTTGGATCTATCACGTCTTGGAAAAAACCTTCATCACTCCAGAGTTTAAGATAAAGAACAAATTCTGAAAAAGCTTGGAGACCTGCCAAGGCTAAGCCATGAATACCATCCAAATAACCCTTTCTGGCAAAGAGTTGACGAATAAATTCCTCCATTGGTTTAAGTACTAGGTCTTGAGGTAAAAATCGATAACCCTTTTTAATCAAAATCTCTTTTTGGGCCGTAGTGTAACGGTTTAGTTTCTCCACAAAATTCTCAATCGATGGATAATTATAATGAACTAGGGCTAAATCCTCTTTAGCTTCGATTTTTTCTTCCGCACCCCGTGTAAAGGGAAGGCTATGGATATTGTTGTCCCATTTGATAGCGTCTTTTTTGAATAGACGATAGACATAATCTGGCCACCAATGATCACTTATTATCCACTTTCCAAAAATAATATTTTTCCTGGGTATAAGTACATAGTCACAACTATTATTTTTAACTATTTCCTGAATTCTAGTTTCTAATTCCTGAGTAACTATTTCATCGGCATCGAGAAGCAAAATCCAGTCCCCAGTTGCTTTACCAATAGCATAGTTACGAAGTGGCTCAACGATTCCTACATGTTTTTGAGTGTAAACCTTTTTTGTATATTTTTGGGCAATTTCTTTGGTGTTATCGCTACTGTCGTCATCAATAACGACAACTATCTCATCGGCCAAATTGCGGACAGAATCCAACATCTTAGGCAGATTCTTCTCTTCATTCCAGACTACGGTGACAACTGAGAGCATACTACCTTATTTTACACTTTTTGAGCGAATTTGTGCTATATACTACCAAATTGGGTTCAAATTTGGCCTTAAAATCCAAAAAGTGCTCGCGGGCTTGGTTTTCTGAGACCAACAGGTCCGTCCCCACGATTAGCTGATCTTGACAAAGATCTTCTTTCCAATTCAAAGGTCGAAATGCTAGGTTTGAAGGTATATATTTATCGTAAAATAACTTGAGAATATAAACTGGCTTATCAACATCAACAACAGCCAACTTGTTTTGCTTATTGAGGTACAAGAATAATTCTCTATAGCCCGTATTCCAGGCCACTTTTCTCTCCATTGGGAGTAATACATACAAACTGCGTATTAACCAAAAAGAAGAAAACACAGACAATAAAGGTAAAGAGCGTTGAAGATCGGGATCTGGGTACCAAAACAAATTTGACGGCGACAAGTAAGCTAAATATTGAGACAAAAATTCACGCAAGATTGAAAATAAATTGTGGGGTACGATATTCCACCACAACAAAGTCAGCGCCCGACTATTTGG
>CAYHWU010000001.1:43054-62409 GCA_964360495.1 uncultured Gammaproteobacteria bacterium
ATAAATTGTGGGGTACGATATTCCACCACAACAAAGTCAGCGCCCGACTATTTGGACCAGGTTGCAGTGATAGATAAAACATTGGTATTTGAGTCACAATAAACAAAAACAGATTCTTCAAAGTTATCTTTTTTTGGATAACTAACATAAACAAATAAATATAAGAAATGAGCCGCAAAGGTTGATAGGCATAAATTGAAAGTGATAAAAATAGCATTTGTAACCAATCATTTCGGCATAAGCCAATCAAAAATAAAAGTAAACCCAAAGTTGGTTCATAGAATGCCCTACTCCAAAGCACATGACTAGGAGCCAAAGCCAAGATTAACCCTGCTCTAATACCATCTCTCATTGATTTTAAATATTTACTAGCCAAAATTATCATTACTAATACACTCAACGTTCCTAAAATAACTGGAGTAATTCTCAGAGACCAATCCTGCACAGCAACAAAATAGACAACTAGACCTGAAGTAAACGTCCCATAAGATTCTAAAAAGAGAGGCAGGATATGACCGTGTTCGTCTCGGCCTGTATGGGAAATTGTATAAGCATTGTATCCAATTGCAGCTTCATCAACATAGAGTCCTGGTGGTGTTGAATCCAAAAAGAGAACTCTCAATACAAAAGCCAATAACACAACTAATATAATCTTAATAATTGTCCCTTTTAGCATTTTCTCGTGGGTGGCCAGCAAATAAATAACGATTGGGGTCAATCAATTTAAATCCCTGTTCCTGAATCTTGTCCAAACTTACCCAAAGCTTATTTTCATACAGTTTGGCGATAAACTTGTTTGGGTAATATGACCTGCGAGTATTGGTCATTTGCAAATCGGTTTGAGTAAACCAAACCAAAAGCAGAAGAATTATTGTTTTACGGACCATATGGCAACTTGAGAATTCTCAAAAATATTAATCATTCCCAGTTTAGTCAGGTTAACGGTTGGCCGACTATTAGCCACATCGGATAAATAAAGGTATGTTATTTTATTATCTAGAATAAACTTTTGTGCTTGTTGTTCATCTTTTGTTGTCCAAAAGTCAGTAACTTCTTTTTTTCTGTCTGGCCAATTGTATCCAGTAATATTTAGATTGACTTCGTCCTCGAGAAAAGATGGCTTATTAGAAAAAGCGCTAACATAAGCCGTTGATTCATATTCATATAATGGTCTTGGTTCCAGTGTTCTTTTAACTATAGCTGGATATGTTAAAACAGTTCCTAATCTCTGGTTGTTTAAAAATTTCAACGCCTCTAATTCACTCTGATTTATAGCTGCTGGTGGACGGCTGGGAAGATAATGCGGCATAGTTTGCCAAGTAGTGGGAAGAGTTAAGACGACAATAAGTATCTTAAGCAACTTAGGAGCTTTTTGGATACTTATGCCTGCCAATATACCAAGAGCGAACAACGAATAATAAAAAAACTGAATTGTATTCCAGGCTGTACCTTTTTGAACAAAAAACATTGGGATGACTAATCCCACTGCAATCATTGACAAATAAAAATAATCTTTGGATTTCCATAAACCAATAATTCGCGTTCCTGCGTTGCCAATAACAAAGATGACAAAGGCCACAAAATAGGCCAATATGGCTTTAGGCCAATTCCCTGCAGCTCGATAATTGATCATCGCCTGATAAAACTTCGGCCAATTGAAGCGGTCCGAAAGAGCCATCAATGTCTCCAAAAACCAGCCTGGTTGCCATTCCAAAATTCTTGCACCTGTGATTAGAGATTGAAAATTAGAGATTAGATAAATTAGTAAACCTAGTCCAAGTGTTTTAAATAAATTTTTGTCTTTGAAACCTGCGACCAACAAACCAGCAAACGATAAAATTCCGGCATAAATTTTGATGTGAGGAAGAATGGCAAAAATTACACCAGCCCACCAGTATTTTTTCTTTTGGATAAGTATCAATCCAAATAAAATAAATATTAATGACAGAGCAAAAGGTGGATTGAGAAGTGTGGAAATAGCTTGGGCTGACCAAAACATGGATTCTCCCCCACCAAACATCCAACCCAAACTACCACCAAAGTAAACAAAAAATACGGACCAAAGATTTTTGGTTAGTTTAAAAACCAACCAACCAATCAACACAGAAAAGATGACTGGTAAAATCTGAAAGTAGAGAGTGGTGATTGGAATTCTAGTAATAACATGCAATCCAGCGAGCAACAAATCAAAGCCCAAATGATAATTCTTAATTTGCTCACCTGCATAGATTGGCATTTCCAAGCCTCCCCGAGCCAAACTACTAGCGAGAGATACATGCCAAATACCATCATGACCATTGGGACCCCAAAAACCCATCCCATAATCGTAAATCCAACCACTTTTAACCATGGTTACAAGCCAAACCAACGATCCAATAATAATTAATAGCCAATGGTTATATTTTTTTACGAAAGTGTTCATAAAATGGCTTAATATCTAACCACAAATTTTTACCTCCAAAAATAAAAACAGACAAAGCGTATACTCCCCCCGAGATAAAAACATTGTTAAATAAATATCCCGATATGGCCATTAAAACTGCCGAAAGTGTTGCTACTCCTAAGCTTCTTATCAAACTAAATTTAATAATCCGCCAAGCAATAACAAGTGGTACAAGTGAAAAAACTGAAATAATACCTGTGGCATAGGCCACACCCAAATAACCAAAATTGAGAGCAAAGTAGGGTTTTAGACCCCACTCCAAAGCCAACCACATAATCATAAGTCCAGTATTTATTTTCGTCTTGCCCAAGGCATAGAGGACTCCAGAGATAGGAGTGGAAAAACAAGATAAGACAGCACTAAAAGTATAAAAATATAGAGGCATAAGAGCAGGTTGCCATTTAAACCATTTTGGTACTAAAAAGGCCAGATTCGACCAAGCAAGGGCTATACCAATAACAGACGGAAAGATAATCAAACAAACAAATTTTAACAAGCGTTCAACAGCCTTGCGGAATTCCTCTGGGTGGTCTTGCATTCGTGACAGCGCCGGAAACGTCACTCTGGTAGCATTGTCCATAATTAGACGTTGGGGTTGTTGGCTGTAAAACATACCCCAATTGAGATAGCCCATGCCGACAGCTCCAATTGTTTTCCATAAAAATAGATTCATGAACTGGTCTTTTGCCACTGCCAACAACGAGTTAATCTGATAAGGAACACCGAACTTTAAAAGTTTCTTTAAACTATCTTTGGAAAAAGAGAATCCAACTGGCCATGGCTTGAAAATATAAAGCAGGATCAAGCCAACTATCCCCTGTCCCAAAACTGCTGGAATATAAGAGGCTACACCAAAGCCAAGTACAGCCATACTAACTGCCAAGATATTAAATATTAAAGCTTCGACAATTCTCACCTGCATAATTTTGTCAAATCGCAGTTCTCGCTCCAACATAACCGATGGTATAGATTTGAGTGACGAGAGCATGAAACTAACCAACAAGGCAATCAAAAGCCAGTACTCAGTTATACCAAGGTTGTAATAACTCTTGATAAATGGGGACAACAGAACTGTTATTGCTACCAGTAACCAAACCAATCCTTGCTGAATAGTAAAGGTGGTTCTAAGATCGTCAGTTGTAATCTGTTCCTTCTTTTGAATCAGTGAAGCCGCCAAGCCAATATCTGAAAAATAACCCAAAATAACCACGATACTTCCCACTAATCCATATAACCCAAACTCTTTGGGACCAAGAAAGGTGGTCAATAAAAGTACCCCAACTCCAGAAATCAAGGTCAAGATCAATCCCCCACCAGTCAGAGTCGCCATTCCTCTAACCGCTCGAGATTTAACTACGCTTAAATTTTCTTCTTCCATAGACAATAATTAATAGCAGAAGAGAAATAAAGGAGAGAGAATTAGCAATTAAACGTACCGGAGTATCAACAAATTTCAGTGAAACCTCATGAATACCAGCTGGGACGTCAATAATAATTCGGCCAATTTTTTCCGGATCACGCAATGGCTCAGGACTAACCTGTTTACCGTCTATCCAGATTTTCCATCCTGGAAAGTAAAAGGTTTGCACAATAATTGTTGAGTCAAGATTCGCAAAAATTGTATATTTTTGTTTGTTTGAATTTTTTTGCAATCTCTCATAGGTTCCACTGCCATGGAAAAATTCAATGTCTCCGTTCGGAGCCCCAGCTGGTGGCAACTTTCCCCAAATTGGAAGATAGTCAAAGATCCCTGATGTTAGCTGTAGTCTCCAATTCTCGCCAGAGAACCGGTCTTGATCATTGGCTTGTGGCCACCAATCACGGGGACGAAAGTAGTTAGCATTTAATAAGAGTAGTAACATTAAAATTATTGGTATAAATTTCTTGGAAATTAAAACTATTGCTCCCGATATAAATGAGGCGAAAAAGATAATTAATGACAGGAAACGCCAAGGGAATTGTAAAAACTCCAATGGCTGAAAGTGTTGCCAAATCCAAGTTGCCTTAGAATGAGTTAAAAATGACGATGAGGCTAACAGAAATAACAATAAAATTAACATTGGTCTTAGGTGTGAAAGCTTCTTTGAGAAAAAAAGTATACAAGCTATAAAAAGAGGCACTATCCACTGCAAGTAACCAATGGCAAAACTCATGGTGTCCTCTGAACCCAAAACTGAAGACCCATACCCCCAATTGATATTTATAAACATTTGTCTGAAATCTAAAAAGTGAGCTAAATAATTAAAATAACCTATCACCAAGGTTTCCAGGTGGGCATACTTTTGTTCAACTAAAACTGGAAGAGTGAAAAACGCTGCTAGCCCCAGAGCCCATAGGGCTGATACCAACAGATATTTAAAAGATGAAACTGATTTGAATTTGATCCACCAAAAGAAAATCCAGATCATGTAGGTTGGAACAAAGATCATTAACATTGGATTATGCGAAAGCATCAAAGCTGCAACTGAAATTGCGACCCAAGGCACTAACATCCAAGCTGGATTTTTGATAAGTTTGTAAGTTAACCAATAAATTAGAGGAAACCAGACCATGGCCCAGGATTCATTGACAGCTGCCCGTACATAAAAATCAACCGAATGATATGGAGCGTAGAGATAAATCATGGCGGCCAACATTCCTCCTAAACTACCAAAAAACTCAGCGGCCAGTAGATACATGGTTATTGCTGAAACGGCGAAAACCATAATACCCAAAACCTTGACTGTTTCTGTAAACGAGAAACCAAACCAGTGAACCACCTGACCAATGTAATATGGCAGGGGTGGATAAAAGTTAAATAACGGATAACCATAAGAATAACCCATGTCTGGTACCCAACGGCAAGGAATCTGCCAATCAGAAAAACATTTATCTAGCTGGAGCTGGCGCATAGCCTGAAGATCGTCGTGCATGGGAAAATAACCCGGCTGAACTAGCCAGGCAACACTGGGGATAAATAAGATGACAGCTACAAGTAAAATTTTCTTCATTTTATTAATTGAAAGAACAGCAGGTCCTCTCTGGTTCCTACGGTTCTAATGGCTTTGGGATAACTAGCCAATAACTTTAATCCCTTTTCCTCTGGGTTAGGCATGTGTAATCGCGATGAATTCACCACCAAAACCACTTGGTTATCTTTTAGAGAATTAGTCATTTTCTCATGAACATCGCCAATCCATACCCCTACCCCAACTACCCGAACATTGGTTACACCATTCAAATACAACTCCAAGGCACTGAAAGGAGTTCCAAAAAATCCTTCACTAGCTACCAAAACTGGGCCAGATTTTGCCATTATTTTAATTTGCTCAGCTACCTCTTTCAATCCTTGCCCTGCCGTCCATTCCTCAAGATAACCAGATCTTTCATTAACGGGCAAAGGCATACTTTCAGGCTTAGTTAGTCCCAAATAATTAGATATTAGGCTAGGCACAACTATCAGGACCAACGATAACCAAACTAATAAATGTTTTTGATTTTTTTGGCCAATTTGTTCACAGGCATAAGACATAAGAATAATTGCAAAGGGAACAGTGTACAATAAATAACGGGCAGTAAAACCCTTGGCAATTAGTGATTGTCCACATATAGGAACCAGCCACCAAATACCTAAGACTAACCGGGCTTTCCAATGGTTAAACTTTCCTGCTAACCCTCCCCAAATTGCAAATATTAAACCCATTGGGGTTGCTAAATACCAATAATAATTGATACTGTCTTTAAGATGAGGAATAAGGGGATCAAGTGGGTGTTTTAAGATCTCAAATAACGGAAAAATGTAATCTTTATTACGCAAAGCTATCATGTGAAACTCTGGCCCAAGTCGAAGAATATTGTACATTCCAGCTGCTATTAACCATGTAGTTAATAAATATCCAATATTTTTCCAACGCCAGGGAACCAAGAGAAATAGTGTTGATAAAAGTAGTAAGCCAACCATGGCCGGAGTTTTAGTTAACCAGGCAAAGCCCCAGGCAAAGCCAGAAAGCATAGCAAAATCCCAACGTTGTTTTTGTAAGCTATATATAAATGTAACTAAACCCCACACGATAAAAACCGATAACATTGTGTCTGCTAGCGCTAAACGGGAAAAAAATACTGTGTAAGGCAATACCGAATAAATTAGAGCTGCAATTAGACTTTGACGTAGATTTCTAAAGAGGAGATAAGTTAGTAAGCCAACTCCAACAATACCAGCCATACCCATAAATCCCGAGACTAGACGACCAGCAATAAGTGGATCAGATATCAATTTTAAAACTGGAATGACTGACCACATATAGAGTGGTTGTTTACCATCTGAAAGTGGTAAAAACCTTAACGTGCTTTCGGCCTTCATAACCTGAGCCCAACGAACATAGATGGCTTCATCAGCAAAGACCGGCCAAATATTTAGATTTACAAATCTAAAAATTAGACCAAATATTAAGATTATGAGTGCAAGTGTTTTATACGCCATAAGTCCCTGAACATGTTAATTAATCCTTCCAAGAATCGAACATGACTCCCAGGTGCGTCGGCCCAATTTACTGGTAATTCCACAATTTTATATCCAAATTTTTCTGCTAAATATAAAATCTCAACATCAAACATAAATCTGTCTATTTGACCCCTGGCAAACAATCTTCTAGCCACATCGCCTTTGAATATTTTAAATCCACACTGGGTATCTCTAAATCTTCTAAGTCCCACCATCAAAAATTTTACTTGATCAAAAATTGACGAGGCAATTTGACGATAAAAAGGAGCGTCAGATTTTCCCCGTGAGCCAATAACAATATCGTTGTCACCCAAGGCCTTTATAATCTTTGGTACTTCAGAAAGTGGGGTAGATAGATCGGCATCCATAAACAGAACCAGATCACCTTTAGATTCGGCTACACCTGTTCGGATGGCGAAACCCTTACCTCTATTTGGTAAATAAGAAATCAATTTAACGTTATACTTATGAACAACATCAGCAGTCTCATCTTTACTACCATCATCCACAACAATGATTTCCGAACTGGGATAGTTTTTTCCAAAATAATCTATAACAGATTTTAAATGTGGGCCCAATCTTTCGGCTTCGTTATAGGCAGGGATAACAATTGATAGCTTAAGCATATTTATTTGTAATGGATCGAAAACGAACAAGAAGTAAACCCTTTATTCCGGAGATCATATCATAAACGAAACGGACCCTCCTAGTCTCCTGATGATGCCAATTTACGGGCACCTCACTAATTTTGTATCCAAATTTCCTACCTAAATACAGAAGTTCTACGTCAAAACCAGGATCCACTGCCGGACCTTCAACTGTCACAACTGGTCTTAATTTTCGCATCAATGTAAAAATCTTTTTTGCAGCTTCTGCTTTGAGGGCTTTAAATCCGCACTGAGTGTCACGAAACGGCAATCGTAAAATAAGAGTGCGCAATATTACGTTGCCATAAGCTAAAATTTTACGAAACAATGGTGCGCCTTTTCTTCCTGACCGAGAGCCAATAACGATGTCCGATCCTGAATTTAATTTTTCTAATAATTTATCAACTTCTGAAATCGGTGTAGCTTGGTCCATGTCGGTAAATAAAATTATTTCTCCTTTGGCTAACAAACCTCCCGTTAAAACAGTTGAAGCTTTGCCTTGGTGGGTATTATTAATTGTTTTTATGTTTTTAAACTTATTTAATAAATCTAAAGTATTATCAGAAGAACCATCGTTTACGACTATTATTTCCCATATATATTTTTGTTTGTTCAGATAATCACAAACGGTTTGAAGAGTTCCTCTAGCAATATTTTCTGATTCGTTATAAGCCGGAATTATGACTGATAAAAATGGTTTCATATTATTTAGTAAATCCAAACATAGACTCAGTTAGATTTTGATCAGGGAGACTGCAACTTTTGGCGATCCCCTCTTTATTATAGCGTGAATAGTCTGGAAAAATCAGCCCCAAACTACCAAAAGATTTATCAATCTTATTTACAAGAGAGTGGGGAAACACAATAGAATAAACTGGAGCCAAGGTGTCTGGACGCATCACTTTCATTTCTTTTAACCAAAACCAATAGCGGTATCCGAGATTATTACCAATGCTAGTTATATAAGAAATAGCGATACAGGGGTAGCCATGAATAGCAGCATCTTGTTTGATATATTCAACAATGGCTTTTCTCTCCACATAGCCTGCGTGGTTTGATTCAAAATTTAACATTCGAGAAAAATTGTGAATTGCAAAAATTCCCAGAATTGCAAACATTGCTACTTTCGGTATTTTTTTCAAAATCCAAGCCGCACCCAAAATCCAAACAATAGTAAAACTGTTCAAATAATATTCTGATATTGGTAATGAATTTATGGAAAAAAACGAAATAACAAGAAAAGACCAACTCAAAATAAACCATCGCCACCTAGACATTAAGATGCCAATTAAAGCCAATGCTGGAAAAATCCATGGATTAATTTTCAAATCGGTATCTACAAATACCCGATTGGCATTTTTGAGAGTGTATTGAAAGACTTGATCAAACTTCCAATGTTTCTCCCCACCTCCTACCAATGTTCCCATTAGAGCTTTTGTCTGTCCAAATCCATGCCTAGTTTCAAAAACTATCAATGGTAAATTTAAAACCAAGCATAATAAAATTGGCAAAATTAGATCGTGAAAAGTATATGACTTAAGATGACGTAACACAGCTAGAATTAAAAACGGAACTCCAAAAACTAAGGCCAAGTTAAAATGCCAAATTAAACTAATAAGTATGGCTGCAACATATAGCCATTTTTTCTCGCCTTTCCAGAGCTTAGTAAAAGTATGAAAAAACCAAATAGACCATAAGAAAACCGGGGTAGTCGGAAAAACGTCCCTCTCTGTATTGGCAATCAACCAGGAACTGGCATAAATGAAACTGGCAATCGGTCCAGCCACAAACCACATACTGGCAATACTGAGTATTCCTGTCAGGGCCGTCAGCCAATACACTCCAATTGGATCCATGTTAGATAGCCAATAGAAAGGTATTTGTAGGTAGTAATACAAAGCCCCAATAAAAATTCCTGGTGACGAAGTCAATTGTCCTATTAAACGTGGATGTTTATCGACAATGATGTCTTTTATCACCCACCCTACCAAATCGGCATCATGTCCATAAGCAAATCTGGCTGTATAATCGTACAGTCGAAGAATCAACCCCCAGATAATTATTATTATTGCCATAATATTCTTGTCCTTTTTTGGATTGTAATTGGACCCAACTTTATTTCGCTTTCGAGTTTTCCTATACCATCTTGTCTAGCCAACCATAATTTTAGTCTTTCTGGATGAGGTCCATCGGGCTCATATGGAGTATAGAGCAATTCGACATTTTTGCTGCTCGATTGGACATTTTGCCATTTAAACAAATAGTCATAAGCATAGGGAATTACCGGGGGCACATAGACGTCAACGTTAAAAGGTTTACCTTTGGCGTCTTTGGCGATCCAATCAACTACCGCTAAGGTTCTTCCCAAAGTTATAGCTCCCGCATCTTCCAAAAAATAATATTTGATTGCAGGAAAATTGGAGACGACGATTACTCCGACTAACAAAACCAAAATTACTTTTTGGTATTTTACTAAGATTGATCCCACCAATAAATAAATTATTGGAAAAATACCAGTGAAATAATACCCCCAAACATAGCCATTATTTCCGGTGTATAACAATAATGCCAAAACTGGAGTCAAAACCCAAATTACAGCCAATCTAAAAACGTTATTCTGCCACAAGTTTCTGAAATTTTTTATCAATCCCACTAACAAAATTAATATCAAAACCCATCGCCATTCAAAACTTGCCAGTGTAAAGTGCTTTGTAAAAGTTTCAAAGTAAAACTCTAGGCGAGATTGTACAAGAGTTGGAGGTGAAGAGGCTACAAAATTTTGAAAGGCTTTAAAGAGAATATTGTCGTGCCTAAAATTGAACCACAACTGGGGAATCAGAGTCAAACCAAAAGTTATTCCCCCAAAGAAAAAGTTCCTTAGATCCATTTTGATCGACCTAAAGAAAATTATCAAAATTATGAGAGTCGCTGGCAAAAAGAAAACTGCTGAGGCCGCTTCAAACTGTAAACCCAAGCCCATCAAAAAACAAATCAGGGCAAACCATTTTTTTTCACCCTGAATTAACTTAATAAACAAGGCAAAAATGATTATTGAAGTTAAAGTAAGGGGGTTTGGATTAGAAAGCCATCGATTGGTGATCAAATTGTGGTAGGAAAATCCGGCAAAAATCACTGCCAACAAGCCTGCACCTTTAGAAAAATACTTTTCTCCCAGCTTGTAAAGCAGAAAAAGCCCAATTATATTTAAAAAGGCCAAAAATTGTATTGGCCAAATGGGATTTCCCCCACCCAACCAATACCAAGGAGCAAGGAGATAATAAAATCCTGGACCTAAAAATATTCCCTCAACACCCGTAGTTGGCCCAATCAAAAACATTTTTCCATTTTTGATTAAATCCCAAATAACTAGAGCGTCACGCCCCTGGTCATAGTAAAAACCAGTCAGTTCTGGTCTTGCCAATCGCAAGATCGAAACGACAATAAAAATTAAACTAGTGAACATATCTTCCCAGTTTATACAATTTCAGTCCCGATGGCAGGGTCCAACTATCGTCAATCTGAGCCCACCCAAAACCAGCAATTTCCCAAAGTGGGTTCCCGATAGGTTTGCAGTCGTCATATTCACAAATGGTAAACAATTGACCAGTGTTTTCCTCATGTAGGGTTTTATAGGGAGCGTTGCGCAGAACCAATGCATAGCGATAACTCATATCGTAATTGCCCTTGGACAACAGGGCTAAATTAAAGGGCCTTCCTCCACTTTCTTTAAGAATAAAATCAGCCATATCTTGAGTTCGCTGCCACTGGACATTGGGAGAATAACGCAAAGGATTATTTAACAAATTCAATCCTAAAAGAAAAACAAATACCCCAGTTACCAAATATTTATTATAAATATTAAGAATATAACCCAAAAGCAAAAAAACTACTGGGTACAAAAATCCAAAATAATGGTCATAGATATGTTGTTTATAAAGTCCCAGTCCAACAAGACCAACTAACAACCAAATAAATATAAACCAAAAATCTCGTTTGGGTTTTGCTTTGAACACCAAAAACAGAGAAACTAATATCGTAAGTGAACCCCAGAAAGATACTAAAGCGTTTTTGGCAAAAATCAAACTATCTAGAATCATTACCCAGATGGTCCAGAGATTGGGAATAGCTTTGTAAACTTTGAGATTGACCGTCTCCTGACGATTGGTGAAAAAATGCAAAATGTTTTTGAAGTTCATAAAATCATGTCTAATATCAAAAAATACAAGTGGAGACATGAGTAATGCCCAAACCCCAAATCCCAAAAACAAATATTTTTTATAACTTTTATTTTTGGGAGCACGTAAGACAAACAAACCGATAACTGGGATAAGCAACAATCCCAAATAATGCGAGTTTAAAACAAACGCAAAAGATACCATGGTGATGATGAACCATCTCCAATAACCAAAGCGCCAAACTTTCCAGACGCCATACATAGCCAAAAGTGAAAAGAAAGGCATAATATTGGGATTCCAGGAGGAATGGGAATAAATAATAATAGTAGGAGACAGAGAGTAGAGAGTAGAAAGTAGGAGAGCGGGAACACGACCCACCAACTGCCTGGACCACCACCATAAAAGACCAACCGTGGCCACACCAAATAGTGCAACCGAAATTGCAGGTCCAACAGGTGAGAAATTGGCCAGCACCAAAGGTACTGCCAATAAATAATAATATAAAGGTCCTAGATACATGTTGCCGATCGAAGTCCCCGGTCCCAGTAAGACTGGTCGGAATTTAACAATCATATTGCGCACAACCATCACATCTCTTCCTTCATCACCCAAAAAAGTCATATATTGATCAATTTTGTACAACCTGGTGAAACTCGCTATCAACAATATGACTCCAATTAAAATCGCCTCCCAACGAAAAATTGCTAATCCTCTCTCAACCATAATCTCATGTTTCAATTCCCACCAATATACAAATAATTCCTGCAGGGCTTTGGTTATTACTTTTAGGTTTGCACCAGTTGAATTGCCAGCCAATCTTGGCAAGTGTGTCACTGGAATCTCGACAATTTTTGCCCTAGTCATTCTTATATTGGCTAAAAGTTGGGTGTCTAATAAGGCCCCATTCGAAGTCAGATTCAGACCTTTGACAATTTTCGATTTAAACACCTTAAAACCACAGTCGATGTCCGTTGCCAGATAACCAAACATCCCTCTCACCAACGTGTTCCACAACCATCTGTTTATTCTTCTGTTCAATGGATCCTTATCATAAACTCGTGTTCCAATTACCATATCCGCATTTTCGTCGTCCATTTTTTGTAAAAACATTTTTACTTCAGAAAAATCAAACTGGTTATCGGAATGGATAATCACCGTTAGATCTTTCTTTGCAGCATATACTCCAGTCTTCCAAGCTCCACCATATCCATTATTTTCCTCGCTCTCAATAAGCCTTATGTTCTTTATTTTTTTTGTTAAATTCTTTACTATCGTAGTGGTTTTGTCTTTTGATCCTTCACTAACAACAATAATCTCGTACTCACGAGACAGGTTTCTGAGAACTGTATCAACTTTATTCAAACAATCGGCGATATTTTTTTCTTCGTTGTAGGCTAAAACGACTATAGAAAGACTAGGTTTCATGATATGATTTTATCATGAGAATTAATAGAAATTGGTTGATCATTGTTTTGGTAGTATTTATATCTACAATTGCTATCTGGTGGTCTGCAGGATTTCGAACAATTTATCAAAATTTTGATGGTCCGTATTACCTGGTGGTGACCAAAAGTTGGTATGACAAAGCGACTATAAGTAAATATTTTTCCTTTCCTATTCCCTTAGAATATTACGCTGCTCATTTCCCCCTTTATCCAATCGCCATCAAAATGCTCTCAATCTTGCCACTGTTTAATCCTCTCAGATCGATGCTTATTATCAACATGTTAGCCACGATGGCAGCTAGTATTGTAATCTTTCAGATTGCTAAAGAAAAAGGTTGGCCCAATCCATTGTTTATGGCCTTGGCATTTTTGTTTGTTTGGCCCAGAATGTGGACCGTGCGAACTATCGGTAGTCCCGAAACTCTGTTTATTTTCCTAATTTTATTGTCCTTGCGCTATTTTGATCTCAAAAAATATCTTTTGGCTGGCATATTCGGAGCTTTGGCAGTACTCACCAAAAGCCCTGGTATTCTGCTTTTTCCCACATTCCTATTAGCTGAAAGATTTAATAAAAAGAATTGGCCAATTTTGCTAATTCCAGCTTCTCTCCTATTACTATTTACTTTTTACTATGTCCAAACGGGTGATTTCATGGCCTATTTCCATTCTGGTGACAATATTCATTTACAACTAACGCCTTTTAGGGTTTTTGATACTTCCCAAGCTTGGGTGGGCACTTTGTGGCTCGAAGAAATTATTTGGATTTATTTCATTGGAGCAATAGGCATCTATTATGCCTACAAAAAAGACCGTCTTTGGGGTATTTGGGGCGGAATTTTTTATACAGTCATACTTTTTGTCTCACATAGAGACATTAGTCGTTACTCATTACCGCTTGTTCCGGTAGTTCTACTTGGATTTTCTGAAGTCTTTAAACGCAAAGAAATCAGGCTGATTTGCATGTTTTTAATTGTGCCTTTGTTTTTCTATACCCTAAACTTTGTCTTACATAACACTGTCGCTATTTCTGACTGGGCCCCTTTTTCCAGATGACTTTGGTGTACATAAGGTAATTGTAAGGTAAAACTACGAAAGCAATAATCACAGGTAAAGCCAACTGTCTGGGAATATTTAAGTATGTTACAGCAATATATCCCAACACTGTCTGAATAATTAATCCACCCGAAGATGTTAAGTTAAATTGCAAAAATTTAATTATCAATTTATTGATCCCTGAGATTTTATCTTCTTTAAACGTCCAAAGGTTATTAAGTGTAAAATTGCTAATAATTGCCAGTTCCGTTGACAATAGCCAGGCTAATAATTCTCCGCCTCCAGATAAAAGCTGCAAGAAACTGGCATTAACTAAATAACCTACAAATCCCACTACAGCAAACTTAAAAATACGTTGTTGAAGTAAAAATATGACTCTCAATGTTTCCTGCATTTCATTTTTAATAATCTTCGATTCACCAGCAGTTCTATTTCCGAAGGAGAAGGGTACTTCTTTTACTTTTGCGCCACTTGAAACCATATAAAACAGCAAGTGGATTTTATAGGCAAAACTACGCGACAACAATTTGTCAAAATCAAATTTGTCCATAAATCCTTTAACTCGAGAGAGTTTAAAACCTCCAGTCACATCGTGGACATGGGGCAATATCAACAGAACTCGTGCGACTAAATTTCCAACCACACTCAAAAACTTTCGATCAATTCCCCATTCAGCTGGAATTGAACCACCTTTTACATACCTTGATCCAAGAATGTAATCATAACCATGATTAATTTGTTCTACTAATTTTGGAATATCACTCGGTGGGTGTTGGAAATCACCATCAAACTCCATTATCCAATCTGCTTTCAGCTCCTTCATGGCATACGTCATTCCTTTGGCATAAGCTCTACCCAATCCTTCTTTTTTTGTCTCAACCAATAAGTTTAACCATTTATATTTCTTTTGGTAACTCCTAATTACTTCGCCTGTCCCGTCAGGACTATTCCCGTCAACATAAAGCAAGAGCATTTCATGTGATTTTATCTTGGAGAAAACATCTGCTAAGGCCAAAATCATCTTCTGAGTATTAGCTTTTTCATTGTAAGTTGGAATTACGACCACAACTCTCATATAATGCAGTATATCATGCAAATAAACATTTTAACTCTCTTTCCACCAATGTTTGAGCGTGTTTTTGACTTTTCCATAGTTAAAAGAGCTCGTGACAAGAAGATCCTAGATCTTAGATTCGTAGATCTTAGACAGTTTTCAACAGATAAATATAAATCTGTTGATGACCGCCCATATGGTGGCGGTGCGGGTATGGTTATGCGCGTCGACATCATCGACAAGGCGCTAGCTGGAAAAACTGGAAAAATTATTTTATTGGACGCTGGAGGAGAAAAATTTACTCAAAAGAAAGCAGTTCAATTGAGTAAAGAAAAAAATCTAATTATTATTTGCGGGCACTATGAAGGAATCGATCATCGAGTACACGAACATCTTGCCAATGAAATAATTTCTATTGGCGACTATGTCTTGTCAGGTGGAGAAATTCCAGCCATGGTCTTGGTCGACTCTATCACTCGCCTTCTTCCAGGTGTTCTTGGCAATCCAAATTCATTAAATGAAGAATCTTTTTCAGATGCATTAAAAATTAAAAATTGTAAATTAAAAATTGATTGTGAGTATCCCCAATACACTAGACCCGAAGATTATAATGGCTGGAAAGTACCAGAGGTTTTGCTATCAGGAGATCACAAAAAAATTAAAGCTTGGCAACAATCTCCTTCCAAGAACTAAATTGCATCCCCAGTTTCTCTTGAGTAACCTTTGTGTCTAATCCACCGTATTTTGGATATCTGGTTGGATCAATATTTCCAGCCTGAGCTAAGAATTCGATTCCCTTTGATTTACTAATGTAGTAAGAAATCAGCTCATGAGGTGTAGTCAAGTCACGAGAAGCCACATGATACACGCCTATTAATTTTCCAGATATGATTTTGTCTAGAGCTTCGCTAATCTCGTCAATAAAAGAAATATTTATCTGCTGATCAACAAACAAAGGGTAAAGTTTGTCTTGTTCGTACAAACTCAATGGTTTTTTTAAATAATCCAACTTCAAATTATATTTTTGTCGCACTGGATAGATAATTCTTACAATGGTGCCTTTGTCTCCGATTACTCTTTCAGCCTCTGCTTTTGTAAAGCCATACCATGTCAATTTATCTGTGTCAGTTTCTGGAATATCTGTTTCTTTATACGGACCGCTGGCGCCAGAAAAAACCATATCGGTGGAGATGTGAATTAGGAAACATTTTCCAATTAAATTTCTGACGCCTTCGACATTGATTTTCCAACAATCTCCGTTTCTGTCCTCTCTTTGTTTTTGGGCTTCTGAAACGTTAGTATAAGCAGCAAAATTAATAATTGCATCTGGATTGTTTTTACTTATATATTCGTCAACATTCACTTTATTAGTGATATCCAATTCAGAGATGTCTGGTGTAAAAAGTTCATATTTTTTGGAATACATTTCCACAAATCTCGATCCAACCAATCCTGCCGCACCAGTAAGTAGAACTTTCATCATTTGAATTTATCTGGGAATATATCTCTCAATCTGGGATTCTTTTTATCTCTTTCAGAAACAATAGGACTAGATACTGGCCATTTTATATTTAAGTCGGGATCGTCCCAGGCAACTGCTCTAGTATCGCTACCTGTGTAATAAGCGTCCACAAGATAGAGATAATTAACATCCTCATTCCCATTAACACAAATGGAGTTTGCTAAACCTTTTGAAACAAATAATGCGTACCTATCTGCATCACTAAATTCAAAGGTTAGAGTCTTCGAAAAAGTTTTAGACTCAGGCCTTATGTCCACAATAGCTGCAAACATTTTTCCAGTTACTGGATATATAAGTTTATTCCAATTTTCGGCATGAATTGCCCTAATAACACCAGCTTTTGACTTTGAATGATTCCATTGGATAGGTTTAAATTCGAATCCCAATGTTTCTTGTAGTTCATTTGCATGAAATACTTCTCTAAAAAAACCTCTGTCATCTGAATACGTAGGTCTTTTGAGAATTAACAGCCCTTCTATCTCAGTTTTTATTACAAATTCACTCATTTTTTTAGTTTTTTCTGTTCAGAAGGATCAATTAATGGTCTGTTTTCTTTTAAAGCCTTCCACCACCATCCGTTATTTTTATACCATTCAACAGTTTTTGCAAGGCCTTCTTCAAAAGTGTGCTTGGGTTCCCAACCTAAAACTTTTTTGATATGACTTGAATCAATAGCATACCTAGCATCATGGCCCAAGCGATGCTCTATTGGCTCAATCCAAGACTCATCCTTGCCAAATATCTCAAGTAATCGCTTTGTAACCTGATAATTTGTTCTTTCTGAATTTCCTCCGACACAAAATGTTTGACCAATTAAACCGTCATTCTCTAATGCCAAACGAATAATCAAATCAACTGCAGAGCAATGATCATCAACATGAATCCAATCTCGAACATTCTCCCCTCTTCCCATCAATGGGACTTTCTTACCCTCAATCAAATTGGTAATAAATCTTGGAATTAACTTTTCGGGATCTTGATAGGGACCATAATTATTTGATGTGTTTGTAATAGTTATAGGTAATCCATATGTTGTATTCCATGCTCTTACTAACATATCTGATGATGCTTTTGACGCTGAATAGGGGCTATGGGGGTGATATGGGGTTTCTTCATTAAACTTAATGTTTGGTTTGTCTAACGGTAAAGCTCCAAAAACTTCGTCTGTTGAAATGTGATGAAGTAGTTTTACCTTTTCATTTAAGGCGGCTTGTAGTAAAGCTAGGGTACCCAATACATTTGTTTGTAGAAATACATCTGGTCCCATGATACTGCGGTCAACATGTGATTCCGCGGCAAAATGAACTACTACACCGATTCCTATCATGGCCTTAGCCACAATTTCTTTATCACAAATATCTCCTTGAATAAATTCGAATTTTACTCCTGATAAATTTTCTTTGTGTCCCGCGTAAGTCAATTTATCCAAAACTCGAATCTCATCACCGGGATATTTTTCCGCCCAATATCTAACAAAGTTACTGCCAATAAAACCTGCTCCGCCTGTTACCAATATCTTCATATTTTTACACCTTTCTTTTTTGCCCAATAAGCATTTGCCAAAAAGAGAGTCTCAAACTTACCTGCATCTGTCCAAAAACCATCAAGCTCTTCCCAGTTCATTTTATCTTCTTTAATATATTGATTTATGACATCAGGTATTTCGAGTTCTCCTCTGGCTGATGGTTTGCAACTCCTAATATAATCAAAACATCTATTGTCAAAAATATATAGACCGGTAGCCGCATATTGAGACTTCGGAACCTTAGGCTTCTCTTCAACTTTGATTATCTTGGTCTTGTCGTGTGGATCAAAAACAGGAACCCCATAACGCTCAGGGTCGGGAACCTTTTTAATAAAAATGGTTGAGCCTGTTGAAAAGTTTTTTACAGCTTTTGAAATATCAGCATCAGTTGTATTATCTCCCAGAATAACAGTTATAGGACCACCAGAAGCAAAGTTTTCTGCTAGCGCCAGGGCCTGAGGAATACCTCCTTCTTTCTCCTGAAAAGCATATTCCAAATGCTTTATTCCCAAGTCTTTACCATTGTTTAATACTTTCATAAAGTGACCTGCATACGGGCCACCGACAACAATCAATATTTCGTCGATTCCAGCGTTAACCAAAGTATGGATCGGATAGAAGACCATTGGCTCGTCATAAACCGGAAGAAGATGTTTATTGGTGGCATGCGTAAGAGGATACAATCTAGTACCCAATCCCCCTGCAAGGATTATTCCTTTTTACACTTTTGCTTATTTTAGCACAAAGTCGCGAATTTTCTGATAAGTGGCTTTGTCGCCGTGGAGAATACTCTCATACAATGAAAATTTATCGATTTTCATCTCTGGGATGTCTGGAGTCAGATCAAGGTCTGAGATGGTGTTTAGGGTTTGTTTGGTCGCTTCGGGATCCAATCTCTTGACTCGACCGATGGTAATATGGGGCATGTAGCGTTTGGGTTGGGCGGCAACTTCAACAATGGTTTGAGCTAAAATTTTCTGTAAATTTTCTAAAGCTTCTATTTCTCCTCCA
>CAYHWU010000002.1:0-4569 GCA_964360495.1 uncultured Gammaproteobacteria bacterium
GCGTTTGACTTGACCGATGAGGGCTCCAATGGCTTGGGTTTTACCTGCCTTTATGGATTCGACAATTGCCGTGTTAGCAGAAATTACTTTGGCTACAACTTCACGAATCTTTTCTTCGGGAATATCTGATACCACTCTGGCCTCGCGCTTGTTGATGAGCAAATCTGCTACTTGTTTGCTTGGATTCTTCATAAACTCTTGATACATTGCGAGGTCGGCTGCAATTATTTTGGCATAAGCTTCTGACAAACCTAATTTAATTAATTGAAGTCTGGTGGCAGATGGGAGTTTGGGTAACTCACTGCGCCATTTTTCAATTTGTTCTGTTGTGAATTCAAAGGGGGGAATATCTGGTTCGGGAAAATAACGATAATCATTGGCTTCCTCTTTGATTCTTTGTGAGAAAGTTTCCCCAGTATTTTCTCTAAAGCCTCTTGTTTCTTGTATGGGATTAGCACCTGATTCTAACAACTTGATTTGTCTTGATACCTCAAAATCGATAGCTTTTTTGACAAATTTAAATGAGTTGACGTTCTTAATCTCAACTTTATAATTTGGAAAAATATTATTTTTAGACACACTAATGTTTGCCTCAAGTCTCATCGACCCTTTCTCCATATCCGCAGTACTAATACCTAGCGCTCGAATGATTTGTTGTAACTCTTTCAAAAAAACGTCACTATCATTACTATCTTTAAAATCCGCTTCAGTGACAACTTCTACTAGGGGTACACCAGAGCGATTAAAGTCAATTAACGTAATATTATTTTGATGTTGAAGTTTGCCAGTATCTTCTTCCATGTGTACCCGACGGATCTTGTGTCCCAGAAGTTCCCCTTCGTAACAAAACGGTTGGTCGTACTGGGTAATCTGATAGCCTTTGGGTAAATCTGGATATGAGTAATTTTTACGATCAAATTTGGATTTTAAATTTATTTTGCAGCCCAAGGCCAAACCCAATTTGATACACCACTCGATGGCCAAAGCATTGGGAACTGGCAAAGCCCCTGGCAAACCCAGACAGACAGGACAAACCTGAGAATTTGGAGATTTACCAAAATGATCGGCAGGGCAGCCACAAAACATTTTAGATTGGGTAGCCAGTTCTATATGAGTTTCAAACCCCAAGACCGTTTGCCAAGACATATTCTCCTTTCTTGCGTGAATAATAATACACGCCAATAAGTAACAATCCCATAATACCAAGTAAAGTCCCTGTCCCCAAGACATCGGCAATTGTGGCCGAAATAAACAGAGGTAACGTTGTCGCCACAATCAAAAGTAATCCCATCTGGGCATAAACTCTGCCTCTAAACCAGACTGGGGTGTTTTGCTGAACCAAAGTTTGAGCGGGAACCACTATCAAACCTACAGCCGAGCCCAAAGCAGTTGACAATAATATTGAAATTGGCAATCGCCAGTCGGTCGGTAATAATCCTAAAATTGACATTCCCAAGAGAGCCACTCCTCCCAAGACAAAACCAATTTCCAAAACATCTTTCTTACGTCTATCTTTTAAAATTCTTGGTAAATTGTAGGTTGCTATCAAGGCTCCAATTCCCCCTGGCAAGATCAAGGCTAAACCTGCTTTGTTTAAACTCAGTCTCAAAATGTCGTTTGCATATGCTGGCAAAGTTGTTGAAACAATGGCATTATAAATTTGCGACATCACTATTAAAACCAAGGGGATAAATATCAGGTGGTGGGCTTTGATATAACGGTAAGCCACCAAAAAATCTTTCCAATAGCGTAGCAAATTTTGTTCGTTAATAACTCTAGCTGGCTTGTCGTTTGGTAAAAAGGTCACCGAAATTGCAGCAATAACCAAAAATAGTGATGAAGAGATTATTGTTAGCTTGGCACCCAATAAATTTAGCAGTAATCCACCTAAACCAAAACCCAACATCACACTAGCTTGCTGTGTAATCAAAAACAAACCGTTGGCTGCTGGTAAATCAGCTTTGGAAACCAGTGCTGGAATACTGGCTTGTTGGCTTGGCAAATATAGCTGGTCAAACATCCAATACAAAAAGGTAATTACATAAAGTGGGTATGCATAGCGTGGCGAGACAAACAAGGCTAAGGCCACAGATACTGCCTGCAACAAATTGGTGATTACAAGTAATTTCTTTTTAGAAATAGAGTCGACAATAGCTCCTGAAAATGGACCAAAGACCAGAGCTGGTAAGGCACTGGCTATCCAAACCATTGAAACTGCAATATTTGAATGAGTAACGGAATATATTCTTACTAGAACATAAAAATTCATGATATTGATCGTCATCTGAGACAACAGTTGGGAGATCCACAACTTTAAAAAGTTCTTATTGCTAAGCAATTTTCTATAAGGGTTTTGCATTGTGCCAATCGCTATTTTGCTCATAAATAAATGCTGTTTGCAAAATTGCCTTTTCCGAAAACTTTGGTCCGATAAGTTGCATTCCCACAGGTAGATTATTTGAAAAACCACATGGAATAGAAACAGCAGGAAGCCCTGCTAGATTAACAGGGACAGTCAATACATCTTCCATGTATAGTGCCAGGGGGTCCGAAATTTTTTCTCCAATTTTAAACGGTAGGTGAGGCATGACCGGGCCAAGTATCAAATCGACTTGAGAAAATACTTTGGAAAAATCTTGGGCAACTAACGTTCTTACTTTTTGAGCAGTCAAATAATAAGCGTCATAGTAACCGGACGACAAGACATATTTTCCGAGAGCAATACGCCGTTTGGCTTCAGCGCCAAAATGATCTGGAGTTTGACCGTAACGGACACCATCAAATCTACCTAAATTAGAACTAACTTCAGCTGGTTGAATAATATAGTAGCAAGCCAAGGCCAAAGGTGAGTTTGGCAGAGAAACTTCAACTATCTCAGCACCTAGTTCTTTAATCTTGGTAACTGCTTTTTCAAAAACTTCTTTAACTTTTGTATCAACCCCTAAATATTCTTTGGGAATTCCGATCTTTACGCCCTTCAGATCAGTATTTTTAAATTCAGAATAATGATCAGTGGAAGTTGGTGACGATGTGGCATCGTGTGTATCTACTCCAGCTGTAACTTCCAATGTCTTTGCAACATCCAAAACACTATTTCCAAAATGACCAATAGAATCGAGTGATGAGGCCATGGCAATAATTCCATACCTACTGACGCGACCATATGTAGGCTTAAGCCCTACAACAGAACAAAAACTTGCAGGGCAACGAATCGATCCACCAGTATCTGACCCTCCTGCAATCATGCATAAGTCAGCAGACACAGCCACAGCCGAACCGCTACTACTTCCTCCTGCAACATATTCCTTGTTCCAGGGATTTTTAGTTGGTCCAAAATCTGAATTTTCACCCGAACTACCATGGGCAAAAGCATCGCAGTTTAGTTTTCCTAAAACTATGGCTCCAGCGTCAAGATATTTTTGAACAACTATAGCATCGTACTGGCCCACATAATCCTTAATAATATTTGACCCAGCTGTTGTTCTAATATCTTTAGTTGAATAGATATCTTTAAATGCCACAGGAACTCCATACAAGGGCAATTTATCAATATTTTTGATATCTAGTTTTTTTGCCATATCTGTTGCTAGGTCTGAAGTCACAGTTATAAATGCATTTAGTTCTGGATTGTATTTAGCAATTCTATCCAAATAATATTGGGTCACTTCGATTGGAGTAATTGTTCCAGCTTTGTAAGCCGCATGGAGGGATGCAATGTCTGTCCAAGTCTTATTCATTTTCAAAAATTGCTTTGACTTTAACATGACCTTTGAGTAATTCTGGTTGGGGTTCAACTACATCTTTTCTGGTTACATTCTTTAAACCCGAGGTATCCGTCAGTGGTAAAACTTTGGTTGTATCGACTTTTTGCAGCTGCTTGACGTAATTTAAGATATCATCCATACGCTAAAATCTTATCACATCAGAAAGATTAGTTTCGATCTCAGTGAGGCCCGAAAGCCAAAAGTTCTTGTCCGTAATATCAATGTCCATTTTCTTGAAAATGTTTTTGGGAGAATCATTACTCCCTGACGACAAGAATTTTTTGACTTGGGACACAAAACCTGGATCCTGTTTGACTTTGTTTTGGAGCGATTTGGAAATTAGAAGTCCTGAGGCATATGAATAGACATAAAAGAAACTTCTAAAATGAGTCCAATAAACCCACCAATTTTGAGTGCCTTCATTTTGCAAAACTGCATCTCCCATGTAGCTTGACATATGTTTTGCAAACATCTCGCCAATTTCCTCTTTAGACAAATAACTCTTCTTGCGGAAAGTCGCATGCAACTCTTGTTCAAACTTGTAAGCTGCCACTTGTCTAAAAATGGTTGAGACATCGTCATCTAGTTTCTTCACCAATAATGACTTATCTTTTGGCAAACTCTGCAAAACAAAATCTTCCATAAAAGTACTAGCCACTTCAGCTGTCGACAAAGGTGAACCAAAGTTTGCCACATATTTTTGGGATTTCATGAGTTCGTTGTTTATGCCATGCCCAACTTCGTGAGCCAGAGTTAGGACATCTCTCAATTTGTCCGTATGATTTAACAAAATATATGTAGGCTG
>CAYHWU010000002.1:4669-31529 GCA_964360495.1 uncultured Gammaproteobacteria bacterium
GAGTTAGGACATCTCTCAATTTGTCCGTATGATTTAACAAAATATATGTAGGCTGTGTCGGCCTTTCAATAGCACAAAAAGCACCTCCACGCTTTCCGACAGCTGGGTAGACATCTATCTGACCATTATCAATAAAGCCCATAAATATCTGGTTAAATTCCGGATCTAATTTATCAAAAACATTGGAGACCAACTTTACTGACTTAGCAAAGTTGTAGGGAACATTAGTTTTTCCAATTGGGGCTCCCCTATCCCAATAATCCAATTTTGAAAGACCCAACAGTTTGGCTTTGGTAGCATAAAACTTATGGGCAAGAGAAAACTTGGAACTGACGGCTTCCAACATGGCGTCAACTACTTGGCTATCAATATCGTCAGAGAGATGGCGCATTTGATCGGGACGATTGCAACCTCTCAAATCGTCATTGACTTTTTTGTCTCCCAGTATCGCATTTAATTCATGTTCGGCGATTTTGACGTTTCTAAGCATAATTTCGTTGATCGCCAGACCCGCAGTTTTGCGCACTTTTCTTTCTGATAGCTGCAAGTCTGAGAGATACTCTTCTAGGGTTTTGTTTTTGATTTTTTCTTCTGATACAAATTGTGAGGTCATCCTAACCCAATTTGAATGCGCCGATAAATGTTTGAGATTTAAAATCTTCTCTTCGGCATCGGAAAGCGTAAATTTACCTGTAGCAAACAGATGTTCCAAAAAGTGCTTAAAATCAGCCAATGTATTACTTTCTAAAAATATTTTTTGTTGAGTAGTTGAAATCTTAGATAATTTTAGTAAAAAGAATTGATTTTGGTTATAGAGTTTCACCGAAAACTCTTCCAATTTATTATTTTCAGCTTTGATAGCTGGATCAGATTGATTGAGTGATTCTTTGAGTCCCCAGTAATATCCCAGGTCTCCATTGGTGCCATAATTCTTTTGCAAATCATCAAATTCCAAAAGAGCTTGCAGTAATATTTTTGGATCACTCAAATAATCATCTCTGTCTTTCCACTTGTTGGCAAAACTTTCGTTTTTTTGTTTGACTGTCTCTAATTGTTCTTCCCGGGTGTCAAGAGATCCAAAATTCCAGGTAGTTTGCATGTATTAATTATATCAGCTTTTGTGCACCAGCCACGCCGAGCTACCGATACCCCATATTTCATAAAACGTAAATGTTCGGCAGAGTGACTGTCAGTATCTACCACAATCTTTACACCATATTTTATAGCTTGTCGCACTTGGGTATCTGGCAAGTCCAATCTGTTTGGCCAAGCATCTATCTCCAGCCATTTATTGTTTCTAAGACAAAAATCGAATAATTTGTCCCAATCTATCTCTATTCCTTCACGCTCTTGTAAGAGCCTGCCTGTGGGGTGAGCCAGAAATTTAACTTTGGGATGATCAAGTCCTTGCAAAATTCTTTCGGTTTGAGTTTTTCTGTCTCCACGAAAGCTACTGTGAATAGAAACACAGGCGTAGTCCAAAAGATCCAGATGGTCATCTGGAACTGCTCTTCTACCATCCACTTTTATATCTATTTCCAATCCATTGAACACTTTAATTACACTAGTGGAATTAATTTGTTCGAAATAATCTTTTCGCTTCTGCATGAGGCCAATATCAGGTACTCTGGGATTGTGATCCGTCACTCCAATATACTCATACCCTAACTCCTGACTCCTATCGACTAACTCCTCCACTGAAGATTGTCCCAAATCGTGTGAGGTGTTGATGTCAAAATTTGAATGCATTTGTAAGTCTCCCTTGATGTCAGAAAGTTCCAATAGTTTTGGAATTTTGGTTTCAAGTTCGTCTAGGCCTTCACGAAGCTCAGGAGGAATATATTCTAAACCAAAAAATTTATACAAAGCCTCTTCACTTTCAAATTCAGCTTTTTCAGACAAAGTAAAATTCTTTTTCATGGCAATTTCACGCAGTTTAATATTATGGAATTTACTTCCGGTGAAATGCTGCAAAAGCGCACCATACGATGACTTATTTGAAACCATCAGGTCAACTTCTCGACCGCCAGAGATGATGACTGATGCAGATTTGTCTCCAGACTCAATAATGCGAGTGACCCGTTTGTATTTTGTAAAATGATCAAGAACCACTTTGGGATTATTTGTACAGACTGCGAAATCGAGATCGCCCACCGTAGACGCTTGCCTTCGCAAACTTCCCAAAGAGTCAATTCTTTCGACATTGGAACACTTCTGCATCCATTCTAGGACATCACCTGCCAATCTCTCGGCCACGTCTAACAACAATCTGTCTGTCCTGTTTCGATATTCAGTTATAGCCGACAAAATCTTTTCCATTTTTTCTTTTTTGGCAATCTTCTCTAGCTTGGAGATAGCTGAGTGTTTTCGAGTAATTCCGTATTCACGACAAAACTTTAGGGCTGTAACTGGACCAATTCCCGAAATCTCCAACAGTTCATACATAGCTTCGGGGAATTGACTCAATATTTCTTGCCAGTGTTTGACTTTCTTGGTCCGAAATAATTCATCGAGGTATCCAGCAATGGTCTTGCCGACTCCGGCCAATTCCTCAAGTTTGCCGTCGTCCCACAAATCCTTGACTTCAGACGAGGCGTGTTCAATGGCATCGGCCGCCCGGTTGTAAGCTATTATTCTAAATTTGTTGTCGCCCTCTGACAAACTCAGGGCTGCCGCCACAGCTCTTAGCTTCTTGGCGACTTCCACATTCGTCCAAACCTTTTTGGGCATGAGTATAATATATCATGTATGGCCAATGCTTCGGCGCTAATTATTCACAAAGATAAAATCCTACTTTTTCATCGAGAGAATATATCTACCATACCTTGTCCAGATATGTGGCATCTACCAGGAGGAGGAATTGAACCGGGCGAGACTCCCGAACAGGCTGTCCGCCGTGAACTTTCCGAAGAGGTAACCTTTGTACCTAAAAAACTCCAATTAATCTATAACATTGAAAATAAAAGTTTTATTTTTTTGAGTTTCGTCAACGACACCGAAGCTAAATTATTTAAACTGGGTCCAGATGAAGGTCAAGAAATAAGATTCTTTACAATCGACGACGCTCTTAAGCTTCCCCTCACTCCAAATATGAGATTGTACCTAAATGAATATGGAGACGTTGTCAAAAGATGGATGTGATCTTGGTTTCCACCTGAAAGGTGGAAACATTCAGAAATATGGAAATTTACTGAAAAATAGAATATTATTTTGATATGAATAAAGATTTATTGAGAAAATTAACCGAAGCAGTAGGTGCCACCGCATTTAAACTTTTTAAAAATGAGAGATTCAGAAAGTTAATCTTTTTTGACTCTATCACTCAATTAGAACAAGATCGTATTTTTAATGAGTTGGTGTTAGCTGTACTTACAGTCATAATGTTAACTTGTGACGCTCCAGACATCCCAGAAGAAAACAAAGTATTTTTTCAAAAGATCAAGGATGATCTACCTAAAATGTATATATCGCAACTTAGGAGTATGAGTATCGAAAATAAATATCTGAAACAATGGATAACATTAATAAACATGCGTTACCAAGAATATACAGATGATAAGGTCAAAGCTCGTGAAGCAGCAATGATTGTTGAATCTCAAGATAAAGATATTGATATCAAAAAACTTTCAGAAATCCAACTAATGTTACCACTCCAAACAGTGGCAATTGGTTGTCACCATCATATTTGTAGAGGAAAAACAGATGGACGTGATGATTTGTTCAAAATGATTATTCGCTGGCTAGGTGAATTCTATGTAGAATTTCGCGTCATTGTCGAAGGTAAGGAAATTTCTGTCCTCACCCGTATTAAAGTCGGAATACGACGTCTGTTCCGCTAAACTTCCACCTGAAAGGTGGAAACACTATAGGTCGACACATAGGTGCTCAATTATTTTAAGTTCACGAGCATAGTCAGCGTGATTCATAACAAAATCTTGATATGAATATTTTTTATTACGATAAAAAACGAATGGTTCTCTTATAAATTTTGGGTAGGAAGACCAAGGGTAACCTTCAAGTTCTACTTTGGAAACCATGGAGGCGGTATATGGATTTAAGTGTATATATCTAGACAGGTGTAACAGTTGTTGCTCAGATTCAACTGGCACCGATTTGAATACACCTTGAAAAATAGGCCCGACCCTGTTGTTTGCTCTATTGAAATATTTTGTGTAACTATTACCAAAGAGACTCATAAATTTTGAAATCCCTTCATCTGCTATTTGTCTAAGCAGAAAATGAAAATGATTGGGCATAAAAACAAAACATATTATCTCAACTAGTTTTCCACCCAGTTCCAACTTTAATCTAACTTTTGTTTTTTCTGTCTCAGTTAATTCTTTGTATCTTGTTAGTTTTATTGGTGGTTTTGAGTATTGGTAATAATCTTTGCATAACATAACCTGATTAAAATCTCTAGTTGTGACAAAGGTCGGTTGTTTGGCAACCCCGCGATTAAAAACATGATAGTACTCACCTGTTACCAATGGTTCTTCTCTCCCAGCCATTGCCTTCAGTATACGCTTCCACCTGAAAGGTGGAAACATTAAACAACTGTTACCTTAATTTCATTGGGATAAACGTCGGTTATGGATTTAAATACTTCCAGCGAAACCCATTCTGGGCTGTACCAGTTATTTTCAGTGATCTTTTCTGGACCCGATGGGCTTAATTTGGGTTCACCGTCTGCCACTTCACATTTAAAATAACATTCATTTTCTGAAAAAGTCTTATTGATATAAAAAACTGGTTCACTCAATTTGATTATTTTCAAGCTAGTTTCTTCCATTACTTCACGAGTAATTGTCTGCTGAGGCGTTTCTCCTACTTCTGTGTGACCACCCGGAAATACCCAATACTCTCTTCCATCCTTCTTCCTGTGAATCATCAGAATCTTTTCATCCTTAATTATGACTGCTCTACACGAAATCACTGATTTATCGTTCATTTGCGAGGCTGACGGGACTCGAACCCGCGACCTACACCTTGACAGGGTGCCGCGCTAACCAACTGCGCTACAGCCTCTTAACATACATTTTAACCTAAATATTTGATTTGTGGTATATTTAAGGCACTTTCTGCCCTAGAGAGGAGACTAATCATGAAAAATATACTTAAGAACTTTAAATTTAACGAATCGACTATCAGTATGATATTGGGAGCAATTGTCGTCGTCTTGGTTGCCGGCCTGATGTTTAGTTACTTTAGATCAGCCAAAACTCTACAACCCCAAATCTCTGACAAAGCCGCTTCAGTCGAAATTGTCTCAGCTGACAATTATGTCGTCCAACCAGGAGATTGCCTTTGGACTATTGCCGAGAAAACCACAGGCTCAGGCTACAACTGGGTGAAGATTTACGAAGCTAACAAAAGTGTGGTCGGAAACAATCCAGATCTCATCTACCCCGGACAAAAACTAATTTTGAAATTATAATGGGAATACGCGGTGGTAGTTCAGTGGTAGAATGTCCCCTTCCCAAGGGGAAGGTCGCCGGTTCAAATCCGGTCCACCGCTCATGTGGAGCCCTTTGTCAGAGTCGGACTGACGTCGATGGTTTACGATACCATTGCTTTACCGTTAAGCTAAAAGGGCAACTTGTTGTATAATTTTAACAGAATGTACCGAAGCAGACTTCAGAGTTTGGAAGAAAAGCGGGACACCCGCAATGCCACACTCATATTTATTGCCACTATTGGGCTTGTCATTGGTCTTGGCTGGTTTACCTTTAAGGGCCTACCAAAATTAGTAGTTTATCTAAGTAATGCCCAGTCTAAGACTGTCGACAAAAATGATCTCATTCCCCCACCACCTCCAACTTTCTCTGTGGCCTATTCAGCCACCAACAGTGCCACGATCGACATTCCTGGGCTTGCTGAGCCAGATTCTATGATCTATCTTACCCAAAACGGTGACTCTGCAGGTAAGCTAAAAGCTAGCGCCGATGGTACATTTGTTTTTCTAGGTATTGCACTTAAATCGGGAAGTAATTCTTTCCAATCAATTGCTTCTGATGCATCTGAAAACCAAAGTAAACCCTCAAGTACAATCAACATCACCTTCTCAGATAAAATGCCAGAGATTAACATCGACTATCCAACTGACAACCTTAAAATATCCACTAAGAGATTGGAGATTAGGGGGGCTACAGATCAAGAAAACAGATTAACCATTAACGACCGTTGGGTTATGGTCGATAGTCAGGGAAAATTTTTGACAACAATCAATCTAAATCCTGGTGAAAATACTTTAGTGTTTGTGGTGACTGACCGAGCGACCAACATTTTGCGAAAAGAGCTGAAAGTGACGCTGGAGTAAGAGAGATATCCAGAGCATGACATGGGGATAAAATTGGCTATTCAAAAATAGTGAATGTACGAACAAAGCAACCAAGCTAGCACTTAAGACTAAGTCATTTTCTCCAAGTTTCCAAAGATATTTAAGATACTTAAGATAAATTACGAAACCTACGATACCTGTGGTTGCCAAAACTAAAAGTAATGATGAATCAACACCAGCTCCAGCATGACTATCAGCTGAAGCACCTTGAGCATAACGATAAGTGTTAAATCCAACACCTAAAATTGGATTTTGGCTAAATATATTCCAAGCAGTTTTCCAACTTTCGGCTCTGGCCCAGACAGAATAAGTTCTTTCTAATTTAACGCCTTCGCCGTCTGACTGGCGGGGCAGCAGAAAGAAAGTAGAAAGTAGTAAAAAGAAAGTAGTAATAAACATTTTCCATGATTTACGTTTGAATGCGATCCATGAAAAGGCTATGAAAAATGCCAAATAACTACTTCTGGAGTAAGTTAATGCCAGAGCTAAATATGTTACAACCCAAGTTAACCTATGAAAACTATTTAAATATAAATAAATAAGTGTGAAAACGAAGATCAAACCAATAAAACCCGGATCAAGTAATGTACCCACGACCCTATAATAATGAAGATCCCATCCAAGAGGAAACAGGTTTCTGATGTCAGGATACAGAAGATATTGGCCCAAACCCAAGATTGCCATACCAAATCCAAGAATTGGTAAAAGTTTAAATAGTTGAATTTTTAGATTCGAAAATGATGCATAGACAAACCATCTGAGTAAATATAGTCCTCCAATTGCAACTTCTGGCACCGAAAACCTAAATAAGGCTGCGAGTAAAGAAATTACCCCCACCCAAAAGAAGCTTAAAATCGACTTATTTATCTTGGGTAAATATGCTACCCACAGTGTGAAAACAATCCAATCAAGCAAGTGCATACATGGCAATGGCTGCCGCTTCAGATACATTGAGAGAGTCAACAAGTCCTGAGATTTCGATGCGATATTTTGTTTGACACAACTCAACTGCCTGTCTGGTTAATCCTTTACCCTCATTACCTAACCACAACAGGTAGGAGTTAGTCTTTAGGAGATAGTCTTTTATATTTATAGCTGACTTGTCTAGAGTTAGTGCAATATTGTTCTGGTCCTTGAGAGTATTAATATCATCTATGAGTATAATATTGATACCAAATATAGCCCCCATACTGGCACGGACGACCTCAGGAGAGAAGGGATCGACTGTTTTGCCAACCAAATATATATTGGTCACCCCAAAGGCTAGAGCGCTTCTCATCATTGTTCCCATATTGCCAGCATATTGGGTATTTTCTAAAACTAAGCCCTTTCCTGGCAAAACCACATTCTTCTGGTATTTCATCTTGACCACGGCACCAATGCCTTGAATATCGTTTTTGTAAGCCAGTTTTTCATAAACGGCATGTCCCAAAAGCATGCGATTGTCCTTGGGGACAGCATGAATCACCTGATGTTTGAACTCAGTGTCGAGCTTGTCTGCCAAATACACCAAAGTGTCTACTTCCCAAGTGTTTTCCAAAGCCTGGTGTACAAAATTGACCCCATCGACCCAAAAGAGTCCACTTCCCCAGCGAACCGAGCGGTCACGAGAAAGTTTAATTAGTTGATGTTTGTCCATGTGGTATACCTTTATACAGTAAATAGAGCTTTCCGGCTACCAGGAACATATAAAAGGCCATCAGCATGGCATGAATAAATCCGGGAATGCCATCTAGAAAGCCTAATCTGCAAATAAACAAATAAACAAATCGCCAAACTGGCCCCAAGACTATCTCAAAAATATTAGTTCCTCGTTTTTGCTCATAAAATTCTTGGGCTTTGAGAGTGGAATAGTCATTGATATGTTTTAGAAACTCAACCACGCTCTGGTGGGGATAATGGTTAAGATCCCCTTTGAGCTTTTCTACTCGACCGTCAATTTGCCAAGTCTCATGAACTTCCCCCTGCCAATCTCCTGCCCCTCGTCTGGCCAGCCTTAATAGCCAGACATTTCCAAGATCTCCAAACTTAAACATATGATCCCAAATATAATCAACCCTGTGTATCAAATAACCATTGGCCTCGTTTTTCTTTACTAACTCCTGAATACTCAATGCTAACTCCTGAGTTACAACCTCGTCAGCGTCTACAAACAAAATCCAGCCAGATTTAACTTGTGATATAGCAAAATTTCTTTGGCTACTGAAATCATGCATCCTGGATCTTATAACCGTGGCTCCAATTTTTTGGGCCATTTTGACAGTGTTGTCTGTCGAATTATCATCTACCAATAAGATTTCGTCACAAAACTTAAGCGAATCTAGGCATTTGGAAATATTATTTTCCTCATTCTTGGCAAGAACCACTCCTGTAAGCATATGACTATTTTACTCCATACTATAATTGCCGGCACAAACAAAACCACTCTGTAAGCTTCTGAGGCCAACCCTGTGCCCCCAAAGCCAGTCAAAATATTTTTCACCAACCAAACAAATATTCCAAAGGTCTGAGTGGGACCCGCTACCAGAAACGGTAATATCCCCAACAAGAAACCAAAGACAGATCTTAGATTTAAGATCTTAGATCTTAGAAGTAGTGGCCAAAAGACAAAAGTGAGCAGGTGAAGTTGATACAACAAACCCAAGAATAATCCAACTAGAAAACTTTTTTGTTTAATCAAACAAAGTAAAAATATTACTTCAAACAAGGGAATTGGTGAAGTGTGATAAGCCAGACCCGAATGAAAGATCCACCAGGGCAAAAGCCAGATGACCAACACATTTAATATCGCAATTTTTTTATTAAAGAGTATTGAAAGTAGATAGTAGAGAGTAGGAATAAAAAATATATTTAAAATGTTTGAGAGAATTGACCCGGAAACGGGATTGAAGTTTGAAAATAAAAGAGCTGGTGTATAAAGATAGGTCCATAATGGGCCCTGATGAAGCCAAATAATGCTGCTGGTGATTCCAAGTCGTGGAAATTGTCCCAAAGTGAGTGCATTTTTGGCCGAATCATAAAACCATTGGGCATCACCAAAAAAAATAAATGGGGATCTTAATCTTAAAATTATCCCCAATAGCAAAACTAAAAACAAAAGAAGGTTTTTCTTTGAAATACTGCAAATCATATGCACGATCATAGCCCATAACAACCCATAATGTTTTCTAAAAAAGTAAAATCTACTTTGCTCAAAAATTGGTTTAATGTTTGCCGGAGTGCTTTTGGCCCAATGATGAATTACTTTAGCTGATTTTAAAATATATTTTTTTCCGGGAGTACGCATACATAAATCTGCCTCTTCAAAATAGAGGAAGAAATTTTCATCGAAACCTACGAAATCTTTTTTGCGCATCATAAAAGCAGTGCCTGGAACGACCATTACTTCTTTTGGTAACCAATACTCCTGATCAAGAAATATTTTATTTAAAAACGATAATCCCCAGATTCCATGTTTTGGGGTAAGAACGGCTGTCCCCTGAAATTGATAGGGGATGCGTTGCGAATCAAGTAAGAGGGGAGACACGATACTATATTTGGGATGGCTATTTAACCATTTAACCATTTGATCAATTGCCCCAGGAAAAACAATTGTATCTGGATTTAAAATCATCAAATATTCCCCTTTTGCAAAAGTTACTCCCAGATTGTTCCCCCGGCCATATCCCCTATTTATGGCATTATTATCGATGACGATAATTTCGTATGGAGTTTTTGTAGCCCTTAAAGATTTTAAACAGGCAATAAATTCTTTTTCGGCTCGGTATTTGACAATAATTATCGATAGCATACGGCAACTAGAGTTTGGCAGGAGTGATTATACTCAAAAATAGGAAAATCTTTTTCGGTCAATTGCTCTTGGGTCTTTCTTTTACTAAACCAGTTGCCTAAATACTTCCACATGAATTCCTTAAGTTCCTTAGGAAACAATTTTCGTAAGTTTACGAAATCAAAACCAATTATATTTTGTCGTACCTCTTGGGACACTAAAAAATCTTTCCAGGCTTTTTGGGCTCTTTTGGATGAGTCTTGACCGTAAATCTTTACTGATTTGAAGTATTTTTTTAAAATAAAATTCAACTCTTGTTGAGTAAATTCTTTGACATGATATGGACTATTAGAGGGTCCATTCTTTCTAGGTGTAGATAAAATCAATATCCCATTTGGCTTAAGTACTCTTTTTATTTCAGATAAATATTTTTTGTAATCTTTGATGTGCTCAATTATCTCAAAACTGGTTACACTGGAAAAAATTTTATTCTTAAATGGTAAATTCAAAGCACTGCCAATTATAAATTCAGCTTTGTGGTGTTTTTTGGCAAACACGATGGCCTCTGAATCAATATCTATACCTGTCCCCACAGTTCCATACCCAGTACCACAACCAATATCTAAATTGGGTTTTCTGATATATCTCTTGGCAAACATATAACGAGCCATAGCTTGTCTATACATAAAGTTTGAAGTTAGTCCTGGTATTACTCTCTCAGCGAAGTCCATTTAAAGTTCGAGAAAACAGGATAACAGCTACAGGAAGTGAGAGAGCAGCCCCAATGATAGCTGAGTAGCCTGCTCCAATTAAACCAAACTTCATGACCAAGGGAACAATCGTTGATAGTAGCCCAAGCACGCTTACCAAGAGAATCATGGTCACATATTTTTGTTTACCAAAAGCCATAAAAACCGAATTGAAAGAAAAACTAAAACTGCGGACGACTCCCAAAAAAGCCAAAACTTTGATAACAGGAATTGCATCTATCCATTTTGCACCTAAAAAGAAAGTTATATAGTCTGCAAAGAACCATATTCCTACGCCTCCAAGTGTTGTCAATATACAAATAGTTAGGACTATGGTTTTGATAGCTTTACCCAAGTTTTTCTTTTCAGTAATCATCTTGGAAAATGTCGGAAATGCCACTTTGTAAAAAACATCAGAAATTTCGGTCACTGGTAGCGTCGAAAGAGTATAGGACATACGATAAATGCCCAAAGAAGCCGTACCCAATAGTTTTCCAACCACAATGTTGTCACTTTGGGTAAATAAATAATCTAAGACTATGAAACCAGTCACCCATTTACCAGAGGAAACGATATCTTTGGCTTGAGAAAAGTTTAATTTAAATCTTGGCCAAGGCTTGATAAGTAAGTATGACATTATAACTTCTGTCAAACCCGCGGCAATCAAACCAAGAACCAATCCAATCGGATTTGATAACCACCAAGTAAAAAATATCATCGCTGCAGTTTCAGCAACTGTAATTGTCCCGCGATAAATAAATTCACGGTGAAATTCAAGATTCCGCTGGAACTTAATAGTCGATGGATTGAGAAAGCCTCGAATAATAGGAATAATAGCCATAAGATACAAGAGTGGCCTAGCCTGGGGCGCATTGAAAAAGTTTGTTACCGGATAAGTAATGAGCAAAACTAGAATTGAGATTGAAAATCCACGAATAATTGAAATCACCCAGGCAGTATTTAGATATTTATCTATCTTGTCACGATTTTGTAAAAAGAAAATATTTATTCCTGTTTCGGTCATCAGCTCCAAAAGTGCTAAAACCATGATGGCGATACCAAAGACACCAAAGCCAGCTGGGTCTAGAAGTCTGGCCAGTGCTACAGACCGAACAACAGCCACTCCTCGAACCACAAACCTTAATATTACCGTCCAAGAGAGCCCTTGGACAAAAGACCTGCTGTTGTGCCCAAAATTACGCATATGTCTGCAGTTAATTGTAACACTGGCAGCCAGTAAATAGCACGCCAGTCCTCTACATATCTATAGTTCTTCCAGATGGACCAAATAAAGTAACAAAGTGACAAAGTAACAATTGGCCAGTAGAGAAAGACTAAGAAAAAGAATAAATAATAACGAATGGCCAAAAATTTAACTTTGGGCCTAAGTATGCCAGCGTAAATATCGGTGACGGCAAACTTGAAAAACATCCAAGCAGCTTGCTTTAAATTTTTCCGAGGCATCCAACCCACCACAGCTTTGGGGGCCACAGCTATTTCTATACCAGAACTTTTTAATCTATTTGCAAATTCAAAGTCTTCGCTTGTATCTAATTTAGAATTGAATCCTCCAAATTTTATAAATATGTCTTTTTTTATAGCCATTGATCTGGTCGAGGGTAAAAAATTCTCATCCAACTTATCTGGCATAACTAAGACATAAGGCACTAAGCACTTTTCAAATATATTTTGGGGTAAACCTTTGTAGTAACCAGCAACCACATCAGCTTTTACTTTTAGCAGTTCTTCTAGCCAGTTTTTTTCGGGGATACAACCCGCATCAGTAAAGACAATTATTTTTCCAGAAGCTTTAGCTACTCCAATATTTCTGGCCTCTGAGCGATTGTATTTACCCTTTATAACTTTTACACCTTTGCATAATTTCAAAGTGTTGTCAGTCGAACCACCATCGACTACTATTATTTCCGCCCTAGACTTTTTTAAAACATCCAAAAGTGGCTTTATTGTTTTCTCTTCATTTAATACTGGAATTATGATACTTACCTTTTCCATAACTTTTCGTAAACACTGGCTACGTCCTCCCAGGTAGGAATTTTATATCCCTTTTCTGAGAATGGTGTCATATTTAAATAATCATACTTCAAGACATTGTCATAATACGAAATAACTTCTGTACCCTGCGACATTGCTTCCAATATAGACAAGTACCCTGATACAAAAGCATATTTGTATTTATAAAAGTATTTACTGGCATCTGGATTATTTGTAAAAATATCTAGTTTTATTTTTTGTTCTTTTGCATATTGTTTAAAATATTCTAACGACCTGCCTACACGGCCAACATATATTGCTCCTTTTCTTTTCACCTTTTTATATTTAACTTCATTTGCAGCACCATAAATTATGTAATCAGGATTGGTAAAATAATATTTCTTTATAAATTCACCGACACAAATATTCCCATTCGACAATAGTTCAGATATCTTTCTAATAACTATATTTTTAACAGGAACTGGATATATTTCTTCCCAACCATGAAATGTGATAAAAAACTTTTTCTTCAAATAAAGGCATCGCAAAAAAAATACCCAAAAATAAACATCGTGGATATGTACAACATCTGCCCAATCAAATAATTCTTTATATTTCCAAATGTTTCTCCATATCTCCCATTTATCTTTTCCAACCTCTTCCTCTGTCAAAATCTTAATCACGTGTCCTCTTGTTTTTAATCTTGTGCTAATCTCATGGACATGTTTCTCCACTCCACCCACCCTCGGCCATTTGTATCTACTTAAAAATAATATGTTCATGGTTTTTGAGAGAGAATGTGAATATTTGATTCACCAAATAATTTTACTAATAATTCATCTAAATAAGTAATCCAGTCAGATAATGGTCCCTTTAAAAACTTAACCATCCAATTTAACTTACCCAAAGTAAACAATGAGTTTCTTAAAATGCCTTCTTTTTTATGAACAAAAATTATTTTAAATCCCATTTTTTCTATTTCTTTTCTTAATTGCCTTACGTTATATCTTCTAAGATGTCCCACTTCACTATCAAATTTAGTGAGTAGTCTCATCTTAAATAAAGGAGCATTTAATGATGGAGTGGTTACCAATAAATAACCACCCTTTTTTAAATATCCTTTGAGTCTTGTTAAAAGTGAATGGTAATCAAAAATATGCTCTATTACTTCTGAACAAATTATCACATCGTATTTTGTATTTATTTTTTTAGATATATTAAAGAATTTCGCATTATCTTCTACACCAATTGCTTTTGCACTTCTTTTACTTATTTGAAGTGCGTTTTTTGAAACCTCAAGACCATCCACCATAAATTTTTTCGAAGCAAGATAAAAGTCTATAGTTCCAACACCTGAGCCATAATCAAGTATTTTAGAATTAGTTTTTAAATCTAATTCCTCAAATATATCTATTAGATATCTATAGGTAAAATTATTTCTATCTATTATTTTCTTTTGCAGTCTTGGGGCTGCATGAAATTTATCGTAATTCATATTTACATCTTGACAGGTAAGCTATCCATGGCATTATACTAAACTAAGTGAAAAGAATTTGGATATTTTTGGGTTCTTTCTCAGTTCTTTTGATTCTGGGCTTAAGTTTTGTACCTCAATTTGTAAAAGCAAGTGTTGAACCTATTGATGTATGGTCACTGGATACTCCTCTACCCTATAAGCTTGCCAATCTTTTTTCTTTTTCGACTTCTGATGGAATAAGTGTCGTCACCGGTTCCGCTTTAACTTACAATAGTCATGACGATATTATTTATAGTGTTCCAAATTCATCTGGAATTTTAAATAATTGGCAATATTCACCAAATAAATATCCCAAGAAAATAATTTGGGGGGCTGGCACAAAAAAGAATTATTATTATGGATTGGGTGGATACGAAGAATACTCATCTTCATCTCATTTTAGTAATAATTTGGTTTATTATTCGAGCGATACACTATCATGGTCTCCCACGACGATTTTACCCCAGAGATTATCGAAGGGGGCTGCGGCGATTGTGGGAAATTATATTTATTACTCAGGAGGTTGGACAGATAGCGAAAATGCGGGAAGTGCTAGTAAGAAAGTTTATTATGCACTCATAAATTCAGACGGCAGTTTAGGCAATTGGAATACCACAACTGACTTGCCAGATGTGCTTTGGGATCATGGCATGATTTCTTATGGAGACTATATATATGTAATTGGTGGCAAAAATAGTAGTGGTGAAATCTCTCAGGTTATTAGAGCCAAAAGTAATAGCGACGGTAGCTTGAGTACTTGGACAAACATGCCTTCGCTGCCCAGCTCCACCAGGGCATTTGGATATACCATCGTCGACAATTATATTTTTGTTGTTGGCGGATATAATGGTTCGTTTTTGAATACTGTTTACTACACAACGATTGACTTGAATGGTCAAATGACAAATTGGTCAACAAGTAGCAACTCATTACCAATACAACACGCTAGTGGATCGCTAGCCGCTGCAAATGGATATTTGTACTTAATCGGAGGATGGATCTCCGGATATGGATATTCCGAAAAAGTATACAAGGCCAAGCTGAATTTTATATTACCCACACCTACCCCAACGCCTCTAACCCCAATTATCTTTTTGCCGGGACTTGGAGGATCTTGGAATTATGAAGCCATGGTTCACAATGCAACTGTTTCCGATATCGATTGGAAATTAACACCATTTGTAACCGTTTATGATGGTCTAATTTCTACTCTAAAAAATTCTGGATACTCGGAGAATACAAATTTCTGGGTCTATTATTATGATTGGCGCAAAAATATATCAGACACAGCTAGTAGTTTAAGTAACTTCATTAATTCAAAGAGTTTAACTAAGGTTTCACTCATTGGTCATAGCCAAGGAGGACTTGTAGCCCGTGCCTATGCTCAAAATAATCCTAGCAAAGTCGACAAGTTAATTACTATTGCCAGTCCTCACTCTGGAGCTTTATCTGCCTATCGTATTTGGGAAGGGGCTGATTTTTCAGAACTCCCGGGTTGGCAAAATTTGCTGATCAAACTTTATCTCAAAGTTAACCGTGGTTCATACAACAATGACGTATCTACTATTCAAAATAAATTTCCCAATCTGGGAAATATTTTGCCAACTTTTGAATACTTTATCTCAGGCACTAGTCCCAAAAGTAATTATTTAGACACTCTTACAAATAATTCTTTGTATACTATTTCTGGAACCAATCTTAGTACCCCAAGAAACTATGTTATTTCTACGAGAAGTAGCTTTGATTCTTTGTTGGGCAAGTGGATAGATGGCAAACCCAGTAGTATTCAAAACGCCTCGGGCGACGGCACAGTTCTAGCCAGCAGCAGCCAAGTGCCAGGTGAAATTGAAAACTTATCTGAAAGTGGTGAGGATCACCAACAAATCGTTTCCAATACTACGACCCTGGCTAAAATCCAAAATATTTTGGGGGTTTCCGGAACCATCGCCACCTCCACTCAAACAAATCTTGATAACGCTGTTTTGACAACCATTGCCTCGTCAGCAAATTTTAGTATTAGAAAACCAGATGGAACTATTGTTTATCCCCAAGACAACTTAATTCTAACCCTTAATCCAACAAATAATTATCAAGTCTTGGTGACACCAATTGGACCTGGGGGTAACTACACTGTGTATTCTAGTTCATTTTGGGATCCGATCACCGGCAATATTTCTTCGGGCATCAATACCCACAACCTAAACACGATACCTCCAATTACAAGTGCATTAACTCATATCACTAATGTCTACAATGCTTTGACAAATATCATCCAAAGACAAGATGCTCTGCGCATCAAAAGTTATATTAATGATTTTAATTCAGCAGCGGCCAATACCAAATCTGGATTTGATGTCCGAGCAACCAGATTATTTGGTGCCATTGATTTATTGATTACTAAAGCCAAAAATACAACCGTTACCGAGAACTTGAGACTTATAAAATCTGATATCGAACAGTTGAGAATAAATAGATTTGGAAATTAGTGGTCGTGTCTGGATTTGAACCAGAGACCTCTCGAATGTGAATCGAACGCTCTAACCAACTGAGCTACACGACCATTACCCGTAGACAAATTTTAACATAGTCGCCATAATTGAAGACATGCTTAGGCGCGGTTTCTTTTTATTGGAAATGCTTCAACCAGTCGTTCTGGCTTTTGCCGTTTTTATGATGGTTTATTTATTTTTATTTCAGCCACATAAAGTAGATGGTAATTCGATGTACCCCAGACTCCATAACCAAGAATACCTGCTCACGGACAAACTCAGTTACAATACAGGCAACCCCAAGCGTGGAGATGTTATTGTCTTTCATGCCCCACCTCCGAGTACTAGTGATTACATCAAAAGAATCATTGCTATGCCTGGGGAGACAGTCATGCTAAGTAACGGCCGAGTCTATGTAAACGGCCAATTGTTACCCGAAGCCTACTTACCCACCGGTTTATACACAACCGAAAAAGCTTTTTTGCGAAATAATGTTCCCTATCAAGTACCACCTGGATATTACATGGCCTTTGGTGATAATCGCAATTTTAGTTCTGATTCGCGTGAATTTGGACCTGTCTCTCGTAAATCTATAGTTGGTAAAGCTTTCTTTAGATATTGGCCCGTCACCGTCGCTGGGCTCATCCCTCACGAAAATTATTCCATCAAACCCTTGTAAATCTTTTGCAATCTTTCTTCTGTCTCTTCCAAAGACCCATTCAACACCAAGGTCACTCTGGTTTGAGTTCTCGATCTGGAAAGTTTGACTTCCGAAAGCTCATCTCCACCCAAAACTTTTTCCATCTCAGCTCGCATTCGGTCAATTTCTTCACTGACAATATGGGGAGTGGATTTGGGATTGTTGTAAGCCCTGGCATTGGGCTGAATACCCATTTGGGCTCGGTATCTACGTGCCAAGTCTTCGGCTCTACGTACCGAAGCATGCTCACGCAAAACTACTTTGTAGGCCTCAATAATCATCTTGGGGTCTTCAATGGCCGCCAGGGCTCTAGCATGACCTTCGGAGATCAGACCTGTTAGTAATCCATCTTTCAAAGCATCGGGTAATTCTAAAAGTCTAAGGGAGTTACTAATATACGACGGACTCTTTCCAATTTTTTGGCTGACTTGAGCATTATTTAGTCCAAATTCGTCTAACAATCTTTGAAAAGCCATGGCCCTATCAATGGGATTAAGATCAGAACGTTGGACATTTTCAACAATGGCCATTTCCAACATTCCCTGAGGCGAAGTTTCTTTGACAATAACGGGGACTGTTTTTTGACCAGCTAATTTTGAAGCCCGCCAGCGGCGTTCTCCAGCAATAATTTGATAACCAGCAGGAGTTTTGGCAACCACCAATGGTTCCAAAACACCGTGTTCCCGGATAGAATCAACTAAATCGACCAATGATTCTGGGGTAACGGTACCACGAGGCTGTAATGGATTGGCTTGCAGTTGATTAATATCTAGGTTAATGACTTGTTGATCGTTCATTATTCTACAGTGATGAATTGCCTACCCATGCGACGAATGAATTTAATCGCTCCGTCGCGAATAGCAAACAAAGTAAAATCTCGACCAACTTTGACACCCTGACCTGCATGAACTGTAGTCCCTTTTTGGCGCACCAAAATATTACCAGTTTTGACTTTTTCACCACCAAACTTTTTCACTCCCAGTCTTTTACCTCTGCGATTTCCTTGTTGTCTTGTGGCTCCGCCGGCTTTCGTGTGGGCTATATGCTTATATTAAATTAAATAATAATAATATTTATACAAATATTTTCACACGCTGTCAAGCTTTTTGTGAAAACTTTATATCCTCAATTAATATTTTTGTATATTTTCCTCTAAATCCAATTACACGACGATGTCTGGTTTTGGCTTTAAACTGAGAAATCCTTAGTTTTTCGCCTTTTACTTCTTCCAAGACTTTGACTTTAACCTTAGCCCCAGCTACTTCTGGCTCACCGATGAAAGTCTTTCCTTCGTCCTCAATCAAAAGGATTTTAGGTTCAGTTTGGCCCAAATCAACCAAGATAGTGTCCCCAGGTTTGACCAAATACTGAGATTTACCAAATTTCAAAACAGCTTGCATAGAGCTGTATTATACCTAATACCTACGTTTTTGGGAAGCTTGGGATGAAGCCGCTAGTCCTAGGGTAATAAATAGCGAGATTAGAGATGAGCCCCCATAGGACAAAAATGGCAAAGTGATGCCCGTTACCGGGGCTATACCTATATTCATGCCAATATTAACAAAGATCTGGAAAGATAACATGGCCGCAATCCCTAAAATAAGCGAGTCGTTATCCCGACCCAACCAAAACAAGCGCCCCAACATAATGGTATACAAAATCAGAACCAAACTTCCACCCACAAATCCCAATTCTTCGGACAGAGCAGCAAAAATAAAATCAGTATGATACTCGGGCAAAAATCGGAGCTGAGATTGAGTTCCCTGGCCCAGCCCTCTCCCAAACCAACCTCCAGTACCAACTGCAATCATTGACTGAATAACGTGATATCCACGGCCCGCTGGATCGGCATAAGGATTAATAAAAGTTTGCAACCTTTCCCGTTGATAACCATGTAAACCAAAGTAGGCCAGAGGTACTACTAGGGTTATCGCTAGTAAACCTAATAGTAAGACTCGACGAAGTGATAGCTGGGTAATGATCATTGTCACACAACCTACTCCTAAAACTAAAGCGGTACCTAAATCAGGTTGAACGAAAATTAACAATAACGGTAAACCAGACAACAACCAAAACATAGGACCAGTGACTGTTGAGAGGGTAAGTAATAAGATGGGTTTGGTAACCTCTGAAGACTGAATTGACACCACTCCCAAATTGATCCATCGAGTTGAGCCTCGGGTTAGACTACCAAATATAAATGTGGCTACTAAGAGAATTATTACCAGGATATAGCCCCAATAGCGAAAGGCTAATAACAATTTAACATCTATCAAATTAACTATTATAAAAACTACAATGCCGATAATGGCGAATATTAGTTGGGAAACAAATACTTCACTGGCTGTACTTTTGAGAACTAATAGACCTAAAGACAAAAGAAAAATAGCCGGAAGAAGTAGCCACCAATCTATTTTATTCATTTCACCAATTCTACCTTGAGCGCTGGTCCCATCACAACTTGATCGGCTAATACTTGACGTTTAAGTTCTAATAGCAACTCAGGTAATTCGGGCAACTCAAGCAAAATATGCTGATCGAGTCTAGCCCCTGCGGTTTTACGGGCATCTTGAACATTACGAATTAATTCTCGCAATTTGCCTTCGGCGATCAGTTCAGAATCTAAGTCTATGTCTAAGACTGCTGGCTGCTCTTGGTCTTTATTAAATTCAATATTTTTAATATTTAACTCGTCTTTGATTAATTGAATCAAATCATTAGACATTAGACATTGAATATTGAATATTATTTTGCGCAACGGCTGACGAACCTTGATATTTTCTTTCTTGCGCTCTGCAAGTCCAACTTCTACTAATTTTCTAACAAGCTTCATATCTTCAACAAGTTTTAAATCTTTTTTATTTAGTTTCTGACTAGTAGGCCAAGCTGATAAATGAACTGATTCTTCTCCAGTTAAATTTTGATACATTTCTTCAGTAATATAGGGCATTATTGGAGCCATTAATTTACATAAAGTAACTAGAACTTGATAAAGAGTACTATCTACAATTGATCTGTCGTCTCGACTGCGCGATCTGCGCACGTACCAAAGTGATAAATCATTCACAAAATCCTCCATGGCATGTGAAGCACTAAAAGCGTCAAAGGTGTCAAGCGACAGAGTAACAGAGTTAATTGTTTGATTTATTCTCGCCAAAATCCACTCGTCCAGAATTGTTAGTTTTCCAGTTTCTGTTTTTGGGTCAAACCCATCTAAGTTTGCATAAGTTATAAAGTAATTATAAATATTCCAAACCATTAGGTGAAATTGGCGTCTGGTTTCATCAGCTTTTTTGTATCCAAAAAGCAAGTTGTCGGTCGGTTGCTGTTTTGCATAAATCCAACGCATAACGTCTGCTCCCATTTTGTCTGCTCCTTCGGTAAACTCGATAGAATTACCCCAAGACTTGTGCATAGCTCTACCATCTTCAGCCAGAAGCGAAGCATATCCCAAGACGGTCTTAAAGGGATTCTGCTTTGACAAAACAGTACTCATGGCAATCATTGAATAAAACCAGTTTTTAAATTGGCCTGGGAAAGATTCGGTAATGAAGTCTACAGGGAACCAATCTGTAGGAACAGTAGAAAACGGCACGATACCAGCATCAAGCCAAACATTTCCTACATCATTTATTCGCTCTACAGTACTATTACATTTTTTACACTTAATTTTTACTTCATCGATCCAAGGCTTATGGGGAGAATTCCCATCAAATTTATCCCAGCCCTCGAAAGCGCGAGATTCAAGCTCATCTTTTCCTCCTATTACTTCAAAGTTGCCACACTTGCACTCATAGATTGGGAGAGCCAAACCCCAATAGCGATTCTTTTTTGAGATTAACCAATCGTGCATGTTCTTCAACCAATCCAATTCTCTTTCCAAGCCAAAGGAGGGAAGCCACTTTATTTTTTTGGCCACTACCACCATTTGTTGTCGCAAAGTTTCACCTGAATCGTCTGGCCTATCCATGGCGATATACCACTCATCAGCCACTTTCCAAACTAGTTCAGTGCCACAACGCCAACAACCTGGATAACGATGTTTGTAATGTTCGGTTTTCAGCGTCCAGTGTTCGGTCTTTAGATAATCGAGAATAAACTCTGGGTGTTTTTTGGCATTTTTACCTGCCAGAAAACCCATTGTGTCAAAATAATCAGCGTTGTCTGCAATCACTGGAATCATAGGTAATCCTAATTTTTTGCCTAATTTAAAATCTTCCTCACCGGCGGAAACAGCAGTGTGAACCAAACCAGTGCCTTCTTCTATAGTGATTGGCATTATTTGAGAATCGGTGGGAACAACCGTATGAAACTTAGGGTGCGAAACAACTTCTTGGACAGCAGGCAACTGATCAAATGGCCCTTTGTATTTTAGACCGAGTAAATCTTTACCAAGACAAACTTTGGTGGGTTTAACTTTGCCAAACAATCGCTCTGAGGCTCCGATTGAAACCCATAGGCCATCAAATAATCCATATTCCAACTTCTCATCTACAGCAACTGCAATATTTGCTGGAATTGTCCAAGGGGTAGTAGTCCAAATCAACAACGACTCACTTTCTCGACCAACAATTGGCAATTTGAGGAATATTGATTCATGAACTACTTCTTTATAATTTTCAGTCAATATCTCATGCTGAGAAATAGCGGTTTCACATCTTGGACACCAAGGGATAGATTCATGGCCTTTATATAACCACCCTCTTTCCCAACAGGTTTTGATAAATTTCCAAATCGAATAATTATTCTCGTCAGACATTGTGTAGTACGAATGTTCCCAATCCATAAAATTACCCAAGCGTTTGGTTTGTTCAGTTTGCAAGGCCGAGTATTTGAGAACTCGTTCTTTGCATTTATTTACAAAATTGGCTACGCCATAGATCTCGATATCTTTTTTTGATTTAAATCCCAATTCTTTTTCTACTTCAACTTCAACCCACAATCCCTGACAGTCAAATCCATTTTGATAACGACCAGCGTCGCCTTTCATGGTGTGATATTTTTGCCAGAGATCTTTGTACGACCTGCCCCAAGCATGATGGACACCCATGGGATTATTGGCGGTAATTGGACCGTCTAGGAAAGAAAACTTAGTTTTTGAAGCATCGTTTTTGTGTAAGTATTTATTGACCAAACCACTTTCATACCACCAACCCAGAAGCCTTTTCTCGATAGCTATAAAATCAACATTGGGTGATACCGGCTTAAACACTTGTGTATTTTATGATCTTAATCTAAATAAGTTGATGATTGCAAATATTATACCTGAACAAGCATATATATAAAACAAATCTCCCGGAAGTATATCTTTTGCAAGCAATAATATTGCACAAATTGAAATATTTAAACCATAGGAAAATTTTCTTTCTGAAGTCATTATCGTTTTTGGCGTAAGAAGGCTGGAATGTCCCAATCCCCTGGATTGGAATCCAAAACTGTTTCTTCTTTTTCAGCAAATTGTACTGGTTCTGGTTCCGGAGTTTGGGCAACAGGCTTTTTCTCAGAGACAATTCCCATCATCTGTGGTTGTTGAGACCTATTTCTATTAACAATATTTGAAAGTCTGGCTCTGGTCTCATCAAATCCCGTCGCGATAACGGTGATCTTCATCTGATCAATCATCTTGTCGTTAAGCGATGCCCCAAAGATGATATTGGCATCGGCATCGGCAGCATCGGCAATAATCTTGGCCGCTTCATCGACCTCGGTCATGGTCATATCTGGACCACCAGTGATCGTAAACAAGACCCCTTTAGCTCCTTCAATAGAAACTTCTAGAAGTGGTGAAGAGATGGCCGCTCGGGCAGCCATCTGAGCTCGATTATCACCGACTCCACTACCAATACCCATTAGAGCCGAGCCGGCGTCATTCATGATAGCCCTAACATCGGCAAAATCAACGTTAATTAGACCTGGTTGAGTAATAATATCTGAAATACCCTGAACACCTTGGGTCAACACAGAATCAGCCACACGAAAGGCTTCGAGTAAAGTCATCTTTCGGTCAACGACATCGAGAAGTCTTTGGTTGGGTATAACAATTAGAGTATCAACTTTATCTTTTAATTTATTGATGCCATCTTCGGCATTGATCATTCTTCTGGCTCCTTCAAAAGCAAACGGCTTAGTGACAATTGCTACAGTCAAAGCTCCAAGTTCATGGGCAATTTCAGCAACAACTGGAGCAGCTCCAGTTCCCGTACCTCCACCCATACCAGCTGTAATAAAGACCATGTCTGAATCCATGAGATACTCTTTTATTTTTTCGCGCGATTCTTCGGCAGCTTGAGCCCCGACTTCTGGATTTCCCCCTGCTCCCAAACCCCGGGTTAAATTATCACCAATCTGTAATTTACTTCCAGCTTGATTTGTAAGCAAGACTTGGGCATCGGTGTTAACCGCAATAAATTCAACGCCGGTAATTGTCCCGGCCGCAATCATGGAGTTGAGAGCGTTACCTCCCCCACCACCAACTCCGATGACTTTAATTTTGGCAAGCCTGCCAACGTCTGGTTTTACCAATGCCATATTTTTTCAAAAATTTTTGGGCAGGCAGTATTTGGGCTGATTCTAACAGGAGAGGTCAAGGGAGTAAAGATTTAATTAGTTCCCCCAACCTACCCAGGTTCAAATTGAAGGCAGGTTTACTGGTCGTTTCATTTGAAATATTAGCATATTTGAGAAGTCCCACACTTGTCGCAAAGCTGGGATTTTCAATTTCATCAATAAGTCCTGAGATATCTGTCGGGTAACCGACACGAACTGGCATGCTCAAAACACGCTTGGCACTGTCGGAAGCCCCCACGGTTATTGCTCCCCCACCACAGATAACCAAGCCTGCCGGAGTCAGACCAATAAGATTGGCTTTTTTTAATTCTTGACCAACTGCTTGGAAAATTTCATTTAATCTTGGCCTAATAATTCCTTCAACTAATGTTTTAAAGGATACTGATTTGACTTCTTCGATCAATCCTAGAGAAGTCACATCTATTTCATCTTCTTTGTCTTTGGCTTTAAGACTACTCAGATGAACCTTAATTTTTTCGGCACTCTCGAGTGAAATGCGCAGGCCAATGGCTAAATCGTTGGTGACATTTTTGGCACCCACGGGCAAAACTGCTGAATGTGACAGAGCTCCATCAACAAAGACAGCAACATCGGTGGTACCTGCACCAATATCAACCAAGACTACTCCCAGTTCTTTTTCGGTGTTAGTCAAGACTGCATAACTACTAGCCAAGCCCGAGAAAACTATAGCCGTCACATCGCAACCAACCTCGTCCAAACATTTTTGTAAATTCCTAACAGCCGTGCTGGCCCCAATAACAATATGCGTTCCAACTTCCAACCTCACTCCTGTCATTCCAACCGGATCCTTTATCCCCTCTTGGCCATCAACGGTATAATTTCGAGGAATAACATGAATAATTTCGGTGGCTGAAGGTAAGGATATGGCTCTGGCCGCTTCTAAAACCCGCCTGACATCTTCAGCGTTAATTTCCCCATGTGGCTGAGAAACAGCCACTACCCCTTGGCTGTTTTGGGAGGTGATATGTGCTCCATCAACTGAGACATAGGCTTTGGAAAGATTGTAGCCAGCCATTCGCTCGGCTCCCTCAACAGACTCCACAATACTATCAACTGACTCTTCAATATTCACTACTTGGCCTTTTTTAATACCTTTAGAGGGAACGCTACACACTCCTACGATATGAATCTTGTCAGGATTATCATCTCTAACTTGACCCAAAAGAGTTACAATCTTTGAGCTTCCTACGTCAATGGCGGCAATTAGTTTACTCTTATTCATAAATAATACTTGCAGGATTAAAACGCAAGTCAACAACTTTAATAGTCTTTCCTGTTATTTTACTTCGAGCCAAAATCAATTGTAAAGAGGACTCCCAATTAACAGGTAAATTTGAGGTGTCTAATAAGATTTCAATATTGGGGTTAGCTTTTTTGATGCTAGTAATTTTTGTGCTCACTTCGGAAACGGAATCGTTTTTTCTAACAACAATCCGTGAGCTGATACTACCATATATCAGATAAACCACAAAACCCAAAACTAAAATCCAAACGAAAATCTTAATTAATCTCATGTTCTATTAAGGCTACCATTTCAGAGATAGCTTCTGTTTTTAATTCTAGTGCTTTTGGTTTTAGCTTTCTGGCTCTGGCAATGGCATCAACCAAAGTTACCTCATTTAATTTTTCTTGGGGAAGAATAATTGCGTTGCCTGCTTTTTCTAAAATTTGAGCATTTTTAAGTTGTTCATTGTGCGAAGACCAAGGAATGGGTACAAAAACACATTTTTTACCCAAAAGACCCAATTCATAAACTATATGAGCTCCAGATCGAGACACTACAACTTCGGCATCTGCCAAAGCCTGAGCTTGGTCGACTCCACCCAAAAAATCATGATATTTATAATTATCGGCTTTAATATTTTTAGCTTTTTCTAAATCCTTAAATTCACTGTTACTACCCACTTGGTGCACTATTTCATAATCCGAAAGTTTTTCTACTATTTTAAACACTGCCATATTTAAAACATGCGATCCTTGTTTTCCGCCGGTTATAAAAATCAAAGGTTTTTTGTGCACATGTGGTTTTACATCTAATATTTCTTTGCGAAGTGGTAATCCAACCACAACACCTTTGCCACCAGGCCAGGTTAGAGCGGTCTTTTTGGCAAATAGGGCAATCAGCTTGTTGGCCCAACCTTGGGTAACTGTCTGTTCGTGGGTAATACTAGGAATACCTAAAAGCCAACCCATGATCACTGTTGGAACAGCCAAATATCCACCGAAAGACACGATCCCTGCGGGTTTCAATAACAGTAACAGACACAGGGCTTGAATAAATCCAAATGGGATTCTAATTAACTTTAAGGGGTTATAAGTATGGTGAAATTTCCCGGCTAAAAGATTGTAAAAAACTATTCCACTTTCTGTAACTTCCCTATACTCAGACGAGTGAGAGGTGTCATTCCACATGCTATGTTTGTGTCCAAACCAAACTGTATTCCAACCCTTCTCCTTGAGAGCCTTGGCGACCTCCAGGGCTCCTGTGTGATGCCCACCTGTAAACACCAAAGTTTTCATACTTATACTATTATATAGTAGTTGTGTTTTTCCTCAATTTTCACCTGAAATGTGGAAGCATCGTCAAACTTCCACATCGGGAGTGCAAGTTTATTTTTTCTTGGCAATGTTGATAAGGAGGCCGACGGCGGAGAGGAGAACGACGAGGGATGAGCCACCGTAGGATATAAAGGGCAGAGGGATGCCAGTTAGAGGAATCA
>CAYHWU010000002.1:31629-36806 GCA_964360495.1 uncultured Gammaproteobacteria bacterium
AGGGATGAGCCACCGTAGGATATAAAGGGCAGAGGGATGCCAGTTAGAGGAATCAAAGCTGTCATGGCAGAAATATTAATGACCGCTTGCCAGCCAATCCAAGACGTAATCCCAACAGCCACCAGCGATAGATATTCATTGCTTGCATTCTTGGCAATCTCAAGCCCTTGGTGAACTAGATACAAGAATGCCAAAATTAGTCCAGTGGCACCAACAAAACCCATTTCTTCGGCTACAACTGCAAAAATAGAATCTGTCGTCACTTCTGGTAAAAACTGATATTTTTGTTTGGACTGTCCAAATCCTACACCCCAAAAACCACCACTCCCAATTCCTAGCAAGGCCTGACGAATATGATATGACGAACCCATGGGGTCTTTAGAATAATCTAAAAATGTTTGCAATCTACTTAGACGATAGGGAGAAATCAAAATAAATCCAACCAAAATCAAACCTATTACGGGAGCAAAATATGCCAGCGGCTTAAGTGACTGTCCACTAGCAAAATACATACTCATACCCACAAAAAAAGTAATCATGGCTGTCCCCATGTCCGGCTCAAGAGCCACCAATCCACAAACCACTGCCAATAGACCCATAAAATTTACCATCTTAAAATTATGATCAAGTAACATTCTAGGTAAGTACAAAATTACAGCCAACTTAATTAGTTCAGCTGGTTGAAAAGTTAGAGTTCCAAATCCAAGCCACCTTCTGGCCCCTAAAAGTTTGATTCCTATTCCGGGAATTAGGACTATCAGCAAGAGGACGATATTAGAAAGTAGAAAGTAGTAAGAAATTTCAGGAAAGCGTTTAAGATTTATTTTGCTAGTAAAAAACATCGCTACCAAACCAATGACTGACCAAATAGCTTGAAGCCTCAAATAATACCATTTGTTTCCAAAATCAGACGCAGCATCGGCAAACGATGCGTTACCAACCATAATTACTCCAAATATCAAAAGTCCCAAGACAGTCAAAAAAATTAAAGTAGGCTTAGCCATATACCAAAGATAGCCAACATCACAGCCGAAAGCCAGCCCCGCATCATAATCTTTGGTATCGCCCAACCCCATTTTTTTAAGGATTCTAAAATAGATAAATCTAATGAATACGCAAAGAGTTCAAATATAAAAATAAAGCCCATCACCAAAACAGCAGAGGGTTTTCCCAAGAGTAAACCAACAACTGCAAAAGTGGCACCAAAAGCAAAACTTCCAGCATTCCCAAGCCAAATTCGGGCGGGGTAAACATTGAAATATAAAAAGGCCACTAAAGCCCCAATCCAAATGGCCAGGAAAAATGACAGTGGGGTGTCAAAACCAGAAACCGACAGAACCCAAAAAGCTAGCAGTTCTATAAGTAAAACTCCAACTGCCAATCCATCTGACCTATCAACAGTATTAAAACCTTTAATAAAGACTCCAATCAAAACCAGGGGTAATAAAGCATAACCCCAACCCATATTCCAAATTCCAATTAAAGGAATATTAATAGCTGAAATATTCAAATTAACTTTTAAAAGTAGGGAAATAATGACAGCTAAGAAAAAACCGATGGTCCATTTTTGCATACGTTCAAGTTTTTTCAAATCGTCAGCCAGACCTAAAAGACCAAAACCCACAAAGGTAAGAAAAATAATTTGGATTTCCTGATTTAAATCAAAATACGAAGTAATATATATTCCAAAGTATTTAAGAACAGGAAATAAAACTGCAAATAACCCTGCTACAACTGCAACAATAAATATCCCCCCAAATCTTTTATTCTTTTCCCGAAATAATAGACCAATATATGGAACAATTGAAATTCCTGTAATAACAAACGAAAACAACAATAAACCTAAGTAAATAGCCATAGTGCGACAAAGAGAGATCCAATTGCATAAATGAGCATGGCTCCAGCCGCAACATCTTTTGCAAATTTGGCATTTAATCTTTTTTCCTCGGTTATCAGATCAACTACTGCCTCAATGGCAGTATTGACCATTTCCACCACCAAGCCCATAACGATAGTCAATATTAAAACTAGCCATTTGGTCGGAGCAACATTTAACCACCAAGCTGCTAAACAGGCCAACACCGAAAGGACCAAATGCACTCGAAAGTTTGGCTGGGAAGAAAAAGCATACACAATTCCATCCCAAGCATGCCTAAATGAGATTGTGTGTTTATGCATAGATTAATTATAGCGCGCAAGCAGCTCTCGGGATATATCAAACCACAACGGAGCCGCAGTTTCGGATCCCCATTGTGAAGTTTGAGGCTCACGTAAAGTAACTAACATCACAAACTTGGGCGAATCAGCGGGAGCAAAGCCTATAAACGAGGCGATGGTTTTGTCTTTATCGTAATGACCTTGCACTGGAATCTGTGCTGTGCCCGTCTTTCCTGCTATCAAGATATCTTTAGGTCTAGCCCATTTGGCATCACCTTTGTTTACGCTATCGATCATAATTCTAGTCATTTCACTGGCCGCGGTCATAGATATAACCTGGGTTGTTTTAGAAGTTGTGATTTGTTTATCTCCAATCTTGTCGACAATTCTGGGTACAACCATTTTCCCCCGGTTGGCAATCGCCCCCACGGCTCTGACCATTTGAATTGGGGTGATAGCAATCCCTTGGCCAAAAGTTGCTGTGGCAGCATCAATTTCATACCAAGCAGATAATGGTTTTAGAACTGCTTGGGATTCTTCCTGTAAATCGATACCCGTTTTTTGACCAAAGCCAAACTTGTTTAGATATGACAACAATTTATCACGCCCCAGTTTTCGACCCACAAATACCATGCCAGTATTATCAGAATGGGCAATAACTTCACTCATTGTTGAATTGGGGTAATATTTTTCATTCCAAGTTTTAATAGAATAATCGCCAATCACCACTGGACCGGTACAGATAGTACAAACAGTATTAGCTTCAATTACACCAGCATCCAAAGCCGAAGCCATAACGATCACCTTAAAAGTACTTCCTGGTTCATAAGCATCGGCAATGACTGGATTTCTAAACAATTCGCCTGAGAAATCTTGGTACTTACTGGGGTCATAATTTGGCCACGAAACCATGGCCAAGATTTTGCCAGTTTGGGGCTCCATCACTACCACATTGCCAGACTTTGCCCCATATTTTTCGATCCCTTTAAGTAGTTTTTGATAAACCAGATATTGCATAGTGCGGTCAATGCTGGTGAAAAGATCGCGGCCATTTTGGGGATCAACAATTTTGTAATCACTTAAGATTATGGGCTGGCCAAAAGCATCGTGTTCGCCCAGGAATTTGCCGTTTTTTCCTGATAATTCCCGATTATAGTAACCCTCCAGGCCAAAGTAACCCAGGGGTAAACTGTTTTCGTCTCGACCCAGGAAGCCCGTCAAATGAGCGCTATTACTCCCCTCTGGATAATTTCTTGCTTGTTCACTTTCCCAATAACGGCCCTTTAACTTCTGGCTATCTATTTCTAATTTCTGTTTCAAATCGTACACTTGGGGCGTTCTAATCCACTTTTGTGTTTGATCGGCCATTCCCGCTTCTTTTGTATCAATTCCAAGATAATATTTGTAAGTATTTCCAGCCATTGCATAACCATCGGAGTATTTTATTTCACCTCTTTTGGCAATCAATGGTGAGACAGTGTAACGCTGTTTAAATGCTGTCTCGCCTAAGTCTGAAGCCTTGACGATCTGCCAATATCCGAGTCTTAGAACAATAATAAAAAAAAGAGCAGAAAGTAGAAAGTAGAGGAGACTTATTCTCTTTTTCATTGTGGATTGACCTTTGCGACAGCTGTTGGAGTCAGATATTCAATCTTTGCTTGAGACATTCCCAAAGCTTCCGCTCTTTTGGTGAGTGCTGAAATTGAAGTATTTTGAGCAATCTCTTCTTTTAAGATTTGGTTTTCCTCTTCAATTGCGCTAATCGTCACAATTCTCTCAGTACTTACTTTGGCCATACTGACATAGTAAACAAAAATTAAAATTAAATTTAAACCAATAATAAATATTGTTTTCTTCATATTTTTTGATAAGCGCGTAATTTACTACCTCGCTCCCCTTCAACTGGTTTTTTTGTTAACATAATTCCCCAATTTTTAAATTCATTTTTTACGATTCTGTCCTCCAAAGAATGAAAGCTTATAACGACTGCACGGCCTCCATGATTCAGGACGTTTTTAATTTGAGGTATGACCGACGTCAACGCACCAAGTTCATCATTGACGGCGATTCTTAGAGCCTGAAAGGCTTGTTGTGACCATTTTCCACAAATACTGGCCAATTGACTGGTAGTTGTAAGCGGTCTGGCATTAACAATCTTTTGGGCCAATGCCTTGGCGCCTACAATTTCCCCAAAATCCCTAAACAAGCTAGATAACTGTTCAACTGACAACTGATTAACTAATTCAGCTGCTGTTACAGCTGAATCACCCATTCGCATGTCTAAAGGTCCGTCATTTTGAATAGAGAAACCTCGGCGACCCTCACTGAACTGATGCATAGATACTCCTAAATCTAGGAGTACGCCCTGGGCAGGTATCCAATTGTGTTGCCTTGCCACTTCTTCCAAATGGCTAAAGTTGGTTTTGACAGCAACATCCACTAAGTCTTTGGAGTTTTCAATAGCTTCAGAGTCTTGATCTAATCCCAAAACCTTACCCCCTTTGGCTTTGATAGCGACAGCGTGACCTCCACCCCCTAAAGTGGCATCTATATATTTGCCATCAGAAATGACATTTAAGTACTCAATTGCTTCGTTTAATAAAACTGGGGTGTGATAGGCGCTCATATGAAATCTTTGGGCTGGTCATTAATCTTGGTATTAAACTTCTCAAAAGTAGCTGCATCCCAAATTTCAATTCGGTCAACGGCGCCGGCAATTACACAATCCGCTTTAATACCAGCAAAGTCTCTCAAATAATCAGGCAGCAAGATTCTTCCCAACGAATCGATATCTACTTCAACCGCTCCGTAACTTAGACTTCTGAGGAAATTTCGTGAGTCTGCTCGGGTTAGGGGCATCTGATTTAGTTTCTCAATGAGTTCATCCCAGGCAGCCTTGGGATACAAAAACAAACAGCCATCAAGTCCTTGGCTCAGAATTGCTCCTTTGTCGAGTTTGGCCCGGAACTTTTTGGGAATAGAAAGCCGGCCTTTTTCTTCCAAGTGATGCTGATATCTTC
>CAYHWU010000002.1:36906-38346 GCA_964360495.1 uncultured Gammaproteobacteria bacterium
GCACTAATATTGGTAATGTTTACAGTCACATAATGGGCATCGCTACTAAAGGTCATATTCACCTTGGGTTGTTTATCAGAAGCGAGTTGCTCGACAATTTCTGGAGTTGGACTGGGACTGGGAGTTGGCAATTGGCCACCATTTTTTTTGGCAGTATAAATAACAACCGATGCAACGGCTAAAACGACTACTGCTCCGGCCACTGGCCACCAATCTTTCACAATATTACTTTAGCTTGTTTTGAAAGTAACTGTCAAGCTCTGCAATCTTAATTCTCTCCTGAGTGGCTGTATCACGATCGCGAACAGTCACTGTTTCATCTTCCAATGTCTGATAGTCGACAGTCACACACCAAGGTGTTCCAATTTCATCCTGGGCATAATATCTCTTTCCAATATTTCCCCTATCATCCCATGTAGTCACAGTCACAGGTTTCAGTAACAGATATACTTCTCTAGCTTTTTTAACTATTTCTTCTTTATTGGCAACTAAAGGAAAAACTGCTACTTTGTATGGTGCAATCTTGGGATTTAATTTCAAAATAATTCTATCCTTCTCTTCTGTGTAAGCATCCATCAATAAAAATAGGAATGTTCTATCAACCCCTCCCGAAGTTTCTACAATCCAAGGAATATATCCTTCGTAACTCAAATCTTTTCCAGAATATTCACTATGACGACCAAGATCCCAATCTTGTCGCCAATGGATTCCTTCCATTTCTTTTCCATCATATTGAATATCAAAAGCTTTCTTGGCATAATGCACCAGTTTTTCGTGTTTATAAAAAGTGAGTTTGGAATGATCATTGAATAATCCCTTATACCAATTCATGCGCTCTTCTTTCCAATATTCAAACCATTTGTCCATTTCGTCTGGATGTGTAAACCACTGTAAATCCCATTGTTCAAATTCTCTCTGTCTAAAAATAAAGTTTCCGGGGGTAACTTCGTTTCTAAAAGCTTTGCCAATTTGAACAATCCCAAATGGTATTTTTACACGGGTTGAATCAACTACATTTTTAAAATCCAAATAAATTGTCTGACAAGCCTCACCTCTCAAATAGGCCTTGGTCTTCTCTCCCTCAATTACTCCTAGCTCTGTAGCCATTAAAATATTAAAGTTTTTAGGATCAGTCAATTCTCCCCCACAATCGGGGCAAATTTTTGAAGTCAAATCATCTGACTTGAAGCGGTGATGGCATTTCTTACATTCTGATAGGGGATCAACAAAACTTTGAATATGTCCTGAGGCTTCCCAAACCTTTGGATGGTCAATAATGGCCCCATCAATTCCCACTATGTTTTCGTGCTCGCGTGTAAACCATTTCCACCAAAGTTGCTTTAAATTATTCTTCATTTCCACTCCCAGTGGTCCATAATCATAGAATCCCTGCAATCCACCATATATTTCTGAGTTTGGAAATACAAACCCCCGCCTCTT
>CAYHWU010000003.1:0-26162 GCA_964360495.1 uncultured Gammaproteobacteria bacterium
CAGTTTCAGTATTTAAAGTGGTCAGAGGCGCAGCCAGTGGCCCCTCAGCCAGCGCCACCCCCACATGCTTTTCCCCATAATCTAGTCCTAAAATATTCATATTTCTATACTTTCTTTTATCCAGGCATCTAAATCCATTTGTTGATTATAAATAATTGGGTTTTCGTCGGCAGTTGGTTCTTGAAACTGCGAAAAGGCTACTTTCATCCCACGATCCGATAATTGACCGCGTTCTTTCGTGGTTTCATTACGAGCCCATCTTTCTCTGGTTTCATCTGGAGAAGTGTTTATATAAATCAATTTATGTTTCGCACCCACGCTTTCAGCTATTTGCCTTGCAGTTTCTCTTTCTTTAAATTTCAAATGCCCCATATCAAAAATAACAGAATCTCCTTTGGTCAAATTAACCTTTAGTCTCTCGTACGCTTCAGAATAAACTGCATTCCAATCTTCTTGTACCATCGTATCAGAATCTAGACCACGTTCGTCCATCACATCATCTACTGATGCTGTTTTAAACCCAAATCTTTTAACAAGCTCGTTTGTTAAAGTTGTTTTTCCTGAATAAGGAAGTCCAGTTAATATATATAAAGTTGGCTTTGTCATGGGTAAATTTTACCAGATTCAAGTAAAATATAAGAATGAGAAGATTAAGTCATCGTTTTAGATTCCAATTATTACACAATTGGCTAATTAATCACTATCAACTGTGCAAGGCCGCTGATGTTGGTGGTGGTAAAGGTTTATTAGCATATTTACTTAATCAGAGTGGATGGAACGTCACCATTATTGACCCAGTTACTCAAATTTTACCCAGAACTTTTAAGGATTTACACAAAACCAGAACTACCCTGACGCCTGACAAACGAAAAGATGTCAAAAGAATAGATAAGCCATTTGAAATAGAGATGGCAAAGGAATTTGATTTATTGGTTGGACTACATGCCCATGGATCAAACCTAAAAATCATTGATGCCTGTAAAGAATACAACAAGGAATTTGTACTTTTACCTTGTTGTGTCATTGGAGAACCTGTTGAAACAAAACCAGGAATCAACTGGTTAGAATCACTGGTAGATTATGCTCAAAATAAGGGTTTTGAAGTGGGGAGAACTAAACTTAATTTTGCTGGCCAAGATACAATTATTTTTTCTTCCGCTTCTGGGAAACTCCAGGAATAGCAATAAAAACCATATAAGCTGAGAATGCCAACAGCAACATTGCAATAGTTAAAAGTATATTATTTAGAGTCATGTTTCTTAGATTTAAGGAGGTATACAATAACAGCTCCCATTGATGTAATTATACCACCGGCAACTAAGTAAAAATATGCTCCTGTTGTGATATCAGCTTGTGTAATCATATTCTAAAAGAGTTAAAGCAAATTTAACACAAAAGTAACAAAGAATCATGCTGGTAATGAAAGTTATCAATTTTGTTTCTGGTTGACCCAATGTTGCAAAGCCAACACCACCCAAGAAAAGTCCTTTGGCTATATCAAAAAAGAAACTTGCTAAACCCTTTGTTTGTTCCACATTAAACCGCATATCAATTTAGTATAGCAAATTTGTCGAGGCATTCAGCGTTAGTAATCCCACCTGGAAGGTGGGATTTGTTGGGTTAATGATAAAATATTATTATGAAAATAAAAATTTCGGAGTTGAAAGACAAACTGGAGAATGGTTTACAAAGACGAGGGCTTACCCACTCTGAATCTGAAATCGTTACTAAACATTTGATAGATGCTGAGATGATGGGTAAAAAAACTTATGGCATAAGCAAAATTTTTGTGATGGAAGAAGCCCTCAAGGCTCGGGGTAATAGGCCAAAAATTATAAAGGACAAAGGAAATTATGCGCTGATTGATGGTGGGAAAGAAATTGGTTTACTGTCTGCAGATTTTGCCCTAAACATTTTATTAGAGAAAGTTAAAAAATTTGATAATGCGATGGTTGGCATGACAAACTCTTTTTATTACACCATGGCCGGTATTTACGCAAGGCAAATAGCCGAATTTGGGTATATAGGAATCGTAATAAACAATGGTGGTCCTGCAACAGTCGCTCCACACGGGGGAATCGATCCCATATTGGGAACTAATCCAATTGCCATTGGAATACCAACTTCACAAGGTCCATTGGTTTTGGATATGGCTACTTCAGAGCGACCTTGGGGAGAAGTTAATCTTGCCAAAGTTGAAAATCGTCCATTAGTCGAAAAAGCATTCTTAGATAAAGGTGGAGAATTTACCACCGACTCAGATAAAGCGGCGGCCATCATTCCCTTTGCAGGTTATAAAGGCTATGGTTTAAATTTTATGATTGAAATTTTAACTGGTGCGTTTGTATCAGCCAAAATGGAACTGCAATCTCAAAACGCTTATGACCTAGGATTTTTATTTATAGCTTATGCTCCTGATATGTTTACGACGAAAGAAAAGTTTGACTCTCAAGTTATTCAACTAGTAAACGAGATTAAGAAGTCTCGAAAACTCCCTGGGGTAAGTGAAATTTATATACCCGGAGAACGAGCCAAACAAAGAATTGACAAGACATTGAATGGTGGATTTGTTGAAGTCTCAGAATCAACACTCAAAAATCTAAATGGATTTGAGCAAGGAATTGATATTAACAAAAGAGCAAACCTAAAACTTTAATTGACTAACTCGGCTCGGGCGACGAAGCGGCGAAGATAGGTTCCCAAAGGAGTACATGTGACCAAGGTTAATTCATGTTTGTCATAGCTCTGAGCCAGGACTTCAACCTTCTCTGGCTCGACCTCGGCTGTATGTCTGACAATGTAACGGTAGGTAACCCCATCATAATTAATGGTTATTTCATCACCAATTTTGACTTTGATCAGGGGATTAAAAATGGAAAGCGGGTCGTGGGGTTTGTATAGAAATGGTGTAGTCGAATGTCCAAAGACAACTGTATTTCCAAAAGTTCCTGGCAAAGCGGTTCCTGGGTATTGCAATGCCCCCTTTTTTAAATTATCGCCATTGATTTCGACTATCTCATCTTGCATCCCTACTCTGGGAATAGAAATGGTATAAAAAGAAACTTTACTCAGAGTATTGGTAATAGGGGGAATGGTGTTAAACCAATTAGCAGGTTCGGTATAGTCAACTATTGTTTGTTGGCCCAAAACCGAAGTACTGGTGGGATCTAATAGTACTGCGGGAGACAGCCAGTATTTAATTTGTCCATATGATAAAGGGAGAGCCACAATTAAAATCAAAGCAATTCCCGATAAAACCAAAAGCAAGGGGGCAGTCTTCTTCATCATTGCGACTTTATTTCAATTTTGATATGCGAAGCAATCCAAGGTAGACGGGAGTTTACAAAAGGTAAAGATGGGCTAATAGAAAAGTTAACACTAGCAACCGAAGGTACAGTTTGAATATACTCTTTGGCCTGCTCAAGTTTTCGACCAGCCAACATTTTAACCATCTCCTCCAAATCAACTTTGGGTAATAACTTGGCAATTACAAATACGTCGAATCCTCCAGTTTTTTTGAAAGTAAATTTTTGACTAACAATCTCGGCAATTGTATATCCCGAAGGTACTAATGGTTTAAGTTCTTTGTTAATGGCCGCCTCTAGCTCAGACTTAGTGGTGACTTGGCCTTTGGCTTTGACTGCAAGTTTTAATTGGACATTGTCTGCCGCTTCGTCGACCTTGTGGTCCAATTCCTCACTGGTGGTGGTATAGACTACAGTTTCAGAAATTAATGATTGCTCAGATGAAACCTTTTTGTCCAATTCTTGTTTGGCTTGGGTTTTGGCTTGATCCATCAGTTTCGTCCTCAGTCCATCGACATCAGCTTTGGCCACCGATTTAACTTGCCTACTAGTCCCCCCAGAAAAAGCGGCATCATTTTTGGCAACGATGTCACTCTCAGCAAACGTCCCAATCCTAAGATACGTCCCAGCAGCCAAATTACTGTCAGGTCCAATCGCTACGGCTGTCACTTTAACTGTGGCTTTACCCAAAACCCGATTATCGACAGCTCCCGAAGCAGAGGCGACTTGAGTTTGGGCATCAAGTGCAAATTTTAAACCCGATGGTGAAATAATTTGCGTTCCAGCTACAAAAGTCCTGGGTGTGGAAGTACCATTGACAATGGTCACAGTTCCCGTGGCTTTGTCACCAATATTTTTGGTTCCAGTTGCAGCTGCAATATCTGAAACAGAGGCTTCACCCTCGATATCACTCACGGTAATTGTAGTTATAAAACTATGCTCAAGCATTTTTTCAGTAGTATTGATGGAGACCGTAGCTTTGGGTAAGAACCATATTCCAAAAACCAATAATAATAAAATTGGTATTGGTAACAACCATGCCAATTTTAAGTTAAGATTAAAATGCGGTATTGGGGGCAAACTAAATTTGGGTAAAGTAAATTTCTTTTTGGGAGTAACTACTTCTGCTTCAACTACAGTCTCAGGCACAGGAATCGAAGGCACAGTAGTAGTTACTATGTCTTCGGTTGTAAAACCAAAATTAGGTTTAGGTTCTTCAACTATTTCCTCCGGTTTGATAAGACCAATAGACTTGGCCACTTCTTCTCCTCCAGACAGAGCAATGGCCCGGACTGTAAAATCAGCGGGGAGAATTTCAACTTTGGGAAAATGTAAAAAACCAAATTTACGCGTTGGTGACAACCAAGGGTAAGACAAAAGTAGTTGTTTGACCTCCTCCAAATCAATCCCTGAATCGTAAAGCAACATTCTCGAGGGCAACATGTCCACTTTGGGTAAACGCGATAGCCCCTCAATAACGTCATCTGTTAGATTTTGGCTACGAGAAATACTGACCGCTCCGTCTATTTTGCCCAAACGCACCAAAGTAAGCTCTAAAATATGAGGCCAAAAACCCAACAATATGGCTGTTGGTGGCATACCTTCACTGTGTTGAATAAACTTGGTAATGGCTTCGTGGGTCACCACATATCCCACTGGCTTAAACTCGAGCTTTTCTGAAAGCTGACGTAGCCAGCCCATCTTTTCCAAATCTATCTTGTCACCAGCTAACCAATCGCCACTCAGACCAAAAATTACTTTTTCAACTTTGTAATTTTGGGTAACCCCACTTATCGAAGCATCTGTAGCCACCACCAAACTATTTGAGCTAGTATTGTCCCAAGGTTGAGTTCTACCAGTGACCAAAACCTGAGAGGTTTCATTAACAACCGTCCAGACAGCACTTTTAATAACTCCAGGACTAATTTCTAATGCCAATAGATATTCTCGTTCTGTTGAGTCTTGGGTTTTATGGAAAAAGGGCAGTTGCATAAACACGACGAACACCGCTTCCAGCGGATTCTTCTTTATCTATCTTAAACTTTCCAATTGCTCCTGTCGAGGCCACATGAGGTCCACCGCACAATTCCAAAGAAAAGTCTCCGATTTTGTAGACAGATGTGAGCTCGGGATATTTTTCAGGAAAGAATGCCATGGCTCCCATTTCCAAGGCTTTTGACTTTTGCATCTCCAACCTTTCAACAACCAGATCTTCCCCTATCTTTTGGTTTACCAGGTCTTCAACATCTTTAATTTCAGACTCGGTTAATTTCCTATCAAAACTAAAATCAAATCTCAATCTTTCGGCAGTAATATTACTACCCTTTTGGGAAACAGAATTGCCAAGAACTTTTCGCAAGGCAGCATGCAACAAATGTGTAGCTGTGTGATATCTAGTTGTCGTTTCAGAATGATCCTGAAGTCCCCCTTTAAACATACCTTTACCTGCGGTTCGGGACAGATCTTGATGTTTTGACTTTTCTTTTTCAAATTCTTCCTCGTCAAATTTGTCACCACACAATTCTTTTATTACTTCTTTGGGGAAACCATAAGATTGGTATAAATCAAAATTTGAAACCTTTCCCACCATCTTTAATCCCAGATCTAAAGTCTTTTTAAACTTAGAAATTTCTTCTTCAATTGCTCGATTTACTAAATCAAAGTCTTTTAAGTACATTGGGTAAATACCAAAGACAGCTTTGATTATTTCCGTAAATTCCAATGGCAATCCCAATTGCTGCATTTTAACTGAGGATCTTCGCAAGAGTCTTCTTAAGAAATACCCCTGAGCTTTGTTTCCTGGCATCACACCGTCCTGAATCAGAAATACAGAAGCCTTAATATGGTCTGCAATTACTCTGGTGGTGACATTAACTTCACCGCCTAAGACTTTTATAATTGGCATAAATAAATCTGTTTTGTAAACATCGGGATTATTATTTGCAGCAGCAGTAATTCTTTCTAAGCCTCCTCCAAAATCAATATTTTTCTTTTCCAAGGGCACAAAACCATCATTAGTTTTTTTGTAAGTCATGAATACGTTATTACCAATTTCCATAAACCGACCACAGTCACAATTGGGATGGCAATCTTTATGCGCCTCTCCACCGAAATCAAAGAAAACTTCTGAGTCAGGTCCTCCTGGCTCGCCCACTGGCATATTTTTTCTTATTCCTGATCGCGACCACCAGTTTTTTTCTTCACCATAAAAATAAATTCTTTCTGTTGGCACCCCCAGCTTTTTCCAAATCTCAGCTGTTTCTTTGTCTTCATCAAAAACTGAAACATAGAGTTTCTCTTGAGGAAGTTTTAGTTCGACAGTTAAAAATTCCCAAAACCAGGCAATCTGTTCTTCTTTAAAATAATCTCCCAAGGACCAATTGCCCAACATTTCAAAAAATGTATCGTGGCAATTATCTCCCACTTCTTCAATGTCTTGGCTTCGGAAACACTTTTGGGAATCAACTAGTCGAGTTCCTAGGGGGTGTGATTGCCCCAATAAATATGGCAACATCGGTTGCATCCCTGATCCCGTAAACAAAGTGGTGGGATCGTTTTCGGGAACAAGTGGAGCCGAAGGAATAATCACATGACCCTTACTCTCAAAAAACTTCAAATACTTTTTCCTAATATCACGCCCGCTTATCATACCTCAATTATAGCGCACGATTGAATTTATATGGGATTTTGCAAGGCCAGGCCTTTTGAGGCTATACTCTCCTTCTTTTCTTAGGTCTGGCGCCATTGTGAGCGATGGGAGTGACATCTGCAATCAAAGTCATTTTGAGTCCTACCGACTTCAAAGCCCGAAGAGCCGCATCGCGTCCAGCTCCTGGTCCTTTGACATAGACTTCAACTTCAGTGATTCCTGCGGCCATGGCCTTTCTCGCGGTGGCCTCCATGGCCATAGTTGCAGCATAAGGAGTGGAACGACGGGCTCCTTTAAATCCTGAGGCTCCAGCTGATCCCCAAGCCACAGCATTGCCAGACGGATCGGTAATAGTCAACAAAGTGTTGTTGAAAGTAGCAGTGATAAAAACTTTACCGGCTGACATATTATTTCTTTTCCTCCTTCTTTACAGCTTCTTTTTTCAAGGCTCCAATAGTTACTCTCTTACCTCTTTTAGTTCTGGCATTACTACGGGTGCGCTGACCCCGAGCAGGCAGTCCTTTGGTATGACGAGAACCTCGAAATGACCCAATTTCTTTAAGCCTAGAAATATTTTGGGAAACATCTTTTCGCAAATCTCCTTCAACTTTCATATTGTCGATGATTTTTTGTAATCTGGAAACCTCTTCTGAAGTCAGAGTACTAGCTCGTCTGTCTGCTTTAATCTTAGCCTGTTCTAAAAGAGGATAAACATTAGTCCGACCAATACCATAAAGATATGTCAAAGACATATCTATTCTTTTCTCATTGGGAATATCGACTCCAGAAAGGCGTGGCATATTTATCCTTGTCTCTGCTTGTGGCGAGGGGTGGTACAAATAACCAACAAATTACCATGCCGCTTAATTATTTTGCAGTTTCGACAACGTTTTTTGATTGATGCTTGGACTTTCACTTGATTTTAATTTCTAATTTTAAATACAATTCTTCCACGGGTAGCGTCATGAATCGAAACTTCGACTCGAACACGATCCCCTGGCAGGAGTTTGATATGGTTAACTCGCATTTTACCTGACAAATAGCCTAAAAGGCTTGTCTCCTCACCAACTTTGATTCTAAATGTAGAGTTGGGGAGGTTTTCGACCACCACACCCTCTACTAAGTTTATGCCAGAATCATTCATTGGTTTTGTGTCGTCAGGATGAGCGGACCAGCTTTGGTAACAGCTACAGTCTGCTCAAATAGCCCTGCAATTTTACCATCCGCTGTGGCTATTGTCCAACCATCGTCATTTTTGTAGACCACATCGCTCTTCCCAGCTACATACATAATCTCGATAGCCAGAACCATTCCGGCCACGATTTGAGGGGTATATTTGGCTTTTTGAGCTACAAAACAGGGGATGGCTGGCTCCTCGTGCAGATTGTGACCAATCCCGTGCCCAGTCAGGGCGGTGACCGCTGAGAAACCAGCCGCCTCAACTGTCGATTGCATGGCCCAAGACAAATCCCAGATTTTGTTACCAATCTTGGCTTTTCTAATGGCTAAATCGACCGCATCTCGACCAGCCTTGAGAAATTTTTCTTGAAATGGAGTCGATTTACCAGCAATTACTGTTATTGAAGTATCACTATGAAATTTTTTCCAATATAAACCTACATCCAAAGACACTAAGTCACCATTTTTTATGGTCTGGGAATTTGGTACTCCATGAACAACTACATCATTTAAATTTATACAAGTTGCATGATGGTAACCAGGAACTTTGGAAAATGACGGTTCGGCGCCCACCTCCTTGATAAGTTTGGTGGCAATTTGGTCAATTTCTAGAGTTGTCATTCCTGGCTTAATTTTTTTGACTGTTTCGTCGCGAACAAAAGCCAAAAGTTTACCTCCTTCGGCCATGATGGCAATTTCAGCGTCTGTCTTTAAAGTTATTTTATGCATTTTAATATAGCCGTATGAACCTCAGTAATTGTTGGGGTTCCATCGATTCCAAAAGCAATACCCTCTTGCCTCGCTCGTTCTAAAACTGGCATTGTCTGAGTATGATAAATCTCTAGTCTCTTTTTAATTGCTTCAGGTTTATCGTCTTCACGCAAAACAAGAGCTCCTCCACATTCGCATTGCTCTAGGGCCCCATCAATACTTAGACTATAGACTCGGCCACATTTTTGACAAGTTCTCCGATCACTCATTCTTCTAATACTTTCTTCTTCTGGGATACTGATACTTATTAAATAATCGATCTTTTTATTAAATTTACGGAGCATATCCTGAAGGTGCTCATACTGCGCCAGAGACCGAGGGTATCCTTCAAAAACAACACCTTGTTCATGATGTTTACTTACAAAATCCCAAGCCACCAATCTCACAAATTCATCTGGCACCAAACTTCCTGAATTTTGAGCTTTTTTGATTACTTCAGCATGCTCGTTGTCAGAATTGGCGATACTTCTCAAGATTTTGCCCATTTCAAAATGCATGAGATTCTTTTCTTCTGCCAGAAGTCTGGCTTGTGTTCCTTTACCTGAGGCCTGAGGACCCTGAATAATTATATTCATACACCCAAAAACTTATCGTAACTACGAAGCAATAGCTGAGACTGCAAAGATTTTGTGGTTTCCAAAACAACTGAGACCACAATCAAAATTCCAGTTCCGCCAAGTGACAAAGTGGGTATCTGAAAAGCAGCTTGGGCCACAGCTGGTAAAACGGCTAGCCCTCCCAGGAAAAAAGCTCCTACCAAAGTAATTCTATTAAGAACCGAGGTTAGGTATTCAGAAGTGGCAATTCCTGGACGAACTCCCGGGATAAAGCCACCATATTTTTTCATCTCTTCAGCAATCTTTTCAGGATTAAAGACAACTGCAGTATAAAAATAAGTAAAGGCTACCACCAAAACAAAATAAATAAAGTTGTAAGCAAAATTATTGGGGTTCATAAAAGTGGCCACGTTGCGGGCTGTGGCAGCCACAACTGGATTACCCACCTTTTCCAAAAGCTGAGCAGCCAGAGATGGTAATAAAACTAGCGAAATAGCAAAAATAATAGGGATAACTCCAGCTTGATTGAGACGCAATGGTAAGTGGGTTACTTGTGATCCCGAAGATCCGCCCTCTTTAACGCGTCTAGCGTAATGGACAGTGATATTGCGTGAAGCTTCATTCATAAAGACAACTGCGGCAATCAAAACCAAACCCGCAACCACAAAAATGACAATGTTTAGGGGGTTTAAAGTTTCAGCAGTCACAAAGGTTTGCGAAAGGGTCACAGGTAAACGACCAACTATACCAGCAAAAATCAAAAGCGAGATACCGTTACCTATACCGTATTCAGTGATGAGTTCTCCAATCCAAACCGCCAACATTGTTCCAGCCATCATTGTAATGATGAATGCCAGAAGCATGAGCGGAGTCAGATCTCCAATTACAGACTGACTCTTGAGTAAAAGATACATTCCAAAGCCCTGCAAAATTGCAATTGGGATGGTTAGCATCCGAGTGTATTGGTTGATTAACTCTCGACCATATTCTCCCTCTTTGGAGAGTTCTTCCAGTTTTGGAAAAATGACAGTCAAAAGCTGAATAATAATTGAAGCATTGATGTATGGACCAAGGCCAAGAGCAATCAGTGAGAAATTAGCTAGGGTTCCTCCAGAAAAGATATCTAGTAAGCCCAAAAGCTGGCTTTGGGAAAATAAGCCTTGAAGTGCTACTCTATCTACTCCAGCTACAGGAATGTGAGCCAGTAAACGGTAGATAAACAACAAAAGAGCTGTCAGGAGCAATTTGTTGCGAATATCGCGGGCCAGCCATATCTGGCGCACAGAATTCCAGGCTTTCTTCATTAGTTCATTTTAGCACCAAAACATTCACTTATCCTCTGGTTTTATCTTAAGCAAAATTTCTGCAGATAATTTTTTGTAAAATTCTTGATATTTATTTAAATCCAATGGCTTTAACAGAACCGGCATTTGATTGACTGTAGTTAATTGGTTGATTGAATTGGCTAAATAAAAATCGGTCAATCCTAAATCTTTACGTTTAGCTAATGACACTAAATAGTCAAAAGTAAATTTTGTTTCGTTTAAAATGTAATACAAATCAATAAAATCTTTATGATCGGTCCGACCAAAGATGGCTGTAATTTTATTGGAGCCAATATTTTCAAGTGAATCTATTTTTACTTTGCCTTCTTGTTTTGTCTCACCAAAATGCACTGGAATATCTTTTACTAGGTCCACTTTTAACGTACTTTTATCAGCGTCCTCAAAAATAAATTGTACAAAGGTACCCGTGGTCACTTGTTGAATTACTTTTAAACCCATTTCTAATCCAATTTTATTAGCCAAAAAACTGATCTGACTAAAATCGATCTTTGAGTTATTGGTAAAAAGATCTAAATCCACACTCTCACGATGATGAAAATAAAACCTTGCCAAGGCAGTTCCACCTGTAAGATAAAAATCTGAGGACAGAGAGTCCGAAAAAAATTGAGCCAAAAATTTATCTTGGAGTGTGTAATTTACTGCCATATCGATAGGGCGTGTTCCCAGGCTTGTTTAATAGGTCTTTTGATCTTTAATATTGGCATCATTTGTTTGACTTCGGCCAAAGAAGTGTATTTCCAAACGTCTTCGTATTTTGCACTTTCTAAAATACGGGACAGCAGCCAATTTTTGTCACCAGAAGAACCATCGTGCAAAATATTGTGCACGTCGGCTTCGGATAAGTCATAATCCCACAAGAAATAGGGTCTATTTTTAGTCATTAATTTATTTTATCACATACCCCTGGGGCCCAAAGGCCACGAGAATTGTCGCGGGCGTCGATTTGGGCTTTCTTAAATATTTCCTGGTATTTATAGGGGATGCTATTATAAGTGTATTCATGTGCATAGCCATTTTCGATTAAGACCTGATTAAAATTTTGACCGTCTTCCAAAAAAACGTATCTCAGAAGTCTTTGATATTTATCCCTATCTCCAGACAAAACATCTGCTTCGAGTTTTATATTTTGGTTGGACAAAGTTTTTTTGGTGAAATTTGAAGCCTCTCTGCCAAAACAGCCCACTACTCGTCTGGGGTCAACTGTCTCGGGAGTATCCACACCAATCAGTCTTATAGTCTCAGTTTTATTATTTAAACTAACTTTAATAGTATCTCCATCGACAACTTTGACGACTCTATAAAGTCCCGTGGGAACCGGCGTAAAAGCCAACCAAAGAGAAAGAACATAAGCAATTAATTCCGAAATCACAAATTTATTTTACAACAATTTAAATTCCTTAATTGTGATATTTGTAGCTTTCAAAAGTTCGGGAGAATTTTTTATATCTTTTATGTAAAAATCTAATGATTTAAGTTTGGAGTAATCAGCTATTTTTTCAATAAATTCTACTCCCAAAAGATGATCCATTTCATGTTGAATTACCCTACCCAAGATACCATCACATTTAAATCCGAACTTTCTGTTTTGTAAATCAAACGCTTCGACTTCTATCACCTTTGGTCTAAATACTGACCCAAAAAGTTTTGCATCGCAAACACTTCCACAACCTTCCCAAATTTCAATTTGTTCTTTTGACGACCACACAATTTTTGGATTAATATACACCCTAAACTCATCAGTCTGATCGGCAGGTCTAGTATCTGTCTTGCGTGGTTCAGTAATAAAAACCATAAAATTCTCTCCGATCTGTGGCGCTGCGATACCAATCAAACCAACCTCGTACATTGTATCTTTTAAATCTGCGATTAGTTGAGACAGCTCAGGATTGGAAAAGTTTACAATTTTTTTATTTATGGCCTTAAGATTGGGATGTCCAGTTTGAATCGTTTGCCTTATCGCCATTGCCCAATTGTATCACTCAACCGGAATTATTTTTCGGTTTTTTCTGCTTGGACAGATTTAGAGGTTGGGACTTTGAAGACGAGTTCATGATCGAGTTTGGTGCCACCGAGGATTTTTACTGAGGTTGTTCCAGCTTTTACTAATTTTCTCTCAATGAGATTTTCAAGAGTGACTGGCAGAGACTTGGGCCACTTAGCAAGCTGATCCAATTTTACAATTTGGGGTTTACCTACAAAAGATTTATTCTTGGCTTTACCTCTTATAAAAGGCAGTCTCTTGATTAGAGATTTTTTACTTTTTGTACCTTCAAACAAAGAATGAACTCGCTCCCGAGCCAATTGGCCTTTGTGACCACGGCCAGTGGTATGACCACCCTTACCCGATCCTCGGCCACGGCCAACAATTTTCATTCTCTTGTGAGTTATTTTAGGGAGATTCATACGCGTGGTTTTAATGATTTCAACGCGGCAACTGTCGCGTAGACATTGGTAACCTTGTTGGCAGTTCCCAAAATTTTACCAGTAATGTTTTTGATGCCTGCTGATTCAACGACAGCCCGAACAGCTCCTCCAGCTCGGACACCAGTTCCATCTGGAGCAGGTTTAAGCAAAACTTTACCGGCACCATATTTAATCATCACCTCATGAGGGATGGTATTCTTGTAGAGGTTAACCACAAACAAATTTTTTCTAGCAGTTCTGGTAGCCTTGGCCACAGCTGACTGAACATCGGCAGCCTTAGACAAACCAACTCCGATCTTGCCTTTCTTGTCGCCGGTCACGACTAGAGCTGCAAAGCGCATATGATTTCCACCTTTGGTTTTTTTGGAAATACGATTAATTTGAACTACTTTTTCCTCAAATTCCTTGGGTTCTGTAGATTGAAAATTGTCTCTCATATAGTCAGACCAGCTTCGCGGGCTGCATCAACTAACTTTTGAATTCTACCATGATAACGGTATCCACCGCGGTCAAAGACTACCGCTTTGACTTTGGCACTTAAAGTTTTTTTGGCAATTTCAGCTCCCACTTCGAGAGGATTTTTGCCCTTAGCATAAGCAATAGTCACACCTTTTTTATCATCGATGACCTGGGTGGTCAAAAACTTTAGAGAACGGAAAACAGACAATCTTGGCAAGTCAGATTTGACTCTAATTTTTGCTCTGACAGCAACAGCTCGACGATCTTTGATGGATTTATGTTTTCTTATCATTTTGCAGTTGTGACTCCAGCTTTAGCAGCTTTACCAGGTTTCTTAATTATAACTTCATCGTCGTACTTAAAGCCTTTGGCTTTGTAGGGATCGGCAGGTTTTAAAGCTCTAATTTGAGCAGCTATCTGGCCAACCATTGTTTTGTCAGCTCCAGAAACAGTGATTTTGTTTTCAACAACGGTAAACTTGACACCAGCGGGAGCGTTGACAACCACTGGATGAGAAAATCCCAAAGCCAAATTTAAAACAGTTCCAGTAGTATTCGCCCGGTATCCAGTGCCTGACAACTCGAGTACCCGAGTCCAACCTTTGGTCACTCCAATGACCATGTTGTTAATCAAACTACGGATCAATCCTCGCATATTAGATTGTTCAGAGTCAACCAATACCTGATTTTCTTCGATCTTTACTTCGACACCCTTTGGGATATCTAAAGATAGTTCACCATTTTTACCAGTAACAACTACTCTGTCACTTGTTACTTTGATACTTGTTTCTGAATTAAATTCGACTGGTAGTTTGCCAATTCTAGACATATTTTTACCAAACTTTACAAATAACTTCGCCCCCAACTTTGAGCTTGCGGGCCTTCTTGTCAGTTATTACCCCTTTGGGAGTAGACACGACTTGCATACCCATTCCACCCAAAACATATTGGAGATCTTTATAACTCTTGTAGACACGGCTCCCTGGTTTGCTGACCCGGACGATTTCGGTAATGGCTGATTTTTTAGATTGATATTTAAGTTCGATCTTGAGTTGATTGTCAACTGTCTCGACCTTACCCAAGTAGCCGCCTTCTGATAAAACCTTTGCCACAGCCAAACGCAAATTACTAGTTGGCATAACCACATGAGTCATCCCGGCTAAATAACCGTTCTTAATCTGGGACACTAAATCTGATAATGGGTCTCTTACCATGATGCTTTGACAACTCCAGGAAGTTCGCCTTTGAGGGCTAGCTCTCTAAAGCAAAGTCGGCACAAACCAAATAACCGAATGAATCCTCTTGGACGACCGCACAGCTGACAACGGTTGCGGTACTGAGTGGGATACTTGAGGTGTCCCAATGTTTGTTTGTTAATTTTAGCTTCTGTCGCCATGATTAAAAGGCATACCAAGTAACTGTAATAATCTTTTGGAAATTTCGGAATTTTTTGAATTAATAACAAAGGTGATTTCTAAGCCTCTAATTTTATCAATTTTTCCGTAATCGATCTCGGGGAAAATAATTTGTTCCGAAATTCCCAAGGTATAATTTCCAGCTTTATCAAAAGCTGTTGTCGAAACTCCCTGAAAATCACGCACACGAGGTAAAACTATACCAAAGAGTTTGGTCATAAAATCGTACATTCGAGCACCTCTTAGGGTAACTGTCATTCCCACTGGGTCGTTCTCACGAAGTTTAAAGTTAGCAATAGCAATCTTGGCGCGAGTTAACTTGGGCTTTTGGCCGGCAATGGCCGTCATTTGGGAGGCAATTTTTTCGATTAATCCCTTGTCATGTGCCATTTCCTTAACTCCCATATTGATGGTAATTTTAGACACATGAGGAACTGCCATGACATTGTGAATGCTAAACTCACTCATGAGTGTTGGTACTATTTTATCTTTATATGTTTGATTTAATGTCATATATCTAATTTACATTTGCGACAAACTCTAATTTTTTTGTCATCCTGGAAACGATAACCGACTCGAGTTGGTTGTTTGCACTTGGGACAAATCAAAGCCACTTTGGAAACGTCTAGAGATCGAGACAGGGTGACTATCTCCCCAGCTCGCCCTTGCGAGGGCTTAACATGTTTTTTGTATTGATTAATACCTTCTACCAAAATCTTGCCCTTTTTAGGAAAGACCTTGCTGACAACGGCTTGCTTGCCGTTGTCTTTACCAGCTGTAACTATAATGGTGTCGTTTTTTAGTAATTTCATATTTTTATAATACTTCGCTTGCTAGAGATGCAATTTTTGCAAACCCAGCGTCTTTGACTTCACGGGCAATTGGTCCAAAGATGCGAGTCCCTCTTGGCTCATGAGTTTTAGGATCTACAATAACACAAGCGTTGTCATCGAAACGAATATAACTGCCATCGCGTCTACGAACTGCCTTGCAGGTACGAACAATAACAGCCTTGACTACTTCGGAATCCTTGACGGTGCCAGTACTATCGGCTTGATCGACCACAGCCGTAACAATGTCCCCTGGATAAGCATAGGTACGCTTCCAGGATCCCATGACATGGATAAGCCGTAGGCGCTTGGCCCCACTGTTGTCAGTTGGTACTAAGATGGTTCTTAACTGGACCATATTGTGTAAAACTTGGTTTTGCTAATAGGTTTTGTTGCTACAAACTTGACCATCGTTCCCACTTCCATAGGCTTGTCGCTATGAACATGGTATTTGGTAGTCCGACGCATGCGTTTGTTGTACATTGGATGAGACACAAGCCTATCCATCTCAACTACGAGCGTATTTTTCATTTTGTTAGATATGACTTTACCGGTCAAGACTTTCATACATTTTGGTTTTAATAATGGCTAACTGTTTTCTTTGATGGAAGACCGATCGTTTGTTGGCAATCCGTCCAGCCGCTAATTCTAGCTTATTTTTGGCAATAAGCGAAGAGAGCTCGCGAGCCTTCTTGTTTAACTCTGCTGGAGTCAGACCAACTAATTGTTGTTTTAAGTCTTTTAATTTCATTGTGCGATTTTACTAATAAATCTAACATCGAATGGTAGCTTAGCAGCTGCAAGCTTAAAAGCAATTTTAGCTGTGGCTTCTTCGATACCCGCCACTTCAAAAATAATTCTACCTGGGGTAATCACGGCGACATAATCGGTAATATCGCCTTTACCAGATCCCATGCGCACACCCAAGGCTTTTTTGGTAATTGGTTTGTCGGGAAAGATGCGAATCCACATTTTACCGCCTTTTTGAACATAACGGGAAATGGCTTTTCGAGCGGCTTCAATTTGGCGAGCAGTCAGCCAACCCCGGCCGTTGGCTTTGAGACCAAATTCACCAAACGCGAGCGTGAACCCACGCGTAGCGTCACCCCTCATTTTACCTCTAAATTGTTTTCTAAATTTTGATCTTTTGGGTTGCATCATAATTATTTACCTCCCTCATAAATCCAAACTTTAACTCCGACAAAGCCTGATCGGGTGTGAGCTGGAACTTGAGCATAATCAATGTTGGCTCGTAAAGTCTGGGTGGGAACTGAACCTGTAGCCGACTTATATAATTCGTGTCTACTAATTTCAGCCCCATTAACCCGACCTGAAAGTCTAACTTTGGCTCCTTTACCCCCAGATGACATAATTTTCTCAATGGCTTTGGTGGCCACACGTCTGGCTGGTAATCTTTTTTCTAATTGTTCGGCAATTCTGGTTGCGACTAAATAAGCGTTGGTATCGGGACTTTTGACTTCTTCAATTTGCAAATCGATTTTTGGAGCTTTGACCAATTTGGCAATATATTTCTTGAGGTCTTCAATTCCTGCCCCACCTCGGCCGATGACCACACCGGGTCTAGCTACATGGACAATAATTTTCAAGCTCTTGAGAGAGCGCTCTATTTCGACATTGGTCACACTGGCAATTTTCAGTTTAGTCATCAGAGCTTTTCTAATTTTGACGTCTTCTGCTAAATAGGTAGTGTAACGATCACGCTTGGTGGTAAACCAACGAGACTTCCATCTCTCAGTAGGAGCCAAGGCAATTCTAAAACCGGTAGGGTTAACTTTGTGTCCCATTTTTGTTTTCTAAAATAACAGTAACGTGTGAATTACGCTTGTGACGGATACCAGAATCAAATCTAGCTCCATGTGAATGACGGTCAGACCTCTTGTAACGAGGGCCTTCGCCAACCAAAATAGATTTGATCTTGAGATCGGCCGGAGAAAGTTTAAGATTATTTTTAGCATTACCAATAGCTTGTTGTATAACTTTCAAGATCACTCCTCCTGCCCGCTTACGCAAGATTTTTAGCTGAGCGATAGCCAAATCGATGGATAAAGGTTTGACAGCATCGGCAATCAGCCGCAATTTGCGTGGTGACATGCGCACAAAATTTGCTTTAGCAACGATCATGTTTTATCCATGGTGCGCTTGACCATGGCTCCATGACCACGGAAGGTACGCGTTGGAGCAAATTCTCCCAAGCGATGGCCAACCATGCTCTCAGAAATAAATACATCGACAAATTTGTTACCAGTATGGACCTGGAAAGTTATTCCTACAAATTCTGGGGCAATCTGGCTACTACGAGCCCAAGTTTTGATGGGATTCATTTTTTTGCCAACCTTGATCAGTAGCTTGGCATCTACATATGGTCCTTTTTTAGTGCTTCTACCCATATTATGTTTTGGACTTTCGTCTAGTAACTAAAAACTTATTTGAATACTTAGCCTTAGATCTGGTTCGATTACCCCGAGCAGGTTTACCCCATGGAGTCTTGGGATGCATACCCTCACCCGATCTGCCTTCTCCACCTCCGTGGGGATGGCTTCTGGGGTTCTGAGCTGTACCTCGAACAGTTGGCCTGATACCCATGTTGATCTTCCGGCCTGCTTTACCAAAGTTCACATTTTTCCATTCCGGATTACTCAACTGACCAATGGTTGCCGTGCAGGTAGGCTTAAAGCGACGGACTTCTCCTGAGGGCAATTTTACCAGAGCCCAAGCATCTTCGAAACCGGAAACCATGGCAGCAGTTCCAGCCCCTCTGGCCATTTGAGCCCCCTTACCTGGAATAATTTCAATATTGTGAATCAAAGTACCAGAGGGAATCGAAGCCAAAGGCAAAGCATTCCCAACTAAAAGTGGAGCAAATTCGCCAGACATCACAGTTCGCTCCAAAGTTAAGCCTTCGGGGGCTAAAATATAGCGCTTCTCACCATTGGCATATTGTAAACAAGCAATATTAGCAGTCCGGTTTGGATCATATTCGATAGAAATCACTTTAGCCGCTACATTTTTTAGATCCCGTTTCCAATCAATAAGTCTCAAAAATCTCTTGTGTCGACCGCCTTGGTGACGAACTGTCACTTTGCCTGTGGTATTGCGGCCACTATTTTTGGCCAAAATTCGAGACAATCCCTTGCGACGGGTGTTCACAGACACCCCTTCCCAAGTCAGGGACGACGATCCACGCATACCTGGAGTGATTGGTTTGTGTAATCTTAAACTCATTTGGCTTCTTTGCTAAATAAAGTAATATCTTGATCGGTGGTAACGATAACTTTCTTCCAGGGGCTTTGTTTAACTGGCAATCGAAGTTTGCCTACTCGTTTAACTTTTCCAGACATCATAATAGTTTGGATTTTAAGTACTTTTACTTTAAACATATTTTCAACCATTCTTTTGGCTTCGCCTTTGCGGGCCTTAGGATCGGCCACAAAAGTAAAACGCTTTAAAGAAGCATCTTTCATTGATTTCTCGGTGTATAAAGGTTTAAGCAACATATTTCTTTTCCAAAGCGGAGAGCGCCTCAGCAGTAAAAATAACAGTGGGTGCAATCATAACTTGATAAGTGTTCAAAGAACTAACCGTTGCCAAGCTTAGTCTTTTGATGTTTCTAAAAGCCAATTTCAAATTCTTTTGTTCAGAAGTGGTAACTAAAAGTGCCTTTTTAGCCGGAACCGCTTTTAACAACAAGACGTCGGCTTCCTTGGTTTTTCCAGTAGCAGCTTTGCCATTATTCAAAACCAAGATAGTTTTGGCTTTGGCTTTTTGAGACAGAGCTCCAAACAAAGCCAACTTTGCCATCTTAGCTGGCATTTTCAAAGTATAATTTTGAGTACCATCTGGTCCATGAGCAATACCTCCACCCACAAAAATAGGGGCTCGGACACTACCATGACGTGCCCGACCAGTGCCTTTTTGTTTAAATAATTTGCGAGTTGAGCCTTGGACTTGGCCTCGAGTTTTAGTGTGAGCTGAAGATGATCTTTGGTTAGAAAGATAAATACGCACAGCTTGGGCTAACAATGATTCAGATACTTTGACAGCAAAGATATCTTTTGGCAGATCTGTTGCGGGAACTATATTCATTTGACGATTTCGATTCGAGAAAGTGTCAAACTACTCCCTGGAACCATACCGGAAATTAACATTTTGTTTTTCTCACCATCGACTTCCAGAACCGTCAGGTTCCTAATTTGAACATTGCGATTACCCATTTTTCCTGGAGCATGTCTTCCTTTGTACAAACGTCCCATGCGTGTACCACCACCAGAGGAACCAGGAGCTCTCTCACGGTCTGACTGACCATGGGTTCGAGGTCCTCCTGCAAAACCCCAACGCTTAACCCCACCAGTAAAACCACGACCTTTTGTGGGGTTAGTCACATTGACGATATTGCCAACTTTAACTACATCGGAAAATAAAACTGGTGTATTAACTTCTGGAGTGTCATCGGTTTTGATTTCTTTTAATTTACTTATTCTGGGGCTAACTTGGAGTTTGAAAAGGGTTGAGGTGTTGCGAGGGCCAATTACAGACATGGTGGGAACAGAAAACCAGGTAGCGGCTACACGCTTACCATCCTGCGTATATCTCGCAGTCATTTTGTCCTTATAAGCAAAAAATGTTTTGATCATAGAAACTAAAAAAATCCCGCAGAGCGGGATTAAAAATCACCTCCGCACTTTTCCCCGATAACTTCGGAGAGAGTATGCGTGCCAATTATATTACATCTTGATCTCAATGTCGACACCAGCTGGTAAGTCCATATGCGACAGCGAATCAATAGTCTTGTCAGTGGGATCAATAATATCAATCAATCGCTTGTGAACTTTCATCTGGAAGTGCTCACGAGCGTTCTTGTCGACGTGGGGTGAGGTGGTAACTACAATAATTTTTCGGTCTGTGGGAAGTGGGGTGGGACCAGCAACTTTGGCTCCGGTATTCAAGGCTGTTTGGACGATTCGAAGAGCCGCCTCGTCTATGACGCGGTAATCAAAAGATTTTAGTCTGACACGCAGTCGTCCTTTAGCCATTTGTTAAGCCAAGATTTTGGTGACGGCTCCTGCTCCAATAGTCTTACCGCCCTCGCGAATAGCGAATCGGTCGCCTACTTCTAAAGCAACGGGGGCAATCAGTTTAACAGTCATCTTGGCATTGTCTCCGGGCATAACCATCTCAACTCCAGCAACCAAGGTGGCTTCTCCAGTAACATCGGTAGTTCTGATATAGAACTGAGGTCTATATCCAGTAAAGAATGGAGTATGACGTCCACCTTCTTCTTTTTTAAGTACGTAGACTTCGGCTTCAAATTCTGTATGAGGTAAAACCGAACCTGGCTTAGCCAAGACTTGACCACGTTCGACTTGTTCTTTTTCAACACCACGCAGTAAAATACCAACATTGTCTCCAGCCAAGCCTTCGTCAAGCTGTTTTCTAAACATTTCGACACCAGTCACGACCGAATTTTGAGTGGCTTTGATACCGACGATTTCGATAGGTTCGTTGACTTTGATTCTACCGCGTTCGATTCTCCCTGTAACTACAGTGCCTCGGCCCTTGATGGAAAAGACATCTTCAACAGGCATCAAGAACGGCTTTTCGAGTTCACGCACTGGATCTGGGACATAATTGTCGACAGCATCCATGAGTTCTAAAATTTTCTTTTCAGCTTCAGGATCACCTTCGATGGCTTTAAGGGCCGATCCACGGATAACAGGCACAGTGTCACCTGGGAAACCTTGTTTGGTCAACAGTTCACGGACTTCCATTTCAACTAGATCTAGAAGTTCGGGCTCGGTAACCATGTCGCACTTGTTCATAAAGACAACGATAGCGGGAACATTGACCTGCTTGGCCAATAAAATATGTTCACGAGTTTGAGGCATGGGCCCGTCTGGAGCAGACACAACCAAGATAGCTCCGTCCATTTGGGCGGCACCAGTAATCATGTTCTTAATATAATCAGCGTGGCCGGGAGCATCGATGTGAGCATAGTGACGCTTGGCGGTTTCGTATTCTTGATGGGAAAGATTAATGGTTACTCCACGAGCTCTTTCTTCGGGAGCGGAATCAATATCTTCGTATTTCTTAGCCACAGCCCAACCTTTTTTAGCGAGAACGCAAGTGATAGCAGAGGTCAGAGTGGTCTTACCATGATCGACGTGACCAATGGTTCCGATATTTACATGTGGTTTGGTGCGTGCAAATGTTGCCATAAGTATTTATGTGTTGCAATTGTACCCAATATCTTTTACCTACGCAAGGGGGAAATTATGTAAATTTGCGGAAATCATGTCTAAATTACCTTTAGGAAGCTTTTTTGAAGCATCAAGTATTTCCACTGAAATCAATTTATTCCCCGAATAATCGGCCAAAAAATCCCCTCCCAGTTCCTCGGTACGAGTACTTGTCGAATCATCAGAAAAGCTAATTCTCATAGCATCTGCTTTTGGATCGTAAGTTACTTTCATATTGAGCTTATTCTATACTTTTAATCTGGTCTTTGCAAACCAATAGGCGGTTATAAGGATCAGGTCTTTTTTCTCTTTTGCCAAAATAACTTTCAAATAATTTACACCCATATCTTTTAAATATATTTTCTTATTATTATTTCCAGGCAAGACTAAGTCCGGACTCATGACGCAAATATCCACCAACTTTTTATCAATCTTTCTTAATTCGATTGACTCAAAAAGATGTTTTGTGTATTTGATGCTCACTATAATTAGTATACATCTACCTGATTATGATATTCTTTTAAGTGTCGTTCTGAATTAGGGGTAGTCGTGGGCTGTGGAGGCGGAAATAGTCGTTTAGATAAAAATAAATGGGCGTGGGTAAAAACAACCAAAGGAATCTTTCAACTCATAAATGCCGATAAAGATAATATTGGTGGTGCAGCCACCTTCGGAAAACTCAATGGCAATGGCAAGCTAGAAATAATTAAACCAGAAGACATAGAAGAGATTTTATAATTACTCTTTAACTACTTTCCCACTCTTTGCAATAATTCCTTCGGCGATGTTACGAGGAACTTCTTCATAGTGAGAGGGTTCCATATAATATGAAGCCCGGCCTTGGGTCAAAGATCTAAGTTTTGTAGCATAACCCGAAAGTTCAGCCAAAGGTACATGAGCGTTGATGATGGTTAAGTTGCCGCGTTTATCAGTCCCCAAAATTTGAGCTCTTTTAGATGACAAATCGCCAATGACATCGCCCATAAAGGCGTCGGGTGTCGAAACTTCGACTTTCATCACCGGTTCCAAGAGACAAGCATCGGCATTCTTTGAGGCGTGTTGCAGAGCCATAGATCCTGCTATCTTAAAAGCCATTTCTGAAGAATCGACATCGTGGTAACTTCCATCAGTCAGAGTAATTTTGCAGTCGACAAGTGGAAAACCGGCAACTACACCATTTTCCATGGCTTCTTTAATACCTTTTTCAATTGGAGTAATAAATTCAGCTGGAATAGATCCACCTTTAATATTATTGACCCATTCATAACCACCACCACGAGGCAGAGGCTCAATCTTGATAAAACAGTGACCATATTGTCCCCGACCTCCAGATTGTTTGATATATTTTCCTTCACCCTCGGCCAATTTTCTGACGGTTTCTTTGTAAGCCACCTGTGGAGCTCCAGTAGAAGCCGCCACATTAAATTCTCGTTTCATACGATCGACAATAATTTCCAAATGCAGTTCTCCCATACCCGCAATAATAGTTTGTCCTGTTTCCTGATTGCTTTTTATTCTAAAAGTAGGATCTTCGTCACCAAGTTTACTCAAGGCATAACCCATCTTTTCCTGATCTGATTTGGTTTTTGGCTCGATAGCCAAAGAGATAACAGGTTCTGGGAAAGAAATCGATTCCAAAACGATTGGGTTGGCTTTGTCACACAAAGTATTACCTGTGACAGTTTCTCGCAGGCCAACCAAGGTGACAATTTCCCCGGCAAAGGCGGCATCAATTTCCTCACGCTTGTTGGCGTGCATCAAAAGCATCCGCGAAACCCGTTCTTCTTTATCCTTAGATGCATTGTAAATGGCTTGGCCAGATTTCAAAGTTCCAGAATAAATCCGGACATAAGTGATTCTTCCCACATGGGGATCGGTTTGAATTTTGAAAGCCAGCCCACAGAAAGGTTGTTCATTGATTGTCTTTCTAACCACTTTTTCACCAGTTCTGGGGTTGACTCCTTCGACATGGTCGACATCAACGGGCGATGGTAGGTAGTCGACGACGGCATCCAAAAGGGGTTGGACACCTTTGTTGCGAAGTGAAGCTCCTGCATAAACTGGAACTAGTTTATAAGCAATGACGGCTTTTCTAAGAGCAATTTTCAATTCGGCAATACTTGGTTCTTCGCCATTTAAGAATTTGGTTAACAGGGCATCGTCGGTTTCGGAAATCTGTTCAATAAGTTTGGTCCTCCAAGTTTCGACAACATCTTTCATCTCAGCGGGAACATCTTCTTCGGTAAACTTAGCGCCCGTCTCATCACCATGCCAAATAATAGCTTTGCGTTCCAAAAGCAAAACTACTCCCCTAAATAAGTTTTCGGCACCAATTGGGTAAGCCATAACTGCGGGGTTTGCTCCCAATCTTTCGATGACCGCTTTAATGGTGCCTTCAAAGTTAGCCCCCAATTTATCAACTTTGTTCACAAAAATAATCCGAGGAACTTTGTATTTGTCAGCTTGTCTCCAAACTGTTTCAGTCTGAGACTGAACTGTTTCCTCAGCATCCAAAATGGTGACAGCTCCATCGAGAACCCGCAAAGAACGTTCAACTTCAGCTGTGAAATCAACGTGTCCGGGAGTGTCGATCAGGTTGATGCGTGTTCCTTTCCAGAAAGTTGTGGTGGCTGCGGAAACAATGGTAATGCCTCTTTCTTTTTCTTGCTCCATCCAGTCCATTTGGGTATCACCTTCGTCGATATCACCAATTTTGTAAGATTTGCCGGTGTAAAATAAAATTCTTTCTGAAGTAGTAGTTTTTCCGGCGTCAATATGGGCAATTATCCCAATGTTACGCACCCGATCGAGCGGAATATTTCTATTTGTTGTTTTTACATCTGCCGGTGCCATGCCGCCAAATTGTACCAGAAGTAACCGGTTCCAACAATGACTTAAATTATTTCTCCCCCAAAGCTTTCTTCGTTATTTCATTGAGACTATCACCTTTGCCAACTTTCCTCAATGCACTATCCAATCTCTTATATGCGTCTCTCTTTATAAATCCATCTCCAGACTTATGACCCAATTGAGCCTTTGTTTGACTAATTACTTCTCCGGGTCTATCTCTATTTTTGACATCAGGTGTCCTAACTGGAAAACCGAGATCTTCTCCTTTTTGCACTTCTGACATAAGGGTGAGTATAGTTGTTGTTGTTGTCAAGTTAGCAGTCGTGAGGTAGAATTGCTAGTATGAGTTTGCAGATTGATCAATCGGGAAAAATTGAGGATACAGCCAAAGATACGGTTATTGCTTTTTCAAATAGTACTTCGGAATCGGTGTATGTATCAAAAAAAATAAAACGCCAGATTCAAGAGTATTTTAGAAAGATTGGAAAGCCAGAATTATTTGTAGACAAAACTTTTGCAATCGTTATTTATTTTTTAATTTGCAATTTTAAATCAGTACAAAAAATAACCATCGATTTAGAATATCCCGGGCGAGATAAATTCATAAAAACCCTAATTATCGACCTACTCAAGGTCAATAAGAAAATAGTTCATGATATAAATTTCGCCAGAATTGGGAATAAACCAAAAGCCCATTATGCTGCTAAAAATGTGTTTGACGGTAAAAAGAAACCAACTAAAATATTAAGCTTGAAAGAGATTTTAGGCAAACAAAAAGACCGGTGGGTGTTTAAGAGGATGTATTCCAACCCTGGTCGACACTCGGGCCCCGGCCTTCTTAAACCAATGTTAACAAAAAAGCGTAAAATGTCAAGATAATGGCAACAAAAAGAGATTATTACGATATATTGGGAGTATCAAAATCAGCTTCAGCTGCTGAATTGAAGTCAGCCTACCGCAAACAAGCTATGCAGTGGCATCCTGATCGCAACAAGTCACCTGAAGCAGAAACTAAGTTCAAAGAAATAAACGAGGCCTTTCAAGTTTTGGGTGATCCCAAAAAGAAAGCCCAATACGACCAGTTTGGCCACGCCGCTCCCCAATCTGGACCAAGTGGATATGGT
>CAYHWU010000003.1:26262-32466 GCA_964360495.1 uncultured Gammaproteobacteria bacterium
CCAATACGACCAGTTTGGCCACGCCGCTCCCCAATCTGGACCAAGTGGATATGGTGGTGGACCTTTCCAATATACATATAGTAGTGGTGGTATGGGTGGTATGGGTGATTTTGGAGGATTTGGTGACCCCTTTGAAATCTTTGAGCAATTCTTTGGTGGTGGAATGGGTGGACGCAGGGGTCCTACTAAACCTCACTATTCATTACATATTCCATTTATGAAAGCGGTTAACGGTGGTGAAGAAGAAGTCGAGATCGAAGGCCGTCGCCATAAAATCAGAATCCCCGCTGGGACCGACACTGGTACCCATTTGCGTTTTGAACACTTTGATGTCACTTTTGAAGTGGCACCCGATCCATATTTCAAACGCGAAGGGGCCAATATCTTTGTTGACCATCCTATTGCCTTCACCTTGGCCATTTTAGGCGGTGAGACCGATGTCCGTACTTTGGACGGCAAACTAACTCTCAAGATTCGCCCCGGTACTCAACCCAACACCATGGTTCGCCTGTCTGGCCGAGGCATGAAAAACATCCGCAGTATGCGCGAGGGTGACCGCGGGGACTTATATATTAAACTAATAGTCACCATGCCAAATAAGCTTTCTAGGAAACAAAAAGAAATATTGGAAGAGTTTTATAAATAACTCCCCCGGTGGCGCTTTACGCTTGAATCTGTTAAAATTAGCTTCGTTATGCACAAACAAAGCGCTAGAACATCAGAATTCAATGCTGCACTTGCCCAAGTAGCCAGTGAGCGCGGCTTAGATCCCACTGTGGTCATGGAAACGATTAAACAGGCCCTTTTAGCTGCTTTTAAAAAAGACCATCCTGAGCAGTATCAAGAAGATGGAATTTATGATGTTACTCTAGATATTATTTCTGGTGAAGCCTTCATTTTCAAAGTTGATGGCGATAAGAGAATTGATATTACCCCTCCAGGTTATGGTCGCATTGCAGCCCAAACTGCCAAGCAAGTCATTTTACAAAGAGTGCGTGAAGCTGAAAAAACTAATATTCTGGCCGAATACGAAAAACGCATGGGGACTTTGGTCTCGGGGATGATCATGAGATTTATTGGTAACGACATTATTGTGGATATTGGCAAGACTGAAGCCATTCTCCCGGGATCTGAGCAAGTCCCATCGGAGAACTATCGCATCAATGGCAAAATGATGTTCTATTTGGACAGTATTCGAGAGGGATTTAAAGGCCGAGAGGCAGTTGTTTCCCGAACCCACACTGGTTTAATTTCTGAACTCTTTAAACGCGAAGTTCCCGAAGTAAACTCTGGATCTGTCGTTATCAAAGCCATTGCCCGTGACCCAGGAGTACGCACCAAAATTGCTGTTTGGTCCAACCAAAATGGAGTTGACCCAGTCGGATCCTGTGTTGGCCAAAAAGGAGTCAGAGTTCAAGCTGTCATTTCCGAAGTAAATGGTGAGAAAATTGATATCGTCCCCTTCTCTGAAAACCCAGAAATATTTATAGCTTCAGCTCTGGCTCCAGCTGCAGGGGCGACCGTCAAACTCGACACCGACAAAATGATTGCTGACGTCACCGTTCCCGACGACCAACTATCACTAGCTATTGGCCGCGATGGTCAAAATGCCAAATTGGCTGGTAAATTGACCGGATATCATATCAATGTAAAAAGTGAAAAAGGTGAAGTGCCAACTGTTGACACCAATGACCAATAACTTTTTAACAACTTATAACTATGTTGCAAAATCGTCCGCCAATTGTCGTCATTTTGGGTCATGTAGATCACGGTAAAACCACGCTCCTCGATTACCTTCGTAAATCAAATATTGCAGCTTCGGAGGCAGGAGGTATTACTCAATCAACTCGAGCCTTTCAAGTCGGTGGCTGCACTTTTATTGATACTCCGGGACATGCTGCTTTTTCAAACATGCGCCTGCGAGGCAAAAACATTGCAGACCTAGCAGTATTAATAGTAGCTGGAGACGATGGTGTTATGCCTCAAACTCGTGAAAGTGCCCAGATTTTACTTTCCTCACAAACCCCATTTGTCGTCGCTATCAACAAATCAGATTTGCCTGGAGTAAATCTACCCAAAATATATGGCCAACTGGCAGAAATTAATGTCTTGGTCGAAGGTTATGGTGGCACTATCCCCGTAGTTTCCATTTCTGCCAAAACTGGAGCCGGAATTCCCGAACTTCTTGAAATACTAAATTTACTCGCGAGCCTTACTCCTCCCCAATCAGACACCGATGCTGTTTTGGAATCTGCCGTTTTGGAATCTAAACTTGACGCCAAACGTGGTCCTCTGGCAATTGTGGTTGTCAAAAATGGCACCCTAAAAGAAGGCATGGGGCTGTTTACCAATCATGGTGTAGGCAAAGCTCGAGCCATTACGACCACAATCGGTGAACGGGTCAAAGAAGCTGGCCCCTCGACTCCTGTGGAAATTATTGGTTTGTCAGAAGTTATTCCTGTCGGTTTTATTATTAGCTCCCAGATTCGAAAAAACATTTCCCCAATACATAGAGCTAAGGGGGAAAGTCTTGTTCGAATAATTCTTAAAGCCGACGTCTTAGGATCTTTGGAAGCTATTGAAAACAGCATCGACAGCCGCATCGAAATTATTTCAACAAGTACTGGAGAAGTTACAGAGTCAGATGTTTTAACGGCAGCCCCCTTAAATATTCCCATTATTAGTTTCAATGTCAAAGTCCCAAATAACGTAGCTAAAATTGCCGAAAACGAAAAAGTTAAAATAAAAACTTTTACAATTATTTATGAACTTCTCGATTATATTAGTGCTCTTGTCGAAAAAACTCTCAATCCTAGAGCCGCTGAGAAAGTCCTTGGTGAAGCCATAATTTCTGCAATCTTTGATATGAATGGTGACCATATTGCCGGTTGCAAGTGTTTAACTGGCCAAATTACAAAAACTGATCTCTTGCATTTAGTACGTGGTGGAGAAATTATTCAAGATATGAAATTCAGATCTCTTAAATCGGGTAAATCCGATGTTAATCTGATTAAATCTGGATCAGATTTTGGAGCAATTTTTTCAGGAAAAGTTGATTTTCAAACAGATGATCGTATAATCGCCTTTACAATTCATGACTAGTTTAAATTTCTCACAAAGTAACTCCATTTCTCTGGTTCTCCCTACCAATCCCAGTTTTGATTTTGTAGCTTCTGCTCTTTCGCTCAAACTATCACTGGAACAACAAAATAAAAAAGTGGACATCACTTGCCCCGATGAGATAACAGTCGACTTCAACCGCCTGGTCGGAGTAAACACTATTACCAAGGCAACCCCCAGTAAAAATCTTATTATTTCTTTTCCGGGTCAGACGAACCTGGTCGAGAAGGTAAGTTACAGTGTCGAGAACGACGAGCTCCAATTGGTAATTGTGCCCAAGACAGGAAGCATTATTGACACAACAAAAATCAAAATTATCCCAGGTGGGGTTAGTTATGATTTGAGTTTGGTGGTCGGATCTGCTGATTTTGGAGTTGAAGGTGAAGCTAGTTGTCTCTCGCAAATTACGGCAGTAATTATAAAGTCTCAAAATTTGCCAATTAATCCCGACATTGCCACCAATCTGATGCAGGGGTTGACCCGCGGAACCAATGGTTTTACCAATCCCAAAGTCGACAAAAATACTTTCGAGGCTGCCGCTTGGCTGATGGCTTCGGGGGCTCGGCACCAAAGCGATGAAATTTCGGCTGAGTCTTTCCCCACTGGTTCTATTCCCGTGGCTCAACCCCAACCCGAGCCTGAACCCGATTGGTACGAACCCAAAATCTATCGTGGCACCACAGTTTCCTAAAATTGTGGTATAATGCTTTTAATAAAAGAGATTTAACGTAGTCTGGATAATAATTTTCTCGATTACGCTTTATTCTATGGCATTAACAACAGACATTAAAAAAGACGTCATCAAGAAGTTTGCTGTCGGCAAAGGCGACACTGGTTCTCCCGAAGTCCAAATTGCACTTCTGACCGAGAAAATTACCAAACTAACTGATCATCTCAAAGAACATAAGAAAGATGTCCATTCCCGACGTGGTCTTTTGGGTATGGTCAACAAGAGACGTCGGTTGCTCTCATATTTAATGAAAAAAGACTTAGAAAGATATCAGAATGTTATCAAAAAGTTAAAATTGGCTAAGTAATGACAAAAACTTTAAACATTGCAGGTACACCTCTGACATTTGAATATGGAAAGTTTGCTGCTCAAGCAACCTCTGCTGTTACCGCTCGCTACGGCGATTCAGTAGTTTTTGCTTCAGTTGTAATTGGCCGCGAAGACAAAACCAAAGACTATTTTCCCCTTTCTGTAGAATATCAAGAAAGACTGTATGCAGGAGGCCGAATCAAAGGTTCTCGTTGGGTCAAGCGCGAACGCAACACCGATGAAGAAACTTTATCTGCCAGACTTATTGACCGTTCCATTCGCCCACTGTTCCCCAAAGAATTCAAAAACGAAGTTCAAGTCATTGTCATGGTTTTGGCCACAGACACTAAACATGATACTGACATCTTGGCAATCAATGCAGTTTCTGCAGCCTTGGCCATATCCCCAATTCCTTGGACAGGTCCAGTTGGAGCTACCAGAATTGGACTGGAAAACGCTAAATTAGTCATCAACCCCGAAAACGGTAACCGTGAAGGGGTTGACCTAGATTTAGTAGTAACTAGCACTGACAAATTGATTCCCATGATCGAAGCTGGAGCCAACCAGATTTCCGAAGACCAAATGATGGAAGCTGTAAAGATGGCTGTTTCCAATAACAAGTTGATAGTTGATAGCATTCAGGAGTTAGTCAAAGAAATAGGCAAAGACAAGATTGTCATTAAGAAAAAACCTATTGACCCTGCTTTTGTCTCGGAAATCGAAAAGAAAGCCAAGCCCATGGTCGATGACTTTTTGGATTCAGCCTCCAAAAAAGAAGGCAATAGTCTAGGGGAAATTGTCCTCTCTCTGGGCGAAGACCTACAAATTCCCGAAATAGTCGAAAATTTAGTCTACAAAACTTTGCGTAAAAATATTTTAGACAAAGGCCTTCGGGCTGATGGACGAAAAATTGACGAAATAAGGCCACTGTTTTGTGAAGTCGGCGTATTGCCTCGGGTACACGGCTCAGCCATTTTTCAAAGAGGTCAAACTCAAGCTTTGACAGTCACCACACTGGGAGCTCCATCATTGGGTCAGACTTTAGAGACTGCCGAAGGCGAAGAAGTAAAACGCTACATGCATCACTATTTCTTCCCACCTTTTTCAACTGGAGAAACTGGCCGAGTCGGTGCACCCAAAAGACGGGAAATTGGTCATGGGGCTCTAGCTGAGCGCGGTTTGGCTCCAGTTATTCCATCTGAACAAGAATTCCCTTATGCCATCCGGGTCGTTTCTGAGATCATGAGTTCCAATGGTTCTTCGAGTATGGCCTCAACTTGTGGATCAACCCTATCTCTTATGGATGCTGGAGTTCCTCTCAAGTCACCTGTGGCCGGAATCTCAATTGGTAAGATAGACGACGTCTTGATTACCGATATTATGGGACTCGAGGATCACTATGGTGACATGGACTTCAAAGTCGCCGGTACCGAAACAGGAATCACCGCTATTCAACTTGATACAAAAGTCCCAGGCTTAACTCTGGAAATGTGTGAGCAAACTTTTGCGCAAGCTCGTAAAGCGCGAATGCAAATTTTGGAAACCATGCTGGCTACCCTCGCCAAACCCCGAGAAACCGTCTCTGAATTTGCACCCAAGATTAGTACAGTTTCCATTCCAGTCGACAAAATTGGCGAACTGATAGGACCTGGTGGCAAGAATATCAAAAAATTAATGGCCGATTATGAAGTCCAGATTGATGTAGACGACAATGGCTCAGTCTTTATCACAGGTGTTGATGCCGACAAAACCAACCAAGTTTTGGAATACCTCAAAAATATGGGCCGTGAAGTTCAGGTAGGCGAAGTTTTTGAAGGCACAGTTATGAACTTGGCTCCCTTTGGGGCTTTTGTAAATATTTTGCCTGGTAAAGATGGCTTAGTCCATGTTTCAAGAATGGCTGCTGAATATGTCAATGATCCCGCAACCATTGTCTCTGTTGGTCAAAAAGTCAAAGTTTGGGTTACCGAAATCACAGCCGAAGGCAAAACTGGATTATCAATGTTGTTTGACGAAGCCGGCAATCCTGCTGAAAAAGCAGTTGA
>CAYHWU010000004.1:0-27160 GCA_964360495.1 uncultured Gammaproteobacteria bacterium
CAGGCCTTGATTCGCCTCCTAAATAAAATTCCTTAAATTTAATTTGGTTGCGGGGCTGGGAGTCGCGCCCAGTCTGAAAGATTATGCTTGTTCTGTATTCTTGAGTTACCCCAAGTGTCGGACTATATCATCTCCCGATTAAATCGGGAGTTTGGCGTGTAGTCTCTACGGACTCTCTGGTTTCCCAGGTTGCCTCGGTATTGTCCCGCATAGCTTTACGCGACGTGGGATGTCCACCGATACAGCCAAATTTTCATTCCTACATTACTGTAAGACGGGCCCATACTACTAGCCTTTCGTGCAGCTCTACACTACCCCGCATGTTTTGAATGAACTCATATATTATACCAAATTGTATCTGTCATAGCGAACGTAAATACCTCACCCCTGCCCTCTCCTAAATTAGGAGAGGGGGATCCATCATCAGATGGAAGGTGAGGTACTGAAAAATTCAGGGTGTCAACATGTTAAAATTGTACTTATTGGCTACGTAGCTTAGGGGTCTAAAGCACTTGTGTCATAAACAAGGGATCGCTGGTTCAAATCCAGCCGTAGCCACAAATCCCACCATTTTCTCCAGTTGGGAATCTCACGCTCTTCTACTCTCTTGCTCTCCTGCTCTGGTAACACAATTAAAACTTCCCCCGGTCTCGCATACCCCAACTTGGTTCTGGCCTCCTCTATCACAAAGTCATCAGTCTGGACTTTGGCCAATTGTTTCTTCAATTCCTCGTTCTCTTCCCTCGCCTCTTGGGCATTCTTTTGGGCCAAGATTATTTGGTCTCTGGCTTTATAAACTTTCCAAATGCCAAAGGCCGTCCGGCCAGCCAAAATGAGGCCAAAAATAACGATTAACCACCCCCGAGTAGCCGATAGTTTGTTTTTCATACTTGTCTCTTAGCTCATTATCGTGTACAATTCGGCAGCAAGCAAGTAGGCCTGTAGTATGAATAATTTACCAGATCAAATCAGCTTCACTATTGCCCGAGAGAAGTTTCTAGTTTATTTAAAAACTCAAAAGCGTTCATCCGCCACTGTTGTCGCATACGCTAGCGATCTTTCTCAGCTTGGAGAACATTTAAACAACAAGCGAATAACTCAGGCAACAACTGTTACCCCAGACCATCTTCAAGAATTTGTGACTCAAATTTCGACCAATGGCTATATTGCCAAGTCCATTTCCAGAAAGATCAATTCTATGAAGACATTTTTTAAATATTTACACCAAGAAGGATTGGTTCCTGCAAACCCCACTTTGGCCATTTGCCACCCCAAAATTGAAAACAAGCCTCCTCGCATCTTGGCCCCAGTTGAGTACAAAGCCCTCCAGGAAGCTTGTAGACTCGATATTCGGCTTTGTGCAGCCGTAGAAGTCCTTCTGCAGACGGGTATGCGCATTGGAGAACTGGCCAATATTGATATTGTCGATATTCGCAAAAACGAAGTCTTGGTCAAACCTTATGAAAACAATTTAGAAAGAGTAGTTCCTCTAAACAAAAAGGCTGTTTCGGCTCTAAACAATTATTTAGCAGTTAGACCCCAGGTCAAAGAAACCAAATTATTTATTACCAAAACTGGTAGACCGCTTTTGATCAGAAATCTAAGAGCGGCAATAGATCGCTACTTCAAATCAGCCAGCATCAAAGGAGCTAAAGTCAACGATCTGCGTCACACTTTTGTGGCCCATCAAATGCAAGCTGGAGTTGATATGGAAGTCTTGGCCAAGGTTCTTGGTTTCAAGCGCGGAGCTTCTATTTCCAAATATCTTTCCTTCGTTACTCTCCCAGAAACAAAGATCAATAAATTGGTGGAATTATAAGTGGGCGGAGAAGGATTCGGACCTTCAACCTCGATTGTATAAGAATCTTGCACTACCGTTGTGCTATCCGCCCGGTAGATAGCATTTTACTACAGCTGTGACCTTTCAGCTATTTCAGATTCGACTAGTCTGACATCTCTTCCATACTTAAGTCTCGAAAGTTGTTTGATTGCCTCAGCCAATTTCTCATTCTTTTGAGCTTTTTCAGCTTTAATATCTTTGGTAATATCCATGGAAAATGGCTGGACTGGCTCATTGTTTACAATGGTCTTAATATAAACATGATATTTGTCGATGTTTAGTAAATCTGATTCATTGAAGACTGGGGTAAATTCGTGTTGCAAATAATTGGCGTCAGAAACGCCAACTCTAAAGGTCATCACCGTACCAACATTTCCAAAAATAGCATTTTTGACCTCTTCCTCCATTTGGCCAATAAATTGGTTGGCAACCGCCAGATTTAATTTATACTTACGTGCTTCAGACAGAATAGTGGCAAAGTCAGGAGTGGCAAAATTTTGGAACTCATCGACATACAAATAAAATGGTCTTCTTTGGCTTTCAGGAATATCGGCTCGCGACAGGGCAGCCATCAAAATTCTTGGAACCAAAATTAATCCTAGGAAGTTAGAATTCTCTTCACCAATACGGCCTTTGTTTAAATTAATAATCAAGATCTTACCCTCGTCCATAATTTTTCTAAAGTTGATGACCGTGTTTCCCTGGCCAATAATTACCCGCATCATTTTGTCTGTGACAAAACGGCCAAATTTAGAGACGATATAATCTAGAACTTCAGACTTGTGAAAGTCGCTGGTTTGAGCAATTTGATCTGTCCAATACCTACGTACAATTGGGTCTTTTACTTTGGGCAGCATGTCTTGGACAAAGTCCGGTCTTTGCAGGGCCTGGACGACTTCAATAAATGTCCCATTGGGAATGGCATCAAGGACTGTCAACATGGCGTTACGAATAGCATGCTCAAACCGCGGACCAATAATACCGGTCTTATGTGGATCGTACAGTTTATACATCAAACCAATAATAGAACTGGCTATAAATTGTTTTTCTTTATCATTATTGGCCTCGATCATGTTGAGCCCTATGGGGCGTTCTTGATCACCGGGGTCAAAATAAATAACATCCTCGGCCCTTTCAGGAGGAATGTAGCCCAAAATATCTTCAGCCAAATCATGAGGATCAATGAGACAAACTCCCCGACCCTCACGAATATCCTGAAGAATCATATATTTTAGAAGTTCCGATTTTCCAGTTCCCGTACGACCAATAATATACATGTGACGTTCTCGGTCCGACTCACCCATAAAGACTGGCTTAGTCAAACCTCGATAAACACTTTTTCCCAAGTACAGACCGTGGTCAGGAATTTGTGACGGTGCTGGGGCTCGTTTGGCATTTAACCAATGAATATGTGGAGTTTCAATAGTTTTGTTTGGGAAATGATAGATAGTGGCCAACTCTTCACTGTTTAAAATTGTCTGGGCTCCCCACCAAACCAAAGGCTGATATCTATAAATAAAGTCAGAAATAAAACTGCTCTGAAATCTTAGCTTTTTGCCTTTTAGGCCATTGTTGTCACTATTGTATTGCTCAAAGGCGGCTCGAATATTGCTCATATGAGCCTTGGCTGATTCCCGGCTTTGGGCACTGACCACCAAACGAATAGTTGTCTCAAAACCATTTTTAGAAACTTTATTATCGACTGCTTCCAAAACTTTGGGGTCTACTTTGTAACTGGCTTTTTCTGGGTCAGATTCTGATTTCTTGGTTTTGCCAATCCAAGATCTACCCTGAGATTTCCACTTAGAATCAGCCGGGGCAATCATTATTTGGATATGCGCTCCTTCACCATCCCCCATTTTGGCAAGTGAGGAAGTAAGCGAAGCCAAAGGATCTACAGATAAATTTTTGTAAACCTGAATTGGCTTGTATGGGACATTGCGCATCACAAGCCAAGAGTATTCGACGTTACCATCCTGCGTAAAAATATTTGGCTCTTCTACTATTTTGATATCAGCCCCTGGGTAACTACCGTGAATCTGTTTTTCGACCAAGTCTCGAAGTTTGTTGGGAACCACAATATAAAAACGGATATCTTCTTTAATAGCCACTATTTCAAAACTAATCGCTGGTTGAGCCTGCAAGAATGAAAACCAACCAAAAGGTCCCAAGCCTCCTTTTTTGATGGCTGACAAACTATTGAAGACTTGTTCCATGGCATCAGTTTTTATCTCATTGTCCCGGGGAACCGCGACCTGCAAACAAACCATATCCAAAGATTTCTTTTCCCGGTCACGATGGCGATATAGAGCAATGGCCATGTAGACTCCAAAAAAGACCAAAAGAAACAATGTTCCAAATAGCGTTAGCAAGATTACCAACGAAACAAATAGTGACGTTATATCAATCATGTTTAGATTTTAATATATCTATCTGTCTTGTACACCAGACAGCGAGCCATCGAATAGCTTCCCAAACGTGATGATGTAAACCTTTTTTGATTTGATCATCAGTCAGAGGTAATTTTATTTTGGGATTTTGGGGATTGGCAGATTGGACCAATAGAGCTTGGCCAAAGTCACCCATGACAGGGGTTTTTAGCTCAGCTGCAGTCTCTACTCTTTCAATGTGGCCGCTCTCTACCAGTTCTTTATTTGGCTCTTCCTCGATATGAGTTGGAATCTCTTTTCCAATCTTAATTGGCTCTCTTTCTTTGCCACCAAATTCAGCCACAATTTCCTGAGACAAGGTAGGCACAGGGTTTTTGGTCAAAAAATCCAAATCAGCAGCAGCTTTTTGGGCAGCATCATCCATATCTATATGGTATCAGTTGACAACCTTAACAACAACTAACATCTAATTATGGATGATCTAGGTGGCGGAGGTAATTAAACTAAAATGAATTAAGCGTTTCGGCTTTCAGGTTTGTTATTCCTGAAAAATCTTTAGTGTTTTCTGTCACAAGAGTGTGTATTCCATTTGACAATAGTGTAGCTGCAAGAAAAATATCGTGAATTTTTTGACCTTTGGGTTTATTCTTCATTATCAAGTCAAAAAACGTTTTTCCTGTACTTGTCGTCGGTAGTATTAACTTAATATTTTTGTTCCCCAAAAGATTTTTAATCACCTTAACTGCTTGGCTGGCAGCCATGAATCCCGGAAATCTTTTTTTATCAGTTGCTACAGCGTAAAGCTCTGATAAATTTTGCCAAGTAATTACCCCCAGTATTCTCTTTTTTGATAAATTGTTTATAAATTCTTTTGCCTTCTCATGATAAATGCTTTCACTGTTTAATGAATACACCAATATGTTTGTATCAATGCCTATTTGAAAATCGTCAAAGTTCATAAGCGTCGGCTCGTTTGAAAACATAGTTCGGATTACCCAATTTATGTGTTTTCAGTACAAACTCTTTCTCGGGTTTTGTTTTTATTTTCAGTTTGTCTTCCAACCCCTCTCTTACAAAGCCAGTCAAAGTATTTCCCATGCTTAGTGCGTGGACTTTAGCCAATGCTATTAGATCAGCAGGAAGATAAACTGTGGTTCTTACCATTTGTGTATTCATAAGTTTATGTTAACATAATAACATAATTATGTCAAGACCAGGTCACTTCTGCTATGCCTGCTTGTTTACTTTTTGTCCTAGCCATTACAAAAAGCGCATCCGACAATCTGTTCATGTATTTTAAAATATTTTTTTCTTTAATTTCCAACTTAACAATCTCTCTTTCTGCCCTACGGCAAACGGTTCTGGCAACTTGCAGAAAACCCACTGGATAAATAAAGTTTTTAAGTTCTGGCAAGTCACGGGTCAATTTATCAATTAATTTTTCTAGGTGAGTTGTCTCATAACTTCCAAACTTATGTTTTTTGGATCCAGCCAAAATAGAATTAATGGCCATGAGATTAGTTTGAATTCTCTGCAGCTCCTTATCTTGTCCACAAATCCCAAGCCAAGAATTTAGTTCGTCGACGGTTCCAAGTGTAATTGCCAGTTGATCACTTTTACTTATCCTTCCACGAAATGTTCCCGTCTCCCCTTTGTCACCTTTCTTTGTATAAATCGGCATGGCCAAATTATACCTCACCCTTTTTATTTCCCTCTCCTGCTACAGGAGAGGGAATATTACCTTTAATAATTAAAATTACTTTTTCTAAATCATTTTCAATTTGGTTGTTCCAAAAACGAAGAATATTTATTCCAAGAGATTTTAAATACTTTGAACGAAAAATATCATATTCAGTATTACTTTTATGCTGTTGACCATCCAACTCAATACCCAAGCTTGCTTCTGTCGAATAGAAATCTAGTATGTATGGACCAACGCTATATTGGCGTTTGAATTTTACTCCAAGTTTATTGTTTCTCAACTCTTCCCAAAGTATGCTTTCCCATTTAGTTAATTTCTTTCTCAGATAGAGTCTTCTGGTTTTCATTTTACTGGAGTTGAATAGAATCTCTCTCCACATACCTATATATTACTCCCCTCTCCTGAGGCAGGAGAGGGGCTGGGGGTGAGGTCTTTAACACTCACTATAACCACAGCCATAGCATTTTTTACATCCTTCTTCAAAAGCAAAGGTTGCCTCTCCACACTTTGGACAAAGGTCACGATGAATAGTGAGTTGTTTTGGTGTTTCAGATTCAGGCTGATAGCCGATCATTCCAAAATGCATGCCCAGGGCACGGGCCACGGCATCTGGTAAACTCTTAATTTTGTTGGGCCCAAAACCGACAGATTTGCCTCCACCAATACCTTGGAGTTGCTGCATAATTTCTCGCGCCCGTTCACGGGCTGGCAAGTGATTGCCAAATCTCAAGGTTGTCGATATCAGTCGACCCAAGGCTTCTGCCATGGCAGCCACTTCACTGCCTGCTTTGCCAATAATCACAAATACTTCAAAAGGATTGCCATCGGGATCTTGGTTTACAGTAATAAACGATACCCCCAGAGGAGTTTCTATGCGATATGTAGCCCCTTCCACCTTAGCTGGTCTAGGCTTAACAGTTGGTGTAGTATCTTCTACGACATCAGATGGTTTGAAACCACAAGTCACACACATTTTCTCTCCATCTTTCATAAACAAAATTGCATCACATTTTGGACATTTATCTCTTATTTTTTCTTTAGCATCCAGCACTTGTACTTGTCTACTTCCGTCTCTGTAAACCGTAATACTTTTGCATCCAGTTTCATATGCCATCCAATAGGCTTTATCTACGTCTTCAACTGTCGCATTGTTTGGTAAGTTGATAGTTTTAGAAACTGCATTATCTGTATATTTTTGGAAGGCAGCCTGATGTCTAACATGCCACTGCCAATCTATTTCCATTGAAGTTTTGAATATTCGTTTAATATCGTCAGGAATATCCATGTTTTGAATGGATCCTTCTTTGGCAATTTTTTCTATCAATTCATCACTGTAGAAACCTCTCTTTTGAGCAATATCTTTAAAAATCCAATGGGCATCGCGGAAGGATCCAACATAAGTATTCTTCATGGTCACAATCCCAAAGATCGGCTCTATGCCTGAAGAACAGCCTGCCAACAAACTAATTGAACCAGTTGGAGCAATCGATGTCAGGGTGGTATTTTTACGTTTCCCCCCACCCAAGGAAATTGATTCCTCCTCGGCGGTATCGTTGATAAACTTCATTACTTTCTCGCCTAATGTAAGGGCTTCTTCTGAATCATAAGGGATACCCAAAAGTAAAAGCATGTCTGCCCAGCCCATAATTCCCAATCCAATATTTTTGAAAAGGTTTGTTCTTTCTTGAATCTTTTTCACTGGCCAAAAAGCGACATCAATAGAGCCATCCAAGAAACGAACACCTGTGCGAGTGGCTGCTTCTAGTTCTTTCCAATCAATTTCGCCATTTGTTACAAATCTAGACAAATCTAAAGAGCCTAAATTACAAGAAACATGTGGAGGAAGCATTTGTTCACCGCAGGGATTACATGCCTCCACTGGTTCTGGATATTTATTTAGTCTGTTAACAGTATCGATAAAAATAATTCCAGGATCACCATTATTCCAGGCATGTTGGACTATATAGTTCCAAAGATCACGAGCTTTAATAGTCTTGAACACCTTGCCTCCAAACTGTAAATCCCAATCAGCATCATCTTTTACTGCTTTCATAAACTTGTCAGTAACTGCAACTGAAATATTAAATGTCCAGAAAGCACCCTCTTTATCTTTACACTGGATAAACTCAAAGATGTTTGGGTGATCACAATTGAGAATTCCCATTTGAGCTGCATGTTTTTTACCTGCTCTGTGAACCACTTCCATGGCATTATGGAAAAGGCCCATGAACGACACAGGACCACTAGCCTCCCCACCACTGGTACTAATAAGATTTCCTTGAGGTCTCAAGTGACTAAAGTTGTAACCAGTTCCCCCACCATATTTTTGCACCTGACAAGCATCATTCAACGCCTGCATAATGCTGTCCAAACTATCGCCTACTGGAAAGACAAAACAACTGGAAGCAAATGGGTGCGCTGTGCCCATGTAAGCCATGCGTGAGGGAAAGAATTTCCCAACTTTTATTGCATCAAAGAATTCTTGAACCCTTCCAGTTTTTTCTCCTGCGTGCCCAGCCACTCTTTTCACCACGTCATCCCAAGTCTTCTCATCACCTTGGGTGTATCTTTTAACTAAAAGACTTTGGTTAACTTCTGGACGTGATATTGGAAATAAGTTTGGCATATTTTTTAAATTGTCATTTTATCAATTAATTTTTCGTATTCAGTTATGTCTGAGACCTCCAAATAAACGGTTGAGAATCTCAGCCAGGCAACTTTGTCGATATTTTTTAGTCTTTTGAGAACCATCCTTCCAATTGTTTTGGATGAGATCTCAGATGACTCCTTGCGCCGGACTTCCCTTTCGACATCTTCAGCCAATTGCCGAATCAGATCGATTGAGAAAGGCCTCTTGTCAAAAGAGCGAATAACCCCAGAGACAATTTTTTCGCGGTCAAAGGCTTGGCGACTGCCATCGCGCTTGATGACATAGATCGTTGGTCCCTCAACTCTTTCAAAAGTGGTAAAGCGCTTTTGGCACTTGTTACACTCTCGTCTTCTACGCAGCGATTGACCATCCTCAGCTACTCGCGACTCGAGTACCGAGATGTCAGCATTTGAACAAAATGGACACTGCATATAGTGACGCTCTTAACAATAGAACACTAAATATAGGGGGTCAACTAGCAATTAGTGGATCAGAGGGTCTCACTTATGCTTTTTGAGAGAGAAGTATTTATTTCAATCATGCGATCAACAGCAGCACCCTGTTCACCACTCAAACTTTTTTTGAAATCCAAAAGAATTTGATTATGTTTTTGGATAGAGACCGCTTGTTTTCCAAGCAAACTTTTGACGTCGCGACCAGACTTTTGAAGCCCGACTGTACGATTTACAGATTGCTCAAGATATTTTTCAGCTTTAGTGGCAGTTGTTAGACCCAGGTTTGATTTTCCACCCTCAATAAGAGCGACAGCAGCATTGATTCGCTTATCCGCCAAAAAGAGTTCTTTTTCGGCCTTGCTTTCGGGATCGAAAGTAAACCAGGTGGATACGATATCACGAGCGGCTTTGATACGATAAAGAGGACTATCAGGAAGAATTCCGGGGTAAGGTAGGTAGTAGTTTACATGAGCAGAAACTGTCGACGGTTCGGCTGCTTTTGGGCTAGTTGTAGCCAAAACTGAAAAGAAGAGAACCGCCAATCCAAAGACTACTGCCAAAGAAGAACCAATGATCGCGTTACGGATACTTCCCCAAGTATTGGTAATTTCATTCATAGGGTGAGTACAAGTATGACACAATCTGTCAAACTCTGCAACCCGCTAGGGCTTTTGCCATGCTTTCTGTAATCAGATTTATCTTTTCGTGAGCTTCCTGTCTGGTCGTCATCTTGGCATGTTCTGGATAATAGTGAAAGACCATGTTACGACATTGCTTCCATGCTTCCCAGAGTAGCAAGGGGGTGTTGGTTCCTCCACAGTAATCAGTCAACTTGTCAAAAACCCAGTCATGCTGGTAACGTTTGGGTAAATTAGGATTGAGGGCTTTGCCAATTCTAAAACGATCGCCCTGATATTGTTGCTTGGTAATAATTTCCAAATTGTAAAAAAGCTTTTTCAAAAAACCCTCAAAAGCTTTGGCAGCAGGGAAAACCACAAAACCATAATCATGGTAGTTATTATCAATCTTTAGAAGGTCTATGCTTTCGCGTATTAAATCCCGCATTGGTTCATCCATGTATGCCCACCAATTTGTCTTCTCAATATCTTCCATAGTTATTCTTTACAAATCTTACCTTTCTTTATTATCAAACTCAATTCCTTATTACAGTTATCGCAATATGAATGAATTTCAGCATCCATGCCCTTGTTCAAGTCATAGTGTTCTAAAACATTGTCCACTGGATAAATATCATCAATTACTAAGTTTTTAGTCTGCCATTCGTCAATTTTTCCACCACATTTCGGACAATCAACTTTCACTTTAATGACATTAAACATTCCCATTAATTTAATTCTACCCTATTTGTACACAATACCCCATCGACAATTATACTCATTTCTACTTGATCAATTCCCTATTTTCATCCGTATCACTTAACAATTGAGCAGCAGCGATTCCCGTCAGTTTAGAATCAAATCTTATTATATCCTTTGAACCAAGAATTGAATTTGACAAATCAAATATTCTTACCGCTGCAGCTTCAACTGCTGGGGCATGGTTTCCTTCATAGTACATCTTAAGCAATGTTGCAAAAGTAGCAATGCTTGGCTCCACAGCCAATCTATCTGTAAACGGGGCTCTAGTAGCAAAATCAATCTTTTCTTCTAAATCCGGAACGGTATTTTCAAGCTGAATAAGCAATGAATTCTTAGCTACTTCTTTAGGGGTTTCCCCCAATTTCCTCGATCTAGCTTCTCTATAGTTAGAAGCCATCCTATTATTTTTGGTTACCAAAGGTTCAATATCACTCATGATATGATCACTTATACTCTCTCTCTCTGAAAGTCAAGTTTTTATACGAAAAAGACTATTTATTTCCGTAACGGGAACAACTGAAATCTTTTCTCTTGTTTGTTCATTTTCACCTGCGTATACCAATATTCCGCGATCCAGGCTGGAAAACCCAAGAAAATAATTTAAGTTTTCAAAAAACTCGCCGTCTACCGTTGCACTAGATTTTATTTCGATAGGAACTATTTTTAGTGATTTTTCAATTATCAGATCAACTTCTCGCCCACTTTTGTCTCTCCAAAAATAAGCCCGAGGGTCTTCTCCGCGGTTGTAACAATATTTAAAATATTCTCCAATCACAAAGGACTCAAAAATAAATCCGTATGCTGGATGAGTTTTTAATTGCTCCACAGTATCAATACCCAGCAGTTTACAAGCCAAACCAGTATCGACAAAAAACATCTTGGGAGATTTGACAAGACGTTTGTTAAAATTTTTATAAAATGGTTCAATGGTATTAACAATAAAGCTTGTCTTCAAAAGAGAAATCCAGGATTTGGCTGTATTGTGGGAAATACCAGCATGGGTAGCCAAAGACGATAAATTTAGCTCTTGTCCAGTTCTACCTGCACAGAGTCTAATAAAATTTTCGAAGGTCGTTAAATCCCCCACTTTTGAGAGAGTTCTAATATCCCGATCTAAATAGGTTTGAATGTAGTTTCCATACCATTGAGATGGAGAAATATCAGAATCATGTAATTTTGGATATCCTCCTTTCAAAATTAACTCAGATATTTTGTGTTCCCCTACTTCTTCTAAAGAAAGTGGCAGTAGTGTATGCAAAGCGATTCTACCTGCCAATGATTGACCAATAGATTCCATCAATAAAAAGTGTTGTGATCCCGTCAAGATAAATCTTCCGTTTCCTTTATGATCATCAACATAAACCTGAAGATATGATAATAATTCTGGAACTCTTTGCACTTCGTCAAAAATGACATTTTCTGAATACTGGTCTAAAAAACCCCGTGGATCTTCCTGTGCGAATCGACGCAAATCTGGAGTTTCAAGATTTACATATTTATAGTCTGGAAAAACACTTTGAACCAAAGTCGTCTTTCCAGATTGACGTGGACCAACTATCCCAACTATTGGGTAATTATGAGCCGAATCCTTTATTATTTCAGCTATTTTTCGAACAATCATAAGCTCATTATTGCACTAATTGGACAAATTGTCAATCGCATTGCCAATTTGTCTTCTCAACATCTTCCATAAGGAAATTATACTGCCAATCCTGCCCCTTTGATAATCCACTGCTTGATTAGAGACTGATATGGGGTATCTTGGCGGTGAGCGCGAACCTTAGCCAGTGAGATGATAGATTCTGGCAAACGGATAGTTACCGGCTTAGATGAAAGTTTGAGGTTTGGAAAAGCCCAACGCTGCATTTTGGAAAAATCCACGTAAAGACTCGCGTCGGCTTTTTGCCAAAAAGCTCTTTCTGCCTTCTCAGTCTTAAACTTTGGTATTCTTTTTAGTTGACTCATATCGTTCCACCTCCTCTCTGTGCATCCGTCGCGCGGAGATGATACGCACGGATTCTTTTCGAATTGTAAAAACTACAAATAACCAGACTTCGGCAATTGTTTTTCCAAGTCCAATATATCTGGGCTCGGACTGAGAATGAGCAATATCTTCGACTACAAAAAACTCTTCACTGACAAAGATCTCTTCGGCTTCTTTGTGAGTAATACCGTGTTTTTCGTAACTTTTGTCCAGATTTCCCTTATCCCATTCGAATTTAAGAATATCTGGAAGATACCTCATGTACATATATTACATGTACACTCCTATAAATGTCAATGGTTGTTTCTCGATGATACAATTACTTTAATGGCTGCTATGCCTAGCAGTATGCAAAAGAATTCTGAACCAACATTCCGCCCCCCCCAGAATCACCTGGTATCATGTTGGTGATTTGTGGGATGGATATTATTTCACATCCATGTTGTATTGGGCAATAACTATTCCTACTTTGTTTTTGCCAGAAAAAGTGCAAAAGTTTACTCCTGAACAACTTAGACTTGCGATTGCTTTTGCATCAGTGGTGGGGGCTATTTCTTATGTTGAGGCAAAAGACCCATTAGATATTCCAGCCGGAGTATTGGATGCAACTATATTTGTAGTTTCTCACTTGGGTAGAGAAAAAGCAGTTAAAGTGGTAAAGAAAATTGGCAATAAAGCGATTGGAGAACTTCCAAAGATTGCTGAAAAAATCAAATCACTTTCAGCCCCAAAGGTGAAACAGTCCGCCCACTGAAAGCAAAATTCCTAGTCCCAACCAGCCCAAAACAAAAATGACAATGGCGTTTAAGATCCAATCCAACATCTTTTCTTCTTTTGGATCGAGCTGGTCACTTGTTACTTTTTTGGTGGCCATTGCTCAAATATAAAACTTATTACGTTATAATTCAACTATGAACATCAAAACGTTAGTAAAGAAATATAAACGACGGTTAATACTAATTGGGATTTGTGGCTTGGGATTTGGGATTTGGATCTTCTGGGGTTTGCCCAACCCCATGCGTCTGACCACCAACCCCTCACCAGCTTCAACCAAAATTCTAGATCGAAAAGGAAAATTAATCTACGAAGTTTTTTCCGACCAAAGACGCACCCCGGTGTCTCTCAAATCTTTACCTATTCATGTGGTTCGTGCCACCTTAGCAGCCGAAGACCGCGACTTTTATACCCACTCGGGTTTTTCCATTCGCGGAATCGCTCGGGCTTTTTTGAGTACTTTTTTCAAAAATAACGTTCAAGGAGGATCAACTATTACCCAGCAGTTGGTCAAAAATGCCCTCTTAACTTCAGACAGGACAGTCAGACGCAAAATTCGAGAATTTATTTTGAGCGTTACCGTCGAAATAGCTTATTCTAAAGATCAAATTTTGGAGATGTATCTTAATCAAGTACCTTATGGTGGAACTGCCTACGGTATTGAATCAGCCGCCCAAACTTATTTTGGTAAATCGGCCGATAAATTGGATCTGGCTGAAGCTGCCCTTTTGGCCGGACTTCCTCAGGCCCCATCCTATTATTCCCCCTTTGGTTCCCACCCCGAGGAAAGTAAAAACCGGCAAAAATATGTTTTGGGTCAGATGAAAGACAATAAAATGATCTCTGAAACAGAATACGATTCTGCACTAAACGAAGATCTAAAGTTTATTATTGCCGACTCCATCAAAGCCCCCCACTTCGCTCTCTGGGTCAAAGATTTGTTGGTCTCCAAATATGGTCTACAAAAAGTTCAAGAGAGTGGGCTTATGGTGACCACTACTTTAGATTTGGAGATTCAAAAATTCGCTCAAGACGCAGTGGCCACCGAAGTGGCAAAGCTTAAATTGGAAAGAGTTGGTAATGGAGCAGCTCTGGTCACGGCACCCAAGACTGGTCAAATTTTGGCCATGGTTGGCTCTAAAGATTATTTTGATATCAAAGCCGATGGTAACGTCAATGTCACTCTAGCCAGCAGGCAACCTGGGAGCGCCATCAAGCCTATCAACTATGCTTTAGCTTTGGACCGTAAACTAATTACCGCCGCTTCAGTTTTGGCTGACAAGCCCACCTGTTTTACTCAGCCCGATCAAAAGATGTATTGTCCAGTTAATTATGATAACCAATGGCACGGACCAACCCAAGCCAGATTTGCCTTGGCCAATTCTTTCAACATTCCTGCGGTCAAAACCTTAGTTATTAATGGCCTGACCGACTTTGTGGCTTCGGCTTCGGCTTTTGGAATTACGAGTTTTAAGGATCCGACTAAATATGGCCCGTCTCTGACATTGGGTGGGGGTGAAGTAACCATGCTTGAAATGGCAACCGCTTATGGTGTTTTGGCAAACGCTGGACAGCGCGTAAATCTCAATCCAATCCTTGAAATTCGTGATCTCAAGGATGAGATCCTTGAAAAAACTCCAGTGTTACCATCCAATAAGCGGGTGATTTCAGCCGGGGCCGCTTTTATTACCTCTCATCTACTATTTGATAATGGGGCTAGAACTGCCACTTTTGGTCCGAGTTCGTATCTCGTCGTCAATGCTCACCCCGAGGTTTCAGTTAAAACCGGAACTACTAACGACAAGCGCGATAATTGGACCATTGGTTATACCCCAGATTATCTGGTGGCGGTTTGGGTGGGCAACAACGACAACACACCTATGAGCAATGTGGCCTCTGGTGTCACTGGCGCCTCCCCCATTTGGAATAAAGTCATGTCATCTATTCTCAAAGATAAGAGTATTCATTGGCCTACCCAACCCCCAGAAGTGGTCGGGGCCATGGTCTGCTCGCTTTCTGGCCAACGAGCCTCTGACCCTCCACCAGCTAACTGTAGCCCACGTTATGAGTATTTTTTGACAGGGACACTACCAGCATTTCAAGTTGACGATCTCAGACGGGACCTTGACGGTCAAAGTCACTTGGTGATTTTTGACGCCCTGGGCCTGCAATTGTGCTTAGACTGCGCTGGAGGCTACGGTGAGGCTGATATTATCAAGCTGGATCGAAATGGCCGTGGACATCGTTAAATTGAGCTTGCAATACATCCCATAGTATTGTAAAATGCCCCGATGCTTACGAAACTTCTGGTGGCTATTGGCAAACCTATTTATAAAGGTCTGACTTGGTTTTTTAAAAAACGCTCAACTTTGCATCAACTCCTCCGCAGTTTATATTTAGTCAAAATAAATGGCCCTGTGGGTGTTAAACCAAAAACAGGACATAGATACCTCATTTTGGCATTTATCATTTTGTCATTTGTCATTTACTTATACGTTTTTAAAGACTTACCATCACCCACCACACTTACTACCCAACCAGTTCCACTAACCACTCACATTCGTGATCGCAATGGAGTCACCCTATATAAATTTTATAAAAATCAAAATCGTACTTTAGTTAAACTCTCAGACATGCCAGAATATCTCAAACAGGCTGCCATTTCAATTGAAGATAAGCAGTTCTATAGTCACGCCGGTTTTTCAATTACTGGAACTATACGGGCCTTTTTTAGAACTACTTCTGGAAAACAAGTCGAGGGTGGGTCAACTATCACTCAACAATTGGTCAAAACAGCTCTGCTCTCACCAGAGAGAACCTTGCAACGTAAAGTGCGTGAATTAGTTTTGGCAATGGCTGTCGAAATCTTATATTCCAAAGATCAGATTTTAGAGATGTATTTAAACAGAGTTAGTTATGGAGGAGAAACTTATGGAGTTGAAGAAGCTTCTCAGATATATTTTGGTAAACCAGTCAAAGAATTGACACTGGCTGAAGCGTCACTTCTGGCTGGGCTTCCCGCTTCTCCGACAACATATTCCCCATTTGGATCAAAGCCAGAGCTTGCCAAGAACCGTCAAAAAGAAGTTCTCCGTCGGATGGTTGAGGATGGTTATATCACTTGGGACCAAGCCCAAAAAACAAGCAACGAAGAATTGAAATTCATGCCCCAAACAGTAGATATTAAAGCTCCTCATTTTGTCATGTATGTTCGAGAACTTTTGGCTGAAAAATATGGAGCCGACGTTGTTGAACAAGGAGGCTTGGACGTAACCACATCTCTTGATTTGAGTATTCAAGACCAAGCAGAAAAAATAGTTAAAGATGAAACAGCCAAAGTGGCCTATTTGCATATTGGCAATGGAGCCGCTTTAGTTACCAATCCCAACACTGGAGAAATCTTGGCCATGGTGGGATCCCGCGATTATTTTGATACCAAGGCCGATGGCAACGTCAACGTGACCCGGGCTCTAAGGCAACCCGGAAGTTCGATCAAGCCTGTTAACTATGCTCTATCTTTTATAAATAATTTTACCCCGGGATCTTTGATCGACGATTCACCCATTACTTACAATGTGGCTGGTCAACCCAGCTATTCTCCAGTCAACTACGATGGAAAGTTTCACGGAAAAGTCACACTACGAACAGCCTTGGCTTCGTCTTACAATATTCCCGCGGTTAAGTTACTGGCCGCCAATGGTATTGATAAATTTATCAATCTTGGCCAAAAAATGGGTATCACCACCTGGGATGATCCCTCCCGTTTTGGCTTGTCGCTGACTTTGGGTGGTGGCGAAGTGACCATGCTCGATATGGCCAAAGTCTTTGGAGTTTTTGCCAATACCGGACTGAGAACTGATCTTCAATCAATCCTTTTGGTCCGAGACGCTAAGGGTAAGGTTTTAGAAAAAATGGAAAGTGTCAAATCAGAGCGAGTTATGGATACAAGAATCGCCTATCTTATTTCCGATATTTTGTCAGACAATTCTGCCCGGGCTCCAGCTTTTGGCTATAGTTCTGACTTGTTCATTCCAGGACAAATGGTAGCTGTCAAAACCGGAACCACCAACAATTTAAAGGATAACTGGACAATTGGTTATACTCCAAATCGAGTAGTGGCTGTCTGGGTCGGCAACAATGACAATTCTTCCATGAGTTATGTGGCCTCAGGTGTTACTGGAGCTTCTCCAATTTGGAGAAAGATTATGAATGCTATCTTGGACAAACAAGCACCTACTGTTTTTACTCCCCCATCAGATCTAATTAAAGTAAATATTTGTATTATTACTGGAGAACTCACTTGTGCAGGTTGCCCTACCAAAGCCGAATTCTTTATTCCTGGAACTCAGCCCGCTCGAGCTTGTAATCCTGACGCAATCAAAAAGATTCAAGAAGACAAAGAGCGCGATAAAATCCTCAATGGTGCTAAAATTGGTCAGTGAGCAATTACAAAAATACTCTTATTTTGATTCTGGTGTTGGCGATGGTAGTGGCGATTGTAATCTCTTTACGCGTTCTGATTCATAATCCCAAACTTTTTTAGCAATTGTCTGCAGAGCAGTTGGAGCCTGATCAAAGTCTACATCTTTATTCATGACCACCAATATAAATGAATTGTCACTTTTAACTATTCCGGAATCGGCCCACATTTGATCATTGTTGGCAATTTTATGAATGAACTCTATATCTTTGGGCAAAGCTGGACGAATTCGATCCTCAAAAATAGAGTCTTCCAGATATGGCCACAATTCTGGTATTTTATAAACTTCTCTCCACATCATTGAAACATCATGGGCAGTTGTAGTATTCTCTGCAAACGAAGAGCTCTTCATCCCCATTTGTCTAAGCTTGACTTCGATATTTCCCCGACCCACCAGATTAGACAAAGTGACCGGTGCATCATTGTCTGAGTATTTACCGATGGCTATAAATAAATCCTCATGGTCTTTATTTAAACCAACCTCCAAAGCCTTGATGAGAATTGGCACTTTCATAAACGATGCTGCTGGCATGCTAATATTTTCATTTAAACCATAACCCTTACCCTCCCCTAGTCGAAAAATTGAAACAGAATATATGCCTTCTAGACTTGAAGTATATTCACGCAGACTAGCAATGAAGTTGGCAGTTTCTCGAGACAGGTCTTGATCTTGAGGCCCTAAAATATAACTCACATTAAAAGTTGACAGAGTAAAACTCGCTTTCTTGGGATTTTGATAAAACCAAAACAGACTACTAACCAGACCACAGGCCACAAATAAAATTAAGATTAAAAATCGGTTTTTATCCATCTGCTTATTTTACGGCAGAAAGAGGCGGTTTACCTGAGAAAACAGCAATCAAATTATCGCAAGCCAGTTTACCCATGGCCAATCTGGCAGATTTAGTAGCTGAAGCAATGTGGGGAGTCAAAATAACATTAGGCATTTCTACTAGTTCTGGACGAGGTTCCGGTTCATTTTCCCAGACGTCTAGAGCAGCCCCAGTCAGAGAGCCATTTTGCAACAATTCCAATAAGCCAGCTTCGTCGACTACTGGACCACGAGCCGTATTAATTAAAATTGCTCCCGGTTTAAAGACAGTTTTACTGTCAATCATATGTTTGGTTTCTGGTGTAAGAGGGACATGAAGGGAGACCACATCTGAAGTAGAAATTACTTCTTCAAGTTTGGTGTTGCTGGTTCGAGAGTGTGTGATTACTTTCATTCCAAAGGCTTCAGCTTTAGCAGCGACAATACTGCCAATTCGTCCAGCCCCAATCACCCCCAAAGTTTTACCCTTTAAATCCGTCCCAATAAAGATATCTGGCTGCCAACCTTTGTAGCCAACATTTTTGGCAAAGTCAGCAGCCGGTTCAAGTTTACGGCTCAATGCCAAAATAAGTGTCCAGGTAAATTCAGCTACAGCTTCGTTGACTTCATCACAGGGGGTGTTGGTAACTATAATATTTTTACTCTTGGCATAATCTACGTCGATGTTGTCAAAACCCACTGCGTAATTGGCAATTATTTTTAATTTAGTGGCTTTTTCTAAAACTGTTTTTGTTACTTTATCAGTTAGTAAACACAGCAAACCATCATATGTCTCATCTAAATCCTCTAGCTTCCCCAAGACAACATCGTTTTTAATCGGCTCCACTACCTCATCCCAAAAAGGAATTTTATTGGTGACAAGTATCTTCATTGATTTATTTTATCAAATGTTAACAAACCTTTTTGTGGACCGACGAAGCCAAGGACTGAAGCTGAATTTTTAGATCCCCAAACTAGGGCTTCTTCGACAGATTCCCCAAGCATAACGCCTCCCATAAAACCAACCGCAAAGGCATCCCCCGCTCCAGTGCGTTCAACTACTGGGGCGTCGATGACTGGTGCAAAATAATCTTTTTTTCCATCAAAACAATAGGCCCCTTCAGGTCCATTGGTCACCACAACTATTTTTGGTCCATGCTTGGCCAACTCTCTGGCTAGTTCCGGACAACCTAAATCAGTTTTGAGCAAATCATTACCCTCTTCACGATTTACAAACAAAATCTCAGTCTGAGAAAGAGCTTGGCCAATTTTGTCTAAACCGTCTTTAATTTGCCTGGTTCCTGGGTTAAAAGCAATTTTAGTGTTGTGTGGTTTTGACCACTCTAAGGCTTGACCATAAAAGTCTTCATAACCCTTACCCATCGATGTTAGATACATCCAGTCAGCAGCAAGTTCAGGATCCTCTGGGAAACAACACAAAGCATCGGGATAATATGAGAGAATTGTTCTTTCTTCTTGGTAATTAATGACGACACCAAAGCCATTTTGACCTTTGTTGATTTCAATATATTTTGTTTCTACTTTTTCTTCCTTTAAAACATTTTTTGCTTGGTTGTCCATCCAACCATCCCCCATAGCGCAGATTAGAGCAGTGCTCAGACCCAATCGCCCCAAACCCACAGCGTTGTTACCAGCATTTCCACCAATGGCAAAATCGACACTTTGGACAGAAATCTTTTCACCAAAACCCATTTCGATGATACATCTCTTTCTATCGATCGAACATTTTTCAGCCACAGAATCTTCTGGCAATTTTACAAAAACATCCATTCGAGCGGGACCAAGTGAGAGACAATGGTATTTCATTTGAATATAATCTGCGCTAATTTCTTAGATAATTCAACAGGTTCTTTGCTTTGCCATATATTTCGTCCCACTGCCATACCTAATGCACCAGCGGACATAATTTCTTCAGCTTCTTTTAAAAATTCTGCTTCTTCTTTTTTAGTCCCACCCTGAGCGAGAACTCCAGTTTTGCCAGCAGCCTTCACTACCCAAGAAAAGCTTTCGACATTTCCGGTATATGGGACTTTGACATAATCGGCTCCCAATTCGAGTCCGAGTCTGGCAGCATAGGCCACAATATCTTTTGAAGTTTCTTGACCCTTAACTGATTTACCTCTGGGGTACATCCAAGCAATTACGCCTAAATTATTTTTATGAGCTTCGTCTTCGATTGCTGAAAACTCCTGCATCATTTTTGCTTCATGCTCACTGCCCACAAAAATGGTGTAACCGACCGATTTGGCTCCTAGTTCGATCGCTTTGGCGACTGTGCAGAGTTGTGGAGAATAAGGATCCTCATCGGGGTGCAATTTTGTCTTGCCATTCAACTTAATTATTAACGGTAAAGTCGTTTTATATTTTTCGGCAATGCCTTCGTGATAAATAATGCCTGTAAATACTCCGGCTTTTTCTCCAATATCAATTATTTGCTGGGGGTCAACATTGTCATCATTAAAATCTACCGGCCCATGCTCAAACCCTTGATCATAGGCCAGTAGAAATTGTTTCATGAAATAAGTATATCACCCAGGATTACTCATTTCCGAGTAAGAAATATAAAGCTGCGACAACGGAAAGGACACCAACTACCATTTGGACCGAGACTCCATAAAGACTATATCCAAGTACTGGTCCCATCTGAGTAGGTAGCATGTGACCTAGGCCTCCGAGGAGGAGTAATGCCCAAGCGGCGGTTGCCCACTTACCAGAACAGGTACATCCACAAGCTTCACATTGTTTTGCTGTCATTGTTTTTTTAGCTGCCATTAATAATCACCACCTTCCGAGAAATCGCTCTTTTAACTGCTTCTTTTATTTTACTCGTAGACATCCCATATTTGGCAAGTAGTTCCTCTGGCTGGCCTGATTCCCCAAAATGATCTGGCATACCTACAAATTCCATTGGGGTAGGATAGTTCATGGCTAATAGTTCAGAGATTGCAGAGCCCATTCCCCCAGCCATCTGGTGCTCTTCGACAGTGACAATAGCCCCACAATCGCGAGCAGCTTTTAGAAGTGTTATTTTATCTAGTGGTTTTATGGTGTGATTGTTGATCACCATAGTTTTAATTCCTTCATCATTGAGTTCTCTTGCAGCAAGAAGTGTTTGATAAACCAATGGTCCACAGGCAACCAGAGCAACATCGTAACCAAAGTTTTCCAAGATCTCTGCTTTTCCCAGAGTAAAAGAACAATTTATAACTGGCGTCTTCTCCCGGGTTAATCGCAAATAACAAGGACCGGCAATGCCTGCGATTTCCAGCGTTGCCTGCTTTGCCTCCCCAGCATCACATGGCACAACCACCGTCATATTTGGCAGGACCCGCATCATGGCCACATCTTCCAGCGCCTGGTGTGTAGCTCCATCAGGCCCAACTGAAAGACCAGCATGGCAACCTATCACCTTGACTGGTAAATTGGAGTAGCATATGGAAACTCGGATCTGATCCCAATTTCGCCCAGGCGAGAATACTGCATAAGAAGAAATAAAAGGAATTTTGCCAGCGGCAGCAAGACCTGCAGCAATGCCGGCCATATTTTGTTCTGCTACACCACACTCTATAAATCGCTCAGGAAATTTCTTGGCAAAGTCGGAAACTTTGGTACTGTCAGCAAGATCAGCTGTAAGAACAACAATATTTTTGTTTTGTTCACCCAGCTCCACGAGAGCTTCTCCATATCCCTCACGAGTTGCCAAATTATTCATAATTTATTTTACCTCCAAGTGTACGCAAGTCTCGCAGGGCTTCCACCGCATCCATCCAATTTGGTGGTTTGCCGTGCCAAGTGTAATCACCTTCCATAAAATCGACGCCTTTACCAGGAATGGTGTGAGCAATAATCACGGTTGGGTTTTCGAAGATGGCTTTGGCTTTGTTAATGGCATTTATAATTTCAGCAATATTGTGACCATCAACTTCAATGACTGACCAGTTAAATGCTTTAAATTTATCAGCCAGAGGTTCAAGAGGCATAACATTTTCAGTAAAACCATCAATCTGGATATTGTTGCGGTCAATAATGGCAGTTAAGCGAAACAAACTATTTTTGCCAGCAAACATGATGGCTTCCCAATTTTGACCTTCCTGCAATTCCGCATCGGACATCAGGCAAATTGTTCGATAATCAGCATTATTAATCTGTCCAGCCAAAGTGACACCAATGGCTTGGGATAATCCTTGGCCCAAAGGGCCACCGGTGTTCTCCACCCCAGGAAGTTCTCGGTAATGAGGATGACCTTGAAGTCTGGTTCCGATTTTTCGCAAAGTTAAAATTTCATCATGGTTAAAGTAACCAGCTCTAGCCAATGTCGCATACCAAACTGGACAGATATGGCCATTACTTAGTAATACTCTGTCGCGATTGGGGTCCCAAGGATTCTTTGGGTTTAAATTTAAGGCTTGGGAAAAATAGATGGCGGTAAAAACATCGGCCATTCCCAGTGGCCCTGCACTGTGTCCAGAACCTGCTGCCACAAGCATGGCGATTATATCTTCACGGATCTTGTTGGCAATTTCTGAAAGATCGGTCATATCTGAAAAGCTTTTTCGGCAGGATTAAAAGCTTTGTGATCATGCTTAAGCATAAATTCAAAGACTTCTAGTGATTCCACTACCTCTTCGGGAGTGGTCGCTATGCGATAGACCTGAAATTCTTCGGGGCGCATGCGCATATTGGCCATAAAGGTGGCCATAATATTTTCCCAAAATTTTCCATACAATATTAGGGGTTTATGATGACCCATATACAAACGGGCTAGTCCCCAAGCCATACCAAATTCAGAGATGGTCCCTGTCCCCCCCTTAAAAATCACATAGGCCTGAGCAATTTCCAAAAGTTTAAGCGTTCTGGTTAAATAATCATCGGTTTTGATTTCTTCATCAAACTGATTATTTTTATCACGGCCTTCAAAATTGGCTACATCTTTGGGATAGAAAGTTACACCAATGGTATGTCCTTTGGCTTTTTTAGCACCTTCTGTGGTTGCTCGCATTACCCCAGGTCCGCCACCATTGGCCACAATAAATCCTGCTTTGGCTAAAGCTTCACCCACATCGTAGGCGTCTTGATAGAGTTTTTCGCCTGGAATAGCGTCGGCATATCCCAAACACGAGACAGTTTTAATCCTCTTGAGCATTAATTAATGATACCATCATATTACGCCCATTGTCTTAAGCTTCTCCATCAACCACATTCGAGCCAGGGTAGATGATTGGGTCCCCATGTCTTGAGCAATCGAATTGAGCTTAACTTTTAAAAGAGGCTGAAGACGAACAGTCAGAATACTCTCCTTTTTATTTTGAGCCTTAGAAAAATTTAATACCACTTTTTGCTTGGGGTCAAAATAATCAGTGGCGTCATGTGAGTCCCAAAATACCGCTTCTTGAGTATGTGATTTAAATTTTGGAATTTTATTCTTAGTCATTTTTGATCCACCCCCTTTCCTTACGGCTAGTGTCTCTAGCAGTAACTACATAAAATGTGTTTTTAGATTTTTGGACAAGAACTATTGTTAGTAATCGTCCTTTAATAGTACGTTCTATAATTAAATAACGGTTTGAATAAGTTGACCATGCCGTTACTTTTTTCGAACAAATCGATTCAACTTCTTCTGTAGTTACCGAATGTTTTTGAATATGAGAGGAATTAAATTCGTCCCAAACCAACTCTTTTACTCGAATAATCACATCTGAATTGTATTACTATGTAATACACTTGTCAACTATTTATTCAAATTGCCTATTGACAATGAAATGATTTTTTATTATTGTCATACAATGACAACTAATGAATTGTGGGTGGAAAGACAAGCTGATCCTTTCTTAAATGCCGTAAGGCTAAGCAAAGTACTGCAAGGTTGAGTAGCACTCCGGCGGGTAATTTCTGACGAGCCGAGAAAACAACCAGCCCACAAAAATTGGTTGCCATTTGAGTCGGTCCCACTACTGCGGAGGCTCCATAACTTGGGAGAGTAGGTTAAGAGGAGGAGAGAAGTCTCCAAATCAAGACATTTCTCCCCTGCTCACTATTGACTAACTTTGTGTATATTTTTGATGAGCACTATTCCAATAGTCTGTCGGTAAAGTCATGAGGAAATTTAACCTTTAATAACTCTGCTGCATCTTTTGGAGTAAACCATTCGTACTTAATATGTTCATCACTGATTTTGATTTCGACTCCATCTTTTACTTTTACTTTATAAACAAACAGAGCAAGTCCTACCACGCCGTCTTCAGTCGGTATTTCAATATTTGCGATTGATGCATGAAAGAAAGAAAAATCCACCGTCTCTTTTATTCCAGTTTCCTCTAACATTTCCCTTTTTAGTGTTTCTTCAACACTTCCGCCTTGTTCTATTCTTCCTCCAGGAATGTCCCAATAAGCACCCAAATCTTTATTTTTTAGTTTATCTACGTTAACCTGAAGCAACAATATTTTACCTTCCGAGTTTGTAATTAAGGCTTTAATTCCAATATGGAACTTCTTATGTTTATCCATTATGCTATTTTAGCACTTAGTAGTCTTCTCCCATGCCAGGGGTAGCTGGAGCAACGGGTTTCTTTTCTTCTGGAATCTCGGTGACTAGACATTCAGTAGTAAGTATCATGGTGGCGCAGGAAGCAGCGTTTTGAAGAGCCGAACGAGTTACTTTGGCTGGGTCAATAATTCCAAATTTAAACATCGAGCCAGTTTCCCCACTGGCCACATTGACACCAAAATCATCATCTTTAGATGATTTTACAGATGTCAAAAGTTTATCAGCATCAAGTCCCGAATTTTTGAGAAGCCAACTAAATGGCTGTTCGCAAGCTGAGCGCAAAATATCTAAGCCAATCTTTTCTTCATCGTCAACTTTGAGAGTGTCTAGTGCTCGACTGGCTTTGAGGAGAGTCACTTCTCCACCGGGAACAATGCCTTCTTCAATAGCAGCCTTGGTAGCCCCAACAGCGTCTTTGACGCGCTCTTTGCGATCATTCATTTCTACTTCAGTTGCAGCTCCTACATGAATGACAGCTACGCCCCCTGCAAGTTTAGCCAGTCTCTCACTAAGTTTTTCTTTGTCGTAGTCCGATGTCACTTTATCCATTTCTGTTTTAATTTGAGAAATGCGAGCTTGAATAGTTTTTTTATCGCCTTTACCGTCAATAATCCGACAAACATCTTTGTCTGCCCAAACTTTGGCGGCTTTCCCCAAATCGGTGACTTCAATATTTTCAAATGCTCGGCCAGTATCTTCAGAAATTACAGTTCCCCCAGTCAAAACTGCAATATCATCAAGCATGCTCTTTCGCCTATCGCCAAACCCAGGAGCTTTGACGGCCAGGACATTAAAGCCTCCCCGGAGCTTGTTGACAACCAAAGTAGCCAGGGCTTCGCCTTCGATATCGTCGGCGATGATCACTAGATTTTTGGAAACTTTAATAAACTTCTCCAAGAAAGGCAATAAATCTTGAATCGATGTGATTTTTTTGTCAGTTAATAATATATATGGATTTTCTATTTCTACTTCCATCTTGGCTGGATCGGTTACAAAATATGGACTAGCGTAACCTTTATCAAACTCCATGCCGTCGGTGTATTCAATATCAATCGTCAAACTTTTGCCTTCTTCAACTGTCACTACTCCATCGCGTCCAACTTTTTCCAGAGCTTCGGCAATTTTGTTTCCAATCTCAACGTCCCCTGCTGAAATAGTAGCTACCTGAGAAATTTCTTCTTTACCTTTGATTGGTTTGGCGATTTTTTTGATTTCAGAAACCATGGCTTCCACTCCCCGATCAATTCCTCTTTTGACAGACATGGGGTTGGCACCCTTGCCAATTTTTTCCATACCAAGGTTTACAATAGCCGCAGCCAAGGCTGTGGAAGTTGTCGTGCCGTCCCCTGCTGCATCATTGGTTTTGTTAGCAGCCTGCTTTACCAATTGCGCCCCCATGTTTTCAAAGGGATCTGCCAAATCAATTTCTTTGGCGACTGATACTCCATCGTGAACCACAGACGGCCCTCCCCATTTTTTGTCTAGAGCCACATTGCGACCACGAGGTCCAAGGGTTGTAGTCACGGCTCTAGCTAAAATATTTATGCCATTGACCAAAGCTTTGCGAGCATCGTCACCAAATTTTAATTGTTTAGCTGCCATAGGTTCCTAAGACATCTTCAAATTTAACAAACAAATATTCTTTTCCTTCGATCTTTACTTCGTTTCCGCCCCATTTTTTGTAATAAACTTTGTCACCCACTTTTACTGGAGATTTTTTGCCACCAACAGCCAAGACGCGGCCAGTCTGGGGCTTATCCCCTTTGGCGTTGTCTGGTAAATAAATTCCTCCAGCTGTTTGAGCTGCTTGTTCAGTGGGTTCTATCAGAACGTATCCTGGTGTGGGTTTAATCTTGGCACTCATATTAATCAACCGCTAGTTTACAAATCAATACAACTATTGTCAAGACCCAGGATGAAAAAAGGCGTAGCCTAGACCGACTCGCTCAGAAGTCATCTTTGATTTCATATATAAATATTGTAAAACAAACAGGATGTAATTTAAAATTTGAATGCCAAAATACCTCACCCTCGATCCCTCTCCTACTTGGCTAAAGCGATTCGACAGAATCGAATTAGGAGAGGGAAGCTTCAGCAGGGAGAGGTATACTGTTGGCAAATACTCTTTCA
>CAYHWU010000005.1:0-24470 GCA_964360495.1 uncultured Gammaproteobacteria bacterium
ATTGGGCGGGAACAGCCGATGAAATATTTACCACATCAATAATCTTGACCACCACCCAAATCCAACAACTCTATGTTTCAGGTCTTGAAGCTAAAAATAACAAATACCGGGTTAAGCTGGCCTCGGATACGGTCAATCAGTTGGCTGGAAGTATCAATGTGGTCAAGGGAGTGGCGGCCAGCGACCAATATATATTTGCAGGCACAAATACCACCGGCGCCGATGACGGGATATTATCCAGAGTTTTGTTAAGGGGCGATGTCACCGACAAAACCTATGATGAATCAACGACAGATCCGTTGATAGTTGATAACGACATTAATTCTGTGGCAGTATCCAAAGATGGAGCTTATATTGTGGTCGGTACCGATGATCAAGGGATAACTATTATTCACAATGGCAGTGCGGCAAATCGCTTGCGCAGTGGAGGAAAAGTTCAGGGACCGAGTAAGAGACCAAGTAACTAGATGGCCATGTCATTCAATGGGCATACGGTTGGCATTCAGTAGTCATACAATTGAATGCCTATTGAGTGACTATGGTATGACCAATGTATGACAAAATGTTTAACTTACATGAGCATGAACACCGATTGGATGAAGATTCTCGAGAGTCAACAAAGCTTTTATTGCAGGCTCTGCGAATTCGACAAAATCGTTAATTTTGGCCAATTTCTCATCTAACTTCTCATCCGCCTCATCAAATCTTATATCCATTTTCTTATCTAGTCTTTTCTCCAATAAAGTCAAATGATCCACAAACTTCTCATCTAGTTTTTCATCCAGTTTTTTTTCCAATAAGTTCTCTATTGATTTTAAGTCACCTTTTGTCAATGCCATAATTACAATATAGTTGTTACAGAAGTAATGTCAAGAGTTGGGAAAATGACCATTCGGAATCCGCAAATGCACTCCCAAAGGGTTTGCTAGATTTGCCCAAAGGGCACTTGAAAGCCTGCATGGTCAGGGAGGAGAAAAATAGGGCGGCCTGCAGGCCGCCCCTGCCAAACCCATCGACCATGCAGTCACGCTCAGCGGGACGAATGGTCTTAAAAATAAAAACTACTTCTTAGTTATCGATTTTTTGTACAAATCGAGGTTTTCCAGAGCAACTCCCGTGCCTCGGGCCACACACATCAAGGGCTCTTCAGCTACATGGCAAGGGACCCCCGTCATTTCTGTCATAAATTTATCAAAATTTCGCAGCGTTGACGTCCCCCCACTCATAACAATTCCTTTATCAATAATGTCTGATGAAAGTTCTGGTGGAGTCTCTTCGAGAACCCCTTTGGCAGCCCCTACAATTTGCACTAGGACCGGACGAATGGCTTCTGTTACTTCTGTGGATGAAACTGTAACTGCCCTGGGCAATCCGCTTACAGTGTCTCGGCCTTTGACTTCCATAGCTTCTTCTTTTTGCAAAATAATTGCCGAACCAATAGTTATTTTTACATCTTCAGCTGTGGTGTCGCCAATAAATAGATTGTGTTTCTTACGCATAAAACTGGTTATAGCTTCGTCAACTTTGTTGCCGGCAACTCTGACACTTTTGTGAACGACAACTCCCCCAAGTGAGATGACAGCTGCTTCAGCCGAGCCTCCACCAATATCTATAATCATGTTCCCCGATGCTGCCGCAATTGGTAATTTGGCTCCAATAGCAGCAGCCAAAGGCTCTTCAATAAGATAGGCAGTTTTTGCTCCCGCAGAAATGGCTGCGTCCAAAACTGCACGTTGTTCGACTTGGGTGGCGCCCGATGGCACACAAATCATCACTTCAGGCTTGAACAAAAATATTTTGCCACAAACTTTTTGAATAAAATATTTAAGCATGGCTTCAGTCACCATATAATCGGCAATCACACCATCGCGCATCGGCCTGCTGGCTATAATATTTCCCGGAGTTCGGCCTAGCATCTCTTTGGCTTCGTTACCGACAGCCACTACCCGATTGTCATCGGCAGCCATGGCCACGACAGTTGGCTCATTGAGAACTATTCCCTGGCCGGCCACATAGACCAGGCTGTTTGCAGTTCCCAAATCGATTCCTATTCTTTTATTAAACATAAAAATGTTAAAATTAACTAAATATGCGTACTCGCATTCTACTATTTTTACTGTCCCTGATACTAGTACCAACTGCCACAATAGCAGTCATTTTGTTTGCTCGCGGTTACCGTTTTAGCCTGAAATTACAGACTTTACAAGCTACAGGATTACTGTCTGCCACCTCCCTTCCCACTGGGGCCTCAGTTTATGTCAACGGTGAGCTGAAAACTGCAACAGATACTACTCTCAACCTAACACCGGGTGTCTATCAGGTCAAAATCAAAAAAGATGGTTTTGCCCCTTGGGAAAAAACTCTCAAAATCGAGCCCGAAGTGGTTACTCGGACTGGCCCATTATTGTTTCCCACTGTGCCCTCCATGCGCTCAGTCACTTTTTCAGGAGCAACCCTACCCACATTATCAAGTGACGGCTCAAGAATTGCCTACCTATCTGAAAACAAGCTTTATACTTTAGATCTCTCCGAATCTGCACTTGGTTTACTTAACCGAGAAAGTAAATTCATCCAAAATCTAGGATCTAAGATCTATGATCTAAAATGGTCACCCGATAATAAACAAATATTATTAATGTCTACGCCTTCGGCTTATCTTGTCGATTTGGCCAAACAAGAAGCTCAGCCCGTTTTTGACTTGAAGGGGTTACAAAAAGAATGGTCTACCACAAAAGATATCAAACTAGCTCGTAATACTGAATTACTACCGATAGCCCTAAAAAATATTTTAGCGACTTCTAGTTCACAATTGATCTGGTCGCCTCGAGAAAATAAAATCCTGTACACAGCCACAGCTTCGGCCAGCATTCCCGAAAATCTCATTCCTCAGCTGCCTGGTTCTAATACTCAATCTGAATCCAGAACCCTGAAACCTGGAAACTCGTATGTTTACGATCTGGAAGAAGATCGAAACTTCAAAGTCGAAAATTGCGACTGGTTTTCAGATTCAAATCACTTAATTTGTGTTCAAAACAAAAAGATAATTATCATGGAATACGACGGAACCAACTCCACTACTGTTTATACTGGACCTATGGAAAATGGCTTTGTCGCCCCTTACCCCTCTTCCAAACAAATGCTCATTCTGACAAATCTCACTGGCAATCCAGTAACTATCCCCAATCTCTACGCTGTCAGCCTGCGATAATGGTCGGGGTGGAGAGAATTGAACTCTCTGTTTCTAGGTCCCGAACCCAGCGTGTTACCGATACACTACACCCCGATTATGTATAATTGTATCATTGCTCTCATAGCTCAACGGATAGAGTAGACCCGTCCTAAGGGTACGATGATGGTTCAATTCCATCTGAGAGCACACCTTGCAAGGCCGAGCCTTGCAAACCAATATGCCTGCCAAAAATAGAACTAAGGAATATTTAGCAAACTCATACTACCATCTCTATAATCGAGGCGTAGAGAAAAGACCTATTTTTCTGGATGAGCAAGATTATAATGTATTCAATTCGTATCTAGAAACATATCTCCTGCCCAAAGACTTGAATCATTTAAACGATCTCCTGGGCAATGGAAATCCAAAAGAAAAAGATACTGCAAGAAAGCTCCTACGACTCAATAATTTTTCAGATGAAATCAATCTACTTGCATATTGTCTTATGCCAAATCACTTCCATTTTCTGATTTATCAGACCACAGCAAATGCGATCGATAAATTTTCCAACTCATTATTTACCAGATATTGCATGTATTTTAATCGCAAATACAAACGTATAGGCCCACTCTTTCAAGATTTATACAAAGCAGTGTCGGTAACCTCTGGGGAACAACTACTTTGGCTTTCTCGCTATATTCACCGAAACCCCTTAGATCTCTTGCAAGGCCGAGCCTTGCAAACTTACATGCACTCGTCATATCCAGAATATTTACGCGTTAGGAATAAAAGTTGGATAAAACCAGAGGAAATTTTGGCTTATTTTAAGTGCGAATACAAAATCTTTGTGGAAGGAAACAGTCCTGAACCAGAAAATATTTATCCTCTATTGCTTTCGGATTAGATCAAATCTCCGCCAACTAGAAAGAAGGTTGTAAATACTTTCAAAAAGTTCTGCCATTGGGTCTTGAGGTCAACTTTTACTATCGGTTGTTTTTGATTTTTTAACTTTTTTTCAGAAGCCATATTATATTAATGACATGCCAACAAATGACTGTCAATGGGCAAAATAAAAATTGAGTACTTTTTTATCTACAATTTCAGTGGCTTCTACTATGGGATCTTTTATTACAATCCCACTTCTGCTGGAAGAGTATTGAGCATAAATTCTTCAGGTTTTTGAGCAAAAATTATTCTTTTACCCAATTCATTTGCATAACCAATTTCTATTAAAGCCGAAGCACCAACATACCCTTCAGGATCACAGACTATTAGCGCATCAGCATTATCAATCGAATCTAGATGGTGTCTCTCAAGGGACAATGGAGATTGTCCTTCTTCTCCAGAAAATACTACAAACGTTTCGCCTGGATTCTTTGGTTCAGTAAATCTTGGGCTTAAAACTAAGACGTTATTACTAACAAGTTCGGTTCGTATCTTCAATATAAACTCTAAATGCTTTCGAAAGCTTCCGCTCAAAACAACTGATCTGTATTCCTGTCTAATGACTCCATCTATCAAATTTGAGTTGGAAGGAATTATGGTCTCGATTTCATATTTTTTACAGATAGCTTGGGCAATAGCCGAACAGCCCCTAGCTCCATGCATCCATTTGGGATTTTCTGGCATCAAAGATTCGAGGGTTTTCAGTTCAATAGATTTATATATTTCAGCATTCTTTGAAGACAGCCCATCGAATGTGATTACATTTGGATGATCTTTATCTGCAAACAAAGTATTTTGTTTTAATGGATATCCTGCTAATTGCATATACCTGAGCTCTCCACCTGAATAAAATGCTATTTTAGGTTTGTTCTCAAGCTCAGGAAGCTTAGATTCAACTTCAGAAATTATTGTCTCAAGGGATGTTCCTGAAAGCGTCTCGTTAATGTTGGCATAATTTGTGTTAATAGTACCAACTCCAAGATCAATATTCTTTCTTTCTAAAACTTTTTTATCTTTCAAAACCACCAACTCTGTTGAACCACCACCAATGTTAATTAAGAGCACTGGTTCAGAAATATTGCATTTACTAGTTAACGCCGTTTCTAGATAAAAATTCTCTAATTCTTGGGAAATAATGTTAAAAAATAAGCCAGTAGCTTCAAAGAACTCATCTACTAGTTTCTTTTTTGCACTTTTTGATAATTTTCTAAATATCGCCGTAGCAAATGTCTTTACTCTGACCCCCGGGTTCTTATCCTTAACACCTTTAACAAAACCAAATAATTTATTTTTTGAGTCTAAACTAATACCATTATCATCAGGCACTGTCCATGGTTTTTCTTCAACCAAAACTTTGTCAGACTTCTTATCTTGGGTTAAAACATATTCCGGAGTCAGTTCGTAATCATCGTAATATTTAAGAGCTTCTAGAGCTGGTACATGATTTCTCAATAAGACTTTTGGCATACCATGAAGTGTCAGAGCTTTCTTAATCAGCTCTTCATCTTTCTCAAGTCTTGGTCTAATGGGATCGATACCCAAGTCATCACCTTCTTTGGGAAGCATTTTTGTACCTTTGCAGTCTGGATTATCACAATAGAGATCAAATTTCCCAGTTTCAGTATTAAATCTGGCATCTTTGGTGACTAATAGCTTAATATTTCGTGAGGCCTTACATTTGGGACAAACTACACGATACTTGAGTCTTTCATCGATGACACTCATAGGAATATCGATCATCAGAAAGAAATCCGGATCATCTCTGAAATTTGCTAGGTCTCTAAAATAGAGTGAATATGATATTTGATCCATTTCTCGAGGCAAACCATCGACAAATATGGCTTTTCGTCCAATTTTTTCTAGTCTGGCTTTTACAATTGCCAAAATAAATTCTGTCGGTAAAAGTGAGCTTGTACTGCGTCCATGCAATCGTTCTACTGCCTCATCCCAGGATATAAAACCTCGATAATTCTTCTTGGCATATTCATATTCTTTGGTTTTGGAATACTCTTTCCAGCTACTGTGCACCTCACGAACCAAATCACCCACCCCAACTGTTGCGATTTTTTCAGTTCCAAAGATTTCTCTTAGCAGTCCAGAGTAAGTCCCTTTACCAGCATTCTTTTTGCCCATGAAGAAAGCCATAAAAGTATTTTTGGTGAGATATTTCTTTATTTTTTTGATCTCATCGCCAGCTTTGGCATTGAAATATACTTTACGGTCTTTTAGGTCAGACAAATCGAACTTGCGTTTCAACCCCCTAACCTTTGTGCTTACTATTGGAAATTCTAATCCTTTCATACCAGAGGAATTGTACAATTACTTACCCAAATCCTCAACCGTCAGTTTTGATTGCCTCAAAATGGCTCTCAATGTACCCGATGGAATAGGTTTGGGGTGAACAGCCACTTGAGTCCATCGACCATCCGCATGTTTTAGGCGAATATGACTTCCTTTACCACCAGTTTGGGTAAAACCAAATTTTTCTAACGTTTTTATCAAATCTTTTCCTTTAATATTGGTGGGCAGTTTAGGCATAGCTCAGACCCATAGGAAAATTTATTCTGGCTGTGGTAATGATCTGATCAGAAACTTCATCGATGGGAACTTCCTGTTTTTCAGAAACCAAGGATTCTACGGCCAATTTAATCCCATCTTTAATACTTTCCATAACCTCTTCGACCGAATCACCATAGTCAGAGATCCCCAAAGTCGGACAATGGGCCACATACACAACGGAGCCATCCTTATATTTCTCAGGCTCAATTATTATCCGATAATCCAATACTTTTGCATCCATACTAACATTTTAACACTTCTTGCAATGCCAATTTTTCTTCCTCCTTGACTGGTCCAACTAGACTCAAATAGAGATTTTTAGTAGTAAACAGGTCTTTCGCGACATTTTGCACATCTTCAGATGTCACTGCCATTATTTTTTTGACAGCCTCGACATGAGTCAGAATTTCGTCAGGCCTAAATAGGCCTTGTTGAGCGTAAAATTCCATCTGAGACATGGGTGACTCCAGAGAAAACAGGAGCGGGACTCGGACTTTTTCCTTGGCATCAGCCAATTCTGAGTCCTTAAGTGGTTCGTCCCTAAGTAACTTAAGTTCCTTAAGTATCACAGACAATAATTCACTTAAATTTTGCTTAGAAACCCCTGCAGTTACCAGCCAAGATCCATGATCGACATCCAAATCGGCTCCGGCGTGAATGTTGTAGACCAAATTACGGTCAACCCGGGTAGCTTTAAATAAGCGCCCTGATAGGCCAAAATCTAGGACTCTAAACAAGACGGTTAAAGCAAACCTTCTCGAGTCGTTCATGGCAAAGGCTTCTCCACCCAAAGTTAATTGCACTTGTTGATCTGTTGGCCTCTCGATAACATCTATCATAGGACCTGGGATTATTTCTGGTTTATCCCAAATGGTTGAATGATTAAATGGTAAATGACCGAAATATTTTTCTAGATCCGGCTTATCAAACTTTCCCGAGATACAAATTAATAAGTTAGCAGAGTTGTAGTTTTTCTGCCAGAAGGATATAAACTGGTCTCTGTGAAGGGATTTAACACTTTTTTCAGTCCCTAGGGTTGTTAATGAGTTCTTATAACGCATAAGATAAAAATTCTCGGTAACCAACTCTTCACTTTGGTCGTTTCTTCTATTTATTTCCTCTAAAATGGTCTTTTTTTCGTTCTCTAAATCATCTGATTTAAGCAGAGGATTCAGGATTATATCGGATAGAACGGATAAACCAAGATCTAGTTTATCACTGGGTAGTTTTGCCTCAAAGACAGTGTATTCTTGGGCTGTGCCTGCGTTTTTGTAACCCCCAGTCGCCTCTAAAATAGTCAGATCGTCGGATGTGGGATAGTTTTTACTTCCCTTAAATACCATGTGTTCTAAGAAATGAGCAATACCATTTATCTCAGGAGTCTCGTCTCGAGTTCCGGCACGCATATACAAACCCAAAGAAACGCTTTGAACATCGTGCATGGGAACCAACATCACTCGAATACCGTTACCTAATTTATAAAAACTAAACATTTATTTTTTAAAATATGTATTACGCCTGATTGTAGGTTAAATTCTGTCTTTTTACCACCACTTTCGACAATAGTCACCCGTTTACGGATTAGCGAGATAAAATTGGCGTGCCCTGACAAAACATCAAACGGTCCTACACCGTTGACCGATGATAAGATCTCAGCCTGTCCGTCAAATTTTATTCCTTCTCTGTCTCGAACCTGCACGCTAAGCATAATTATTTAATCTCCCTGGCCGATCCTATATAAAGAAACTTCTCTTCAGGTACCGAATCATACTTACCATCCATAATATTCGAGACATCAGTCACAGTATCAGTCACAGAAACAAATTTACCCGGGCGACCAGTTTGGGTCGCAGCCACAAAGAAAGCTTGGGTCATAAAGTTTTTGAGTTTTTTGGCCCGTTTATATAACAATTGATTTTCGGCTGAAAGTTCTGATTCACCGACCAAAGAGACCATTCTTTCCAGTCCTTCTGCCTGCTTAAGCATGGCTTGGGCTTTGATGGCTGTTTGATAATGTTGTTTGCCAACGACACCAGTTGTCAGAGCTGAGGACCCAGAAGTCAGGACATCAACAGCCGGCAATCTTCCCTCTTGATAAACTTGACGGGAAAGAGTGACCACCGAATCGAGATATGGAAAAATCGATTGCACTCCATGATCCAAAATATCATCTGAGGGAATATAAATAGCTTCAATGGCCGAGACTACTCCGGTGTCTGTTGAGACCAATCTCTCATGAAAGCCAGCCATTTCCGAAGCTAACGTCGCTTGATAACCGTCTTCAGAAGGAATGGTATTCATGAGGGTTGCCATTTCATTGCCAGCCTGAGCAAAACGAAAAACATTATCAATGAAAAAGAGAACATTTTTGTGCATCACATCTCGAAAATGCTCGGCCACAGTTACCCCCGCTAAAGCTGTCAAAAATCTGACTGCCGCATTTTCACCCATGGCTCCAAAGACCAGCGCAGTTGAGCTCAAAACTCCCCGCTCGCCCAGTTCTTCAACCAATTCATGACCTTCGCGAGTACGTTCACCCACACCGGCAAAGACCGAAACGTTTTCATTTGAGCCATCACCTACGACGTTATGCAAAATTTCCGACAGTAGCAAAGTCTTTCCCACACCAGCTCCTCCAAACAGGCCCATCTTTCCCCCTTTGAGAAGTGGCGAAAACATATCGATGACCTTAATTCCTGTCTCCCAGATCTCTTGTTTGGATTGGATATGGGCAAATCCAGGTGAGGCATGATACAAACTTTTGCTCTCTTGAGTTTTGATATCGCCTTTTCCGTCGACCGGGCTGCCAAAAATATTAATTACCCGACCCAAAATCTCAGCTCCCACAGGAATAGTTAGGGGGGCGTTGGTATTGACCATCTTCATCCCCCGGTAAACCTTGGGGGTTCCCGACAGCAGCAGACAGTAATAGGCATCTTTTCTAGACGAAGAATAGACTTGCAGACGCACTCCCTCGGCTTCATTGATCAAAAAGTCCAAAATTGCCGGCGGATTGTCCAAAAACTCCACCTCTACAATTGGACCAAAAATTCCAGTAACTATGCCCATAAACTTACTCCAGAAATAGTATTTAACTGTTTTCTAGCATTCATATTGTGAGCCACTTTGCGAGCTGTAATTCGCAGCTTTCCTAAACTATTATCGATGCTTTCCGAAGCGGAGTCGAGATGGAATAAACGAGACGCAAACTTAGCCAGTTGTCCCTCGTGCATTGATTGCTGAAATAGTGTCGTCATAATTTCTTGCTCAAACATTTTTAAAACTTCAGCAATCCCTGGCTCAAATAAATACAAGTTTTTCTCGCTAGTTTGCAGGCCCGTCGTCGCTTCGTCACCAGAAATACTAGTCACCACCGGATCTTGTAAAACCAAACTACGGTACTTACCATGGAAAACGTAGATTTTTTCAAATTGGAGCAGATAGCGCATGATCATATTTAAGTTGCTCATATCCAGCCCTGCATCTGAAAAATCAAAATAGTTGTACAAGAGTTCTGGATTGCGTTCAGAAACTATTTTTACTCCCAAACGACCAATAATTACAGCATCGGCTTTTCGTTTCATTACAAACTCCAGAAATAAATCATAAGTTTTGTTTATAATATCGCCATAAAGTCCGGCGTTGGCTGAAGCAAAGACAGCCACCGACCGGCCATTGCGGTTGAGAGTCGAGATTGTCGTCAGGTCAACTCCTTTTTCGACATTGCTCTTGGCGTCGGCAAAGACTCCAGAGACCCCGTCTAAAAAATCTCTAGCCTGCAAAACTTGTTTACGAATAGCTTGCATCCGCAACGCTGCCACTTCTTCATAGGTCTCAACTAAACTCTTTAGACCTTGTAAATCTCGCGTCTGATCGGATATTTGTTTTTTTGTCATAATTTAAAATTCTCTTTATTAATTTTGTCAATTAATTGGTCAACTGTCGAACAGCCATCCAAAAGAGTAGTAATCTTTTTCTCGTCGTAATTCTCAATGGCTTTTTGAGTATTTTTGGGTTCAAAATTGCCTATGGCCAAAAGAACAAACAAGACCTGTGCCAGAGGTAATGGCACTATTTCATTGATAGGTTGATCAAACAATTGCCAGATCTTTTCCCCCATATCCAAAACCGCTCGTGAGTTCTCGCCCAGCTCAGTCCCAAATTTAACAAATCGGGAAGTTTTTTCGTAATCGGACAGGGCTTGGAGCAATCTCTTGGTAATATCTTTTTGCAAAGGCGTCTGGGTTTGCCTGCCAACACGGGTAACTGACAAAAAAGGATCAATGGCAGGCCGGCGCCCCGCAAAAAACAGGCTAGTATCAAAGTAAATGTGGCCATCAGTCATGGACATCAGGTTAGTTTGAATATAGCCAGCCATATCACCCATCTGAGTTTCAGCGAGAGGTAAACAGGTGATTGAACCCTTTTCAAAACTCCCCGCCCGTTCCAATAACTTTGAATGAATATGAAAAACATCACCCGGATACGAGTCGCGACCAGGGAACTTTCGAGACAAAAGCGAAAGTTCACGATAATATTTGGCGTGAGTTGTCATATCATCGATGACCAGAAGCACATCTTTCCCCTGATCTCGAAAGTACTCAGCCAAAGTCAGGGCTGTATATGGTGTCAAAAAGATTTCACCACTGGAATCGTTGGAACCAGAAGCAATCATGACCGTTGACGAGATAGCCCCGCTCTCTTTGAGGAAATTCCAAGTCTGCAGAATCTCCATTTTCTTTTTACCCACAGCCGCATAAATACAGATATTACCTTTTTTAACCTGAGTTTTGACCGCCCGCCACAACAGCTGAGACTTGCCAGTCTTACGATCTCCCAAGACCAGTTCGCGCTGACCATGACCCAAAGGAATGAGTAAGTCGACCAATATCACTCCGGTTTCAAAAACCCGAGAAATACGTTTGCGGGTGGCAATGCCACCTGGGCGGATGTCTACTGGCCGCCATTCCATATCTTTTTCCGTCCAATCTTTTTCGCCCTCCAAAGGCTCTCCCAAAGGATCGATAATCCGCCCCAACATTTGCTTGCCAGCTAAAATCGAAAACTGATACCCTACTCGGACAACTCTAGTTCCAACGCGTAGTGGTTCTCGAGAAAATACCATAACATCGGCAATTCGGGCGTGGAGAGAAATAACCTCGCCTCGCTGACCCGTCTCAAACAAAACTTGTTCACGCAAATGCGCTCCGGGTAGTCCGGAAACGCAAGCCACCGAGAGCATGAGTTCCTCGACAAATCCAATCTCTCCGGTTTTAGCTAAGCAGTCTTTGAACGTAAGCATAATCTTTATATTTTCCGTTCCAAACAATTTGGGCTCCAGCCACAATCCTCGAGTCTATGGTTATATCCATAATTACATCTTCACCAATATTCTTTTTGACCCATGCTCCATAAATCATCACATTGCTTCGTGTTGGTTCGTTTGCGATCGTCAATCCCAACACTCGCAAATTTTCAATTTCCAATTTCCAATTTTCGAGATCCCCTTTTCTTTTTTCCAATTCTTGGAGTGTCGTTTCTCTCACCAGCTCGTTCGTTTTTGACTGATACTTACTATTCATAAGTATATCAATCTCATGTTTTAGAATATCAACTTGGTCTTTAGTCAAATAGTCCATTTCTACGAGCTTCCTCCAGAGCTTTTAGCACCAAATCTTGGTGTTCACGGGCATTAATAGTTTTACTCAACAATTTCTGAGTGATCTCAACAATGGCTTTGTTGATTTTCTGATCAACTCCGGCGATCTGCTTTGCTTTGTAGGCTTCCACTTCTTTTCTAACTTCATCGTAACGAGTGGCAATTTTTTGGCCAACCGCTTTTTCGATATTTATAGTCTCAGCTTCGAGAGCATTTTTAAAATCATTTATTTCCCGGTTCGCAACCCCATCAAGCGCTGCTTCCATTTTTGAGGTTAGTTTGTCGCGGTAAGCAACAGCGCCAACACGAGCCTCTTTGATTATTTTTGTAGCCTCGTTTCGGGCTTCGTCTAAAATTGCCAAGGCCTTACGATGAACTGCCTCATTGGTTTGCGCTCGGGTGTTGTGCGTTTGTTCAAAAAGTTTATGCAGCCTAATATATTCCCAAACCAGGAATGCGAGTGCAGCTGCTAAACCTAAGATGAGTGAGAATTCAATTGTCATACATTTATAATACCAAAATAATGTAAGCTAGTAATAGTCCAGATCCCATAATGACGATGGTTAAGATAATATTTAAGATCACCGTTAGTTCAATGGTTCGTCCAGCCAAGGGATTGCGGCCAACTGCTTCGACTCCACTTTTGGCCACCCGACCAAAGTAAGCAAAGCCCAAGACAAAGGAAGCAATGACAATAATCATGGCAGCAATATAACGCAGGGCGGCCAGAGGGGTGAGATAGAGACTTGAGAGACCTTGTCGAAGCGCCTCCCAGAGATTGTCAGAGGCTCCAGTTGCTAGGACTGCTGGACGCATACCCAATGCCACCAGAAGTTTACCAGACGGCCCGTCAAAATCTTCGAGGGCGGTTCCCAAGACATAACCATTTTTGGTAGCTTTTGTAGCTACTCCAGGTTTATCAGAAGTCGTAACATAATCACCCTTTTTGATAGTCCCATCGAACCTTACATAAACTTTCCCAGATGAAATCACAGGTTTGCCGTCAATCAATGTAGTGTTTTCTAAAAGAATAGAGGGATTCTCGGTGTAGACTCCCATCACTGATGGATCGTAGGACTTGGTACAAATTGTGCTGGCGCAAATAACGCTCCCATCTTCAATTGTTGTTTCAGGTAACGAGACCGAGACCGCTACTCCAGAAGAAGAAGTTTGGGCGAGTAACATCAAAGCGAGTAAAAAAGGCATAATTAAAATGTAACACATATTCCTCGTTGACACCATTGGCATCACAGTGGTATCTTCAGTATCAAATGGCAACACTAAATCTTTCTGATCTTCCAGACTTACTCACTGTCAAAGAAGTGGCTGCAGTTTTGCGAGTTTCAGTTCTGACAATTAAACGTTGGGGCAAGCGTGGCAAACTCGTTCCTATCCGCATCAATTCGCGCGGTGACCGCAGATACAAAAAAGAGGCTGTCATGTGGCTTCTAGGCATGACTGTAAAAACTAGTTAGCGTATAATCCAGTCATGGATCTGAAAAGCTATTTAGCCGATTTCTCCTCCCAACTCGAATCATATTTCAGCGATTTCTTTACAAAGAAAATTACAGAGAGTTCAAAACTTGATCCAAAATTCGTCGATATTTACTCATATCTTAAAGAATATATTTTGGGTGGTAAAAAAATCCGGGGGGCTTTAGTTAAATTGGGATATGAAATGTATGGCGGAAAAAATAATAGTTCAATTATTCCCGTCTGCGCCGCCATTGAACTTATCCACTCGGGACTGCTTATTCAGGATGACTGGATCGATGGTGATAAATCCAGACGCGGTCTTGTTTCTGCTCATATTAAATTTGGGGCGGGCGAAGCCATTGTTATAGGTGATATTGCCATTTTTGAAGCTTACAACCTGATTGGCGAATCAAAAATTATTACCCCTATGAGTAAGTATTTAGTTAATACCGGATATGGAGAAATCATGGATATCAGACGGGGTCCGGCGGATATAGTTCATATCTACAAAACCGCCCATTATTCTTTTGTCATGCCGCTTTCAATGGGGGCAATTCTGGCTGGAGCGACTGCGACTGAGCTTAAAAAATTGGAAGACTATGGTACCAATGTAGGTCTGGCTTTTCAAATTCGAGACGATATCTTAAATATTACTGGCGATCCTAAAGTGACGGGCAAATCAATACTCTCTGACATCACTTCCAAAAAACAAACTCATATTTGGAAATTTGCCCTTGATAAAAATGCCTTTGATCCCGAACATGATACCCCAGAACAAATCCGTGACAAGTTTATAGCCTGTGGAGCCATAGACCATGCGCAAAAGATCGCCAACGCTTACGCCAAAGATGCCAAAAATCAAACAGAAAATAATATTTTGAGAGAGCTTGCTGATTTTGTGGTTTTACGCGACAAATAATCAGGCCACCCGTTCTTTAATGGCTGCATAAAACTTTTCCAGTAGTCCCTTTTCTTTGGTATTACTGGCCAACCAACCTAAGTGAGCGCTCTTGGTTGCCTGAAAAGTCGAAACTCGAAACTTTTCAGCCAAAAGATGCCTCAATCCTTCTTCTGTTACTCCATTCTTCCAAAGATTAACTTCTATATTTGCTACAATCTTTGGTTCAAGTGCCAAGCCTAATGTTTTCCTGACTATTTCATAAAGACCTTCCAATGATTGTTTTGCTTTGTCCCAGTTTTCGTGGCGACCATAAACTAGGGCTTTGGCCAATTCTATACCTGCAGTTTTGGCCAAATCTTTGGACAGACCATAATGTTCTTTGACATAGCGAATAACCAAATCTCGTAATTTTTCGTCTTGACGTAAAGCCAGGGCATGTCGCCACTGTAATTCTAGCCCGGCAACAATTTTTGGATCAAACTTAAAATGCTCCTCAACATCATTGCCCCCAAACCTTCTTCTGCGTCTGGAATAATCTAAAACTGCTTCCTTTAGTTTCTCTGGTGTGAATGCTGGAAAATAGTCTGGTTCCCAATAAAACTCAGCATAGTCCGCTTGCCACATCATAAAACCACTCGTTCTTTGCTCACCACTGGTTCTAATATATAAATCAATATATGGATAAGGCTGATCGGCAGTATCCATAAATTTATCAATGGTTTTACGATCAATTTTGTCTGTAGAAATTCCAGAATCTTTAATTTTCTGAGTCATTCGGACAATTTCGTCCCAACCGTTGTAATCAAGACCAATATTAAAACAGTGTTTTGTATTATTCTTAGTAATTTCTTCAACTTCAGAAATTTTGTCTAACAAAAACTTTGGCAATCGATCTTTTCTTCCAAGGTGAACAATCTTTACGCCTTCTCTATGCATTTCATCTAAATATTGATCCAAGTAATTGGTAATTCCCCTCATTAAAAAGTCTATTTCCTCTTTTGGTCTCTCCTGCCAATTCTCAGTCGATAATCCCCAAGCTGAAACAGTGTGGATCCCCCAATCGCGGGCTGCTCGAGTCAACTTCAACATGTTGTCCATACCTGCTTTATGGCCTTCTGAAGGAGATTTACCATGCATTCTAGCCCACCTACGATCACCGTCAGGCATGATGACTACATGATTTGGGACTTTGGTGCCGGGAGGAAGGACAATCTTTGCCATCGTCCTATTATTTTACACTACCTAGTCTACTTACGACCTCTTTGAGATCCAAAAGTTCGGTTTTGTCAGAATTGCGCTCTTTATATTCAATCTTGTCCCCTGTTTTTTCGGAAACCACAAGTCTCACTGGAATTCCAATCAAATCTGCATTGGCAAACTTTTCCCCTGCCGACTTTTCAGTATCATCCCACAGCACTTCTATGTTTGCTTTAGATAATAGATCGTAGATCTTAGATCCTAGATCATTATTTTTGATGCTAATTAAATATGCTTGGTAAGGAGCCACAACTTTAGGCCAAATAATGCCACGGGCGTCATGGTGAGACTCGACAAGTATGGCCATCGCCCTCTCGATGCCAATGCCATACGCTCCCATATACATCAATTTTTGACTACCATCTTTGTCTATATAAAATCCATCATGATGGCTGGTATAAAAATGGTCGTATTTAAAAATATGACCAAATTCTACCGCTCGGATAATTTTCAGTTTTCCTTTATTACACTTTTTACAAATTACTCCATCCACTGGGTCAGCAACATCCCCTACAATATCTGCTGAAAAATCCCGGCCATAATTGACGTTTATAGGGTCAGTAGTCTCAGTCTTGTATCCACCATAAAGATTCTTTGCCTTGACAATCGACTCGTCTACCACAAAAATAATTTTATTCTTATGTTCTTCGTAGCCCCATGAATGGACAAATCCTGTTTTGGCTCCAATACTAGCCAAATCTTCATTTGTAGCTAATTCTAGTTCGCTCTCGCCCACCACCTTGGCCAGTTTAAAATCATTAATGTCCATATTCCCTGTAATGGTTGCGATTACCAATTTGCCCGATTTAGTTTTATAAACTACGTTTTTAATAAAACAGTTTTCAGGTAATCCATAATGCTTTGCCAATTCTTTGATTTTGGCAACATTAGTTGGCAAATCCACTATTTTATAAGGCAGTAATTCCTGATCTTTATTGACTTCATCACGTACAAATTCTGCCTTTTCTAAATTCGCTGCATAATCACAAGTGTCGCATTTGGCAATTTTGTCTTCGCCAGCTTCACACGGAATCTGAAATTCGTGACAATAATCCCCACCCAATGCTCCACTATCGGCAATACAAGGGTAATAGGTAAGGTCTAGTTTTTCGCAAATTTGGGAGTAAGCTTTATAAAAATCTTGATAGGTTTTCATAAAATCTTCTTCTGTGGTGTGGAACGAATAAGCGTCTTTCATGACAAACTCCCGCACCCTTAAAAGCCCGCCACGGGGTCGCATTTCATCTCTGAACTTTGCAATAAATTGATGAAGAATAATTGGTAAATCTTTGTGTGAAGGCTTGGTCTCTTTGACCATCTCTGTGACTATACCCTCACCCGTCGCACTCAAAGCAAACTCTGACTCATTTCTATCTTTAATTTTCATTAACAGGCTTCCCCAAGCTTTGTCTCTGTTTGATTTTTGCCAAAATTCAATCGGCTGTAAAAGTGGAATACTAAACCTTTGCGAATCTATGGCTTCCATTTCTTTATCAATTAGGTTTACCAGTTTTTGAAAAACTCTCATGCCCAAGGGCAATAATTCATACCGACCAGCAGACAACTCCCGGACAAAACCAGCCATATATAACAACTTATGAGACACAGCAACCATGTCTTTCTTTGGTTCACGAATAGTTTTTGGAAAAAGTTTTGAATATTTCATACTTTTCTATACTCCTGTTTGATTAACTCCATTCTAGAGCTTCCTTGCTCAAAAGACAATTCGAGTCTGCTTTTAAAGTCTTGAGTTGCGATCATCTTTTCGGTTATTCCTCCTGGAGTTGCAACCTTTTGAGCTAAGTCTTTGGCCGTGCTACCGGTCATTCTTAAATATTTTAGAGTCTGATCCAGCATTTCTGGTGGCAAATGGGAAATTATCTCAGCAATCCACCCCGGAGCAGCACCTACACTAAAAGTGGCTTGGTCAACTTCTTCTTCACTATCAACCCATCTCGTAGGGGCTAGACTTGCTAGTAATCGAGATGTTTTCTTTTTTGCTTCTACATTGGTATTTATTCCTGTCCATGCAACATTCATACCCATATTTTCAGAGACCAACAAACTACTCATTAACCTGAAAATATTTACATCGGGAATTGAAATACTTAAACCAGCAACCAATGAAATCAATATTTTGTTTTTGAGTTCTAAGTGGATTTGATCTAGAACTTCACTGACGACTGCTGGTCTAACCGTTAGAAAAACTATATTAGAGTTATGTACGACACTCATATTGTCAGTCGCAGTGTTTGAGGTAAAAATCCGAGAAAAACCTGCCTTTCCCAAACCTTTTTGTACAGCTTGGCCCATATGTCCCATGCCAATGATGCCGAGTTTTTTCATAAAAATGATTTCAATAAAACATCTTTAACCTTGCCATTCAAAATCTGGGTCTTAATCCCTGCTTCTTGTGCTTCTTTGACCGCCTGCAACTTAGCACTACCTCCACCAACCCCAAAACTAGACCCTTTCATAGTTGAAAGGATAAATAGCTGTTTACTACCAATACATTTAGCGACAGCAACTGCCAAGAAATCATTACCTAAAGGAAAGTCGCTGACATTGTTAACTACATCATTCTCATTGAAAAGTGGTACCATTCCAACGGACAAAAGACTGTGAACGGTTTTGGCCAGATTAGTTGTAATATCCTCTGCCCTAACCAAAATCTGGGCTAAAACCAAATTGTGATTTTCAAACGCTTTCAAAAAAGTAGAGGTCAAAATTGCCTGTCCCACTCCAGCTGCCGACGCCCTATCCAAATCGTGATGTACTCTATGACCACAGGCCACAGCACCAGAGGCAACCAGGACCACTCCTTTACCCATGTGGTGCAACTTGCATATTTGACTGGCCAATTGGCCAATCCGATATTCATCCAGCACACCCCGGTTGGTAAATGAGACACTAGTACCTATTTTGATAGTGATTATTTCTTGGTTCATATATTTTTGACAACAAAAAACCTCGCCGTATAAGGACGAGGCTACTCGTGGTACCACCTTAATTTCCCCCCGCAGCTGCGGGAGACTTATTCATGCTCTGCTAAAAAGCGACACATGTTGGATTTATTTGTACGGTATCCTTCCGTCGCACTCATCGTACGCAGCTCGTTTGGCGGGAAACCAAACTTAACGCTTTTATAAATTGTAACTTAGTATTATAGCCCATTTGTCAAACTTTTGTTGACACAATATTGACACAGTTGTGTATAATGAAACTTGGAGTAGAAATGCAGAAAGGCTCTACTGCGGGATGCAAGTAGGTCGAAGCGCAAGCTGAGATTTCGAAAGCATTACGATGAAGGATCGCCACCCTTCCTACTCCACAAAATTTTATACTTCTTCAGATAGCTTTCATCTCTCAATCTAAAACAGGTTACGACACTATTTCCTGTTTCAGATGTCTCTACCGAACAAATATATTTTATGCCTTTAACTTTTCCTAAAAGACAAATGTCACCTCTCTTGGCTTTGAGATTTTGATAAATCTCTTCAACCTGGCTAATTATTTTTGATAGGTTTGTAAGGATCACATCCAATTCTTCGGACGGTTTTTTGTCATACATGTGTTTTATCACTCTGGTATTTATATGCACTTTTTGGTTTGCAAACAAACCCCGTTTCATCAGAATTTTTGGTAAATAAGCAAGTAGTATGGTGACATCGACAATGATCGCTTTCTCCGGAGTATTTTTAATATATTTTTGATGAAGCTCAACTAGGTTATCTGGGCGATCCATTCTTTCATTATATTCTCAACCGTCAACATGTTTCTTTTGGCGCCTGCCTCAAAGTCTTGAATATTGTCTGTGAATATCGCATATCCCAATTCTACACCAGAATTTTTATTTAATCTCCTCCTTTCTTTGGTAAATCCGCCAGCAAGGAACGTAAAGAAAATTCGAGCGAATCTACCATACTTGGGATGTGCAGCATCCCGACAGAGTCGGGATCCTACTCCATTGAGCGAAGAATTTTTAGTGACTCTGGCGGTGTGCTTTTCTTGGTTCGTTCTTTTGCACAACCAAAAGAATGAACAAAAATTAAATAATCAGAGATACTGTCATTGCCAATTCAGAAGCTTTTAAGTTATTCTCGTCTTTTATTTTTAATATTAAATTTTGAATATTGTCTGGAATATTATATTTTTGGCTTCGGTCTACAAATTTTTGGGCTAATACCCTGTCGTTTCCTTGAAAAAAATAAGAGGCTCTCCTCAAATCCATGCTCAAATTATTTAAATCATTACTCATAATTCAAATTTGATTTTAACAAATCTTTCGAATGTTTCTCTAATCTTTTGATCTAAAATTTCTTGGCTATTATTGAAATTTGGTCGAGTATTTATGAGCGAATTGAAATCAATTTGATTATTGGTTAGTCGAAGTCCTCCACCCCACAAATTGGCTTGATGACTGCCGTTGGCTAGCAAAACTTTCTCCCCATCTGCATGCCATTCACCCCCAATAGTCATAGCTCCAGATTCAATATCGACCACAATCTTTATATATTCGCCAAAATAATCTTCAGCAGCCAGCTTTATTTGTTCCGGAGTTACTTTATCTCCAACTAAAATTACCATGAGGCAATTATATATTACTTAGTTAGCACAATCTGTGGTCAAAGCTCCAAGCTTTGTGGTTGTGCGTGTATCAAAAGCAATTACGTCAAAAGTTGTGCAATAAGGCAAACTGGTGAAATCAGTTAGCATTTCTGTACTAGAATCTCCCCCAGTCAAAGTACCTGTGTATTCAGTTCCATTGAGAGACAATTTGGTGCGTGTATCAGCATTAAATCCTGTTCCATTAACTTTGACTCCAATGGTTCCTCCACAACTTGAACCTTGGGAACAAGCGTATTTGGTGACAGTGTTGATGACAAGGTCGATAACAGTACTATTACTAGATGAGTTTGAATGTCCAGGAGTCCCTGGAAGTGGAGCTGTGGCTGGTGGATGTTCTTTCCAAAACTTATTGACGGCGTCACAAACTTCTTTGGTCACTTGAGAATATTTACCATCGGCTCCCAAGCATGAAATGAGCTCAGGAGTAAAAGTAATTTCGATTTCGGCAGCTGGAGTTGCTGTTGGAGTTGGGGTTGGGGTAGGTACAACAGATGTACCTTGAACCTCACCAGTTACGACAATGTTTGTGGTTTTGGGCTTAAATCCAAACAACCACCACAAAAGTAACAAAATGATCAAAACTATTAGCAATATGTAGAGCCAGATGCTGCGGATTGCTTGCATCCCAGGATCATACTACACACTATAGGTTATGTCAAACTATCTCAAGAGGTATCTATCAGACTCTCCAGGTCTTCCTTCTTCAAAAGTGTTGACTCACTACAAAAACTAACCATGGCAACACTGGGCTTGTGGGAAAAGCCCACATATTCCACGATCTTCCCCTTGCTTCTGGCTTTTTGAATGGCGGGTCCCAAATCCGTGTCAGATGAAATTAAAATAATTCGATCACACTCATCTTCATATGCCGCTTCCATCATGTCTACGGCAATTTGAACGTCAACTCCTTTTTCGTGATATTTTCCATCAGTTTTCAATAGATACCCAAGTTTGTAAGCATATCCAGCATTCTTTAAACTTCCCAACAATTTTTGTTGTCCATTGAACAGTTTTTCTGTTTTTGGAGTCCCATCTTGTCTGACTTTGCCAATAAAATAACATTTCTTTACTATTTTTCTATTTCTAGCAATGAATTTTGCAAACTTTCCCAAATCTAAGTTCAAAAGATGACCAAGATTTAGCTCTTTAAGCTTGAAGTAAAAATTGCTCCCATCGATGAAAATTACCACTCTTTCACCCATGAATAAAGTGTAGCACAAATAAAAAGCCTCGCAAATGTCTTTCGACCTCACGAGGCGGTTTAGTACCTGATATTATAATGGTTCGGTTGACAAAGTCAATGTCAAAATGTACAATAACAACACAATTTATAACGCTGTGAAGTAGTGCAGTAGGCATTCAAAAGTGACACCAGAGATTCCGCGGTTGGTGAAAGCGGGACGCATTTTGAAGCTGAAATTACCCTACCGAGCGGACCAGACAAAATCTGGTACGGGAAGATCCCGAAATAGATCAAAGAATGTGTCGGCAACGGAGCATTCGAAAAGGCAGAAGCCAATTTGAATCCCCGACTTAGTCGGGGTTTTTATTTTTAGATTGGTTTTTTGTGAAACAAGGTGGTACCGTCCTGAGAAGGACCCTTGCAAGGGGTCCTTTTTTTGTTGCTGAGATAGTCAAGTGGTCAACGACAGCGCTCTGTAAAAGCGCCGATTTAAATCTGCGCAGGTTCGAATCCTGCTCTCAGCACTATGTCTAACGATATTTCAAATATATTGAAAAATGAGCCCTTGTTTTTGGGAGAATTTGGCACTCCTACCAATCAATCTGCCTCAATTTTCTTTGGTCTGGGGCTTTGCACCAGCAAAAAGTCTGCCGTGGCAGTGCCTTTTGATATTTTGTCATTCTTTTTGACAGCTGAGTCTCTTGTGCGCCAAATCCCCCACTTGAAAGCGTTAGTTTTAATTGCCGACACTCACGCTGCATCAAACTCTTTTATGACTCCTGAGTCTGTTTCTAAATCAAAGGAGAAATTAACAACTGTCTGCCAAAAAATAATCAAAAATCTTAATTTAAATAATTTCTCGGTCATTTTTGCATCTCAAATTTCTCGATTGCCTTCGTTTATAGAAATATTAAATTCGCTTCCGGCCATGGAAAATCCATACTTGAGACAAGAGGTAGCCGACGTTCTGTGGCTGTCTCAGCACGAAAACTTAGTAGCTAAACTTGGCTGGAGCTTGGATTCAAAACCTAACTCAAAAGGTCACGATGAGCGCTTTTTTGACCTAGAAATCCAAAAATTCTTAGATAAACCCGTCCAATTCATTCATTTGGAAGCAGGTCGGACCTTTGACGCGCTTAAACCAAAGGCCTCACCATACATCGCAGTTGAAGGGGAAAACAGGATCTTATTGAAATCAGGTGAGAAAGTGTCTGAAAAGATTGGCGTGGCAAACAAAGAGGCATTAATGCATTTATCCAAAATAGTATCTTTGTTCGAAAAACTGTTTGGAGTAATTGAGACGGATAGTCTATCCGCAAAAATCCAGTTTATTATCGACAAAATAATGCTATGATTAAGATCAATATGGATAAGATTGAAGAATTATTGACTAGAGGTGTAGCGCAGATTATTCCCACCAAAGAAGACTTGGAGAAAGAATTGCGTAGTGGTAAAAAACTAAGACTTTATACAGGCATAGATCCCACTGGATCTCAGGTTCACATTGGCCACACTGCGTGGATGTGGAAATTGCGGGCTTTTCAAGATTTGGGTCATGAAGTAATTGTTTTGATTGGCGATTTTACTGGCATGATTGGTGATCCATCTGGTAAATCTGATGCTCGAAAAATACTCACTAAGGAGGAGGTTGATAAAAACGCCGAAACTTACAAAGAACAAATTGGTAAAATTATTCGCTTTGACGGTCCAAATGCAGCCATTATTCGTCGTAATAGTGAATGGCATTCACAGATGTCTGCTTTAGAAACAGCCCGCAACATGTCATATCTGACTTTTGCCCAAGTAATGGAGAGAGACATGTTTAAAGAACGAATTAAAAGTGGAAAAGATTTGTATTTAAGTGAATTTCTCTATCCATATCTGCAAGGCTATGACTCTGTGGCAATGGATGTTGACTTGGAAGTTGGAGGATCTGACCAGCTGTTCAATATGATGACTGGTCGAGATCTGATGCACAAAATGAAGCGCAAAAACAAGTTTGTGATGGGTTTAAAACTAGTCACCGATGCATCGGGTAAAAAAATTGGCAAAACTGAAGGCAATGCCATAGCAATCACAGGTAAGCCTGAAATTCTCTATGGTCAAATCATGTCTTTACCGGATGAAACAATAGCTCAAGTTTTTGAATCTTGTACCAATATTCCCTTAGTTCAAATCCCCCACGATGGACATCCAATGGAAAACAAAAAGAAACTCGCTTGGCAGATTGTATTTCAATATAACAACAAAGAAGCAGCTGACGCAGCCCAAAAGCATTTTGAGAGCACTGTACAGGCTGGAGAAGTACCTCAGGACATTCCAACCATATCCGTTAAATCTACCAACATCGTTGATGTCCTAGTCGAAACCAAACTCGCCTCTTCCAAATCTGAGGCCAAAAGACTCATTGAGCAAAAGGGTGTCCGCGTCAACGACCAGGTCATTTCAAATTTCGAATTTCAAATTTCAAATTCGTGTGTTATAAATATTGGTAGGAGATTTATAAAAATAATATATGGCTGATGTAAGTAATAAAGATTCTTCTATTTTGACCGATGCAAACTTGCTGCAATATGCAAAAAGAATTGACGCTTCTGGTATTTCAAAAAACAGAAAACCAGGCACTAGACAAAAAGCATTGATAAGTGCATTGAATGAGATTGAAAGCTTATCACCAAAAGAGAAGCTTGAG
>CAYHWU010000006.1:0-20912 GCA_964360495.1 uncultured Gammaproteobacteria bacterium
TTTGCAAGAGGACCTCTTGCAAATGGCTATATAGCGTGATTATTTTCGATTGATACCCAATCCACAAGCAGAAGATATTTTGAACCCAGCTTTTTGGGCTTCAGAGATACTACAAAACCAGCGGTCGCCTTCAAACCTTCTGACAGTGACCAGAGAATAATATGGACAATCAGCGGTCAGATATAAATACTCGTTGCGATCAAGATCGTGATTGCCTTTAATATTACATTTGTTATTTGGCGGAGTTTCATCGGTGCAGGTTTTGGAATAAATCCCAATTTTATTTGTTTTAGCAATCTCATGTGCCGCTTTCATAGCTTCTTTACCACTCCCAGGTTCACTGCGGTAAGCAGCGAAGCCCTCTCTGATCATAATTTCGTTTATGAGTTGGCCATCAACATACACCAAAGCCACTACTCGGCCAAATTTATCGACTACTGGTTCTTTGAGTTGAACTTGGCGTTTTTTTAATAATTCATCCAATCTGGCGTAACTTTCTGGACCATAACAATTATCCATTTCTGGGGCGTCGATGCCAAATAAGCGAATAGTTTGTTTGTTATTTTCCAAAATAAACGTATCTCCGTCGGCAATTTTATAAACCTTTTCGTAGGGGTTAACAAACAAACCGATCGCCGCCGTTGCCAGCACCGCCAAGCCAATTTTTTTCATTATCTTAATCATAACTCATTTGGATAGTCCGTAAAATCCCACCTGGAAGGTGGGACTTTGACATAAGATACTATGTATGATAATATGTATGTATGAATACAATACCTGTTATGGTATCAGCTTCAGATCTCCAAAGAAATTCTAAAAGAGTTATGGATTTGGCTGAAAAAAATGACACTGTTTTGGTCTTAAACAACAATACTCCAAAAGTAGTTATTTTGAGTATCAAAAGACTCGAAGAATTAACCAGCCAAAACCGTTTGTGGGAAGAATGGGACGCCATGGAAGCAATTAGATCTGGAACTGCTGACGAAAAAGCAGGAAAGCTTATCAAACTGTCCCCAGATCTTCACGAATTAGTAAATGATTAAACAAATTTATACCACTCAAAGATTTAAGAAGAAGTTGAGTTACTATAGCCATGAAGAAAGTAAAAACATACAGGAAGATTTGTTATTTTTCATGGAAAAGCCAGAAGATCCTGCGTTTGAAGTTCATTCTTTGAGAGAAAAATATGCAGGTTTCTTTTCGATGAGCTTGCAAAGTAATTTAAGAATTATGTTTAAGTTCAAAAATAATGAAATGACCGAGATTACTCTATATGATATCGGTGGTCACGAGATATACAAATAGTGTAAACTAAAAGTGTGAATAAAGATGTTCAAAAATTAGCGGATAAGATTGCGGCAGTCCAACTTCCAGAAAATTTAGTTGAGAGACTCAATCAGACAATTGAAAGGCTAAACAAGATTTCTGAGTCTGGCATTTTTTTATCCGAATATGATCAGGCAGCAAGATACATAGATATTGTAACCAGCCTTCCTTGGAACAAAAGTGGTGACGATATTTTGGATCTTGGTCACGCTCGACAAATTTTAGATCAACACCATTATGGTTTGGGAGAACTCAAAGATCGTATTCTAGAATACTTATCTATAATGATTTTAAATAAATCCTCACGTGCGCCAATTTTATTATTAGTCGGTCTGGTGGGAACTGGAAAAACCACTATTGCCACGAGCATCGCTGAATCTATTGGCCGCAAATTTGTACGTATTCCTTTTGGAGGCATGGGTTCAGCTCTGGATCTGCGTGGCCAATCTCGAGTCCACCCAGATGCCGAACCAGGTCTAATTATCAAAGCTCTACGCCAAGCAGGCAGTAATAATTGTGTGATTTTGCTCGATGAAATTGACCGGGTAGCCGAAGGAACCCGCTCCGATATTATGGGCGTTCTAGTCGAACTTTTGGATCCGGGCCAAAATGCCGGTTTTACCGATCACTTTTTAGATTTTCCCTATGACTTATCTAAGGTAATGTTTATTGCCACCTGTAACAACACTACCAATATTAGTACGGCCGTCATGGATCGTCTTGAGCCTATCACTATGCCCAGTTATACTGACGAAGAAAAGATTGCTATTGCCCGTGACTATGTCTTACCCAAAGAATTAAAACTGGCCGGTATTGGTGAAGGAATTATCAAAATCGATGAGGCTGTTTGGCCAAAAATGGTTCGACCATTTGGTTTTGATGCTGGTATCCGAACCCTGGAGCGCACCATCCAAGGCATGATTCGCAAAACTGCCAAAATGATTGTCGAAGGCAAAGCCAAAAGTTTTTATATTACGCTGGACAACATTAAACAATTCTTGCCCTCATAAAGTATAATTAAGTCATGGCTACTGACCAAATAATTTCTACTATTAAGCCAATTTTGCAAAAATATGGCGTCACAAAATCCGATCTCTTCGGCTCCTATGCCCGTGGGGATTTTAACGACCGAAGTGATGTGGATATACTTATTGATCCACCAGAAAATATGTCTCTTTTTGGCCTTGCTAGACTTCAATCTGATTTAATGGAAGCTTTGGGAAAAGATGTAGATGTTGTCACATATGATTCTGTAAATAAATATCTTAAAAAATATATTTTCCAAAGTACCTCTCAAATACTATGATCAAGGATCAATTTGTATTTATTCACCATATCGATGATGCTATTTCAAGCATTGAAACATACAAACAAGATGTTAAAACATATGAGGAATTTGTTTCCGATAACAAAACTCAAGATGCAATAATTCGAAAACTTGAGATTGTCGGAGAAGCTATGAATCATGTTGACAAGAGTTTTTTAGCAAAATATCCCAACATCGATTGGAAAGGCCCAATCAACCTCAGAAATATAATTTCTCATGAATACTTTAACCTTAATTTAAAAATAATTTGGAAAATCTTTAATGAAGAATTACCCGCTTTGAAGTCTCAAGTAAAAGAAATTCTAAAAGACGAAGTTGCATGACCATAGACGAAAAACAGAAAGCCCTAGATAAAATTGCCCAAGAAGTTAGAGACTTCAAAGGTCTAGAAATTGCCAAGAATTGCACTCATGCTGTTCCAGGTGAAGGCGACCCCGATGCCAAAATCATGTTTATTGGCGAAGCTCCAGGAGCTGACGAGGACACCCAAGGCCGGCCATTTGTGGGTAGGTCAGGGCAATTATTAAGACAAACTATTATAGAAAGTAATATTAAAATAGATAAAGTTTTTATAACTAACGTTGTTAAGTTTAGACCACCAGAAAATAGAGATCCTAGTCCAGAAGAAATAGAAACTTGCCGAGATTGGCTCGACCGTCAAATTCAAATTATTGAATCGGCAACAATTGTAACTTTGGGCCGTTTTAGTATGGCAAAATTCTTGCCAGATGTTAAAATATCCCAAGTACACGGGAAGGGTCAAGAAATAGAATTCTTGGGAAAAAAGTATTTTCTAGTAACTATGTATCACCCAGCCTACGCTTTACGAGGAACATCCAACATGACTGAATTTAAGAAAGATTTTGAAAAAATAAAATGCTAAAAATTATTTCCCTAGGAGGATTTGGTAATGTCACCTCCAACATGTTTGTTTACGAGCTAGAAGATGAAATATTGCTTGTAGATTGTGGTATAGGTTTTCCTACAGAAGAAATGTTGGGAATTGATATCTTAATTCCGGATTTTAGTTATCTCAAAAATAAAATTAACAAAATCAAAGGCTTAGTTTTGACCCATGGTCATGAAGACCATATCGGAGCACTCCCCTATATTCTTCCCCAAATTCCCAATGTTCCAGTTTATGCTAGCAAATTCCCTGCTCATATCGTAATGGAAAAGTTGGCCGAATATCAAAATATGCCTAAAACTGTAAAGATATTAAATCCAGGAACTCCACTCAGTCTAGGAAAATTTACCATCACATCAGTTAGAATTTCTCATTCCATACCCGATTCGACAAATCTAATTATTAATACGCCAGTTGGAACAATTTATCATGGCAGTGATTTTAAAATCGATTTCACCCCCATCGATGGAGTTACCCCTGAACTTGGTAAAATTGCTGAAGCCGGCAACAAAGGAGTCTTACTCATGTTGTCAGATAGTTTGGGCAGTGATAAACCTGGATTTACTCCGTCAGAAAAGACATTAAACGATATGTTCGATCGGGAAATATCCCATTGTACAGGCAAATTCATCATGACCACTATGGGCAGCAATATTAGTCGTTTTGGTCAGGTTATCGAAGCCGCTATAAAATATGGACGAAGGGTGGCAATTTCTGGCAGATCGATGGAGCGCAATATTAAAGTCGCTCTAGAACTTGGATATCTCAAAGTTCCAGCTGGCGTGTTTGTAAATCTCAAAGAAGTCAAAAAGTTACCAGACAAAAACGTTTGTATTCTCATGGCTGGAGCTATGGGCCAAGTTGAGTCAGCCATGGGTAGACTTGGCTTGGGAGAACATCGTGATGTAGAGATAAAAGCTGGAGATAAAGTTTTGTTTTCGTCCTCACCGATTCCTGGCACAGAGACTGATGTTGAGAATCTTATAAATTTACTTACAGAACAAGGAGCGGATGTAGTCCACTCGGGGCTCGTCAAAGATTTGCATGTCTCAGGACACCCCCACCAACAAGAATTGTTATTAATGATGAATCTGGTTAGACCAAAATATTTATTACCCATGGGCGGATCGTATCAGCACATGTATCAATATGCCAAACTAGCAAAGACAATGGGCTATACAGCCGATAAAGTATTATTGCCTCGGCACAGTCAAACAATTGAAGTTACAGCAGATTCTGTCAAAGTGGGACCAGCAATACCCATTAGAAAAATTATGGTTGACGGTCTAGGGGTTGGTGACGTCGGCAATGTAGTTTTGCGAGATCGTCAGACATTAGCCAAAGAAGGTATGGTGGTGGCTGTTATTGAAATCGATCAAAACGATTTAAACAAAGTTGTAAACATTGATCTAATCAGTAGAGGTTTTGTCTTTGCCCAAGACGCAGGAGATTTATTGGCCAGAGGATCTGATGAAGTAAAAAAAGCCATCAAAGCATTTGATACCAAAATTGAGTCAGACAGAATCGTTCGCAACATTACGGCAGATGTCTTAGAAAAGTTCTTTTTCAAAGTCACTCAACGCAGACCCATGATTCTACCTGTGGTTGTTGAGGTATGACAATCTCTTTTTCAGAAGTTTCTCAGAAAATCCACCTTCTCTGGCATGTTTTTCTTCCAAAGATTGGGTCAGTTTTCGTTGGAGATAGGTGGCCTGGTTTACCAAGGTGATGAGCAGATTCACTGCGTGGACAGGGTTTTGGGGGAGTTTGGGGAAGTTAGAAAATACTCCCTTACCTCCCTTTCCACCCTATCCTTCTCCCATATCTCTATCCCATTTTGCCTGGCATAAGAGTGATAGTCCTTTAGCAGTTCTTCTAAACTTGCCTTGTTAACTCCAGAGAGTTTGATGTAATTTGCCAAACTTTGTTGGCTATAGCCCTCTGGGATATTTGTCATCCCCGACCTAGCTGCCTGCACCATTTGATCAGTGGTTCGAGAAAATGGAGAAACATATCGTTTACAAAACTCAACTGTATAATCGTAAATTGGAACAGTTATTTTATACGCCAGCAGGTATTCATACCCAGCTTTAGTCATGGTTTTATTGTAGCACTAGGATATGCCGCATATGTATCTTAACTTAAACAATTAAGATCTATTGACTTTGGGTAATGTTTGGTTATACACTAAAGAGGTGGAAGAAACACATATAGCGATTTTCAGAGGTAAGGGCGTTCGTAGAGTAATTCACAACAACAAATGGTGGTTTGCCATAGTGGATATCGTAGCAATTTTGACTGATTCAGTTGATCCAAATGGCTATCTAAAAGATATGCGCAGGCGGGACGAAGAACTTAACAAGGGGTGGGGGCAAATTGCCACCCCCCTTTCGGTTCCAACTTCAGGCGGAAACCAAATGATTAATTGTGCCAACACAGAAGGGATGTTCCGCATCGTCCAATCCATCCCGTCCTCAAAAACTGAGCCGATTAAGCGTTGGTTAGCCAAAGTTGGTTATGAGCGGGTTCAAGAGATAGACGATCCAGAGTTGGCAACCAAGCGTACTCGGGCATTGTACAAAGCCAAAGGCTATCCCGATTCATGGATCGAAAAAAGAATGCGCGGCATCATGATCCGCGAAGAATTGACAGATGAATGGAAAAATCGTGGCGCCCGTGAGCAACGTGATTATGAAATTTTGACTTCAGAAATCTCCAAGGCTGCTTTTGGTGTAACCCCCAGTGAGTACAAAAATCTCAAAGGTCTGAAACGCCAAAATCTACGTGACCACATGGACGACTTGGAATTAATCTTTACTATGCTTGGTGAACGGGCAACAACTGAAATTCATCGGAATGAAGACTCACGTGGTGTGCCAAAATTAAAACAAGATGCTAAGGCTGGCGGAGATATTGCTGGCGGCGCCCGCCAAAAACTCGAATCCCGCCTTGGAAGATCAATTGTTACCAAAAATAACTTTTTGAAATGAGTAAACCCAATAAAACAATTGAAATTGAGATTCAAGTAAAAATAGAAAAACCGAAGAAACTGAAAGCTTTCTTATTAAAGAACGCCAACCTGCACACAGAAATTTTCTTGGTGCACGGCCAACTAACGAGTGGCTGAGACTGAGAGACTCATCGGGAGGATATTCCATAAATTATAAAAATTGGCATCGAGATAAAAATGGCCGAAGCGAATATTGTGATGAATATGAATCTCCAATTCAAAATATCAATCAATTAAATAATATATTCCAGGCAATTGACATAAAACCAATTACCATAGTCGATAAAGTAAGAGAAATCTGGACATATAAGGATTACGAAGTCGCTCTCGACAATGTAAAAAGATTAGGAAATTTTGTAGAGATTGAATACAAGGGAAGGCAAAGTAAAAAACCATCAGTTGTTACAACAGAAATGATAGAGTTTTTGAAAAACTTAAACGTTGGTACAATTTACAGAAACAGTTGCGGTTATCCATTTCAACTGCTTTTTCCAAAAGAAGTAAAATTTGAAAAAGTATAAATTTATATGAAACAAGCAACTTTATGTTTTTTGGTTAAAGATAATCAGATTCTTTTGGCCATGAAGAAACGGGGGTTTGGAGTTGGTAAATGGAACGGCGTTGGCGGAAAAGTAAATGAGGAGATGAAACCTCAATGGTTTGATATCGACAAAATTCCATATGACAAAATGTGGGTAGATGATATTTATTGGTTACCAAAAGCTCTTGATGGTCAAAAATTAAGGGGTCGATTCGTATTTGATAAAGATCAGAAGATGATTGAACACGAATTGATAATTTAAGGTTATAATAGAAATATGGCCCGACGTAGAAGCTTGCCCAAATTTAAACTCAAGGAATCAACTGTCTACACATTATCTACTCTTCTACTTTTCTTGTGTGCTGTTTTGGTCTGGCTATCTTTTACTCAAAAGGGTGCCCTACTCATTGCTGTTAACGGTTTCTTTATTTCCAACATGGGTTTACTCTCGACTTTGTTTTTGCCTTTTACTTTTATTACTGGGGGGCTCATGGTCAGCCGTATCAAAACCACTCTGGCCCAACCCAATGTTTTTATTGGTAGTTTAATAATCTTAGGGTCTCTAACTGGTTTATCCCAAGGTGGCGAATGGGGACGCTTACTGTGGAATGCCTTGGCCACTTTGGTTTCTGGGTTTGGCGCCGGGGTATTTTTGCTGCTTGGACTTCTGATTGGAATAGTAGTCATGCTTAATATCCCCTTTGAAGAAATTATTAATTTTTTAATTTCTGTGATCAGATCAATAAGATTGCCTAAATCAAAGATCCAAAGACCAGTACCCAGTAGTGTCACACCAATGAAAATAAACAACGCCCCTATGAAAATCATCACTCCTCAAGCAGATAATAAAAAACCCTCACAGCTCACGATTAATACCCCAAGCACTGCCTCCGACTCACCTTGGAAATATCCCTCGACTTCCATTCTCTCAGAAGCCGCCATGGGTAAAGCCGACCGAGGTGATCCTAAGACCAATGCTGGGATTATTGAAAGTACTCTCGAGGCTTTTGGTATTTCAGCTAAAGTGGTTGAGGTTAATCTCGGCCCAGCTGTGACTCAATATGCTCTAGAAGTAGCCATTGGCACTAAACTTTCTAAAATTTCAGCTCTATCTAACGATCTAGCTTTGGCTCTGGCCGCCCCCACAGGTCAAATTAGAATTGAGGCTCCCATTGCTGGACGGTCTTTAGTAGGTATCGAACTACCAAATCGGGCTCCAGAGTTTGTAGGCTTGCGGCGAATGTTGGAATCCGACGTCATGCGTCACCATAAGAGTAAATTGGCAGTCGCTTTGGGCTTGGACGTTTCAGGAAAGCCCGTCATTGCCGATATTGCCAAAATGCCCCACGTTTTGATTGCCGGATCAACTGGATCAGGAAAATCTGTCTGTATCAACGCCTTTATTGCTTCACTTTTATTTAGAACATCTCCAGCAGAGCTCAACTTTATTATGGTCGATCCCAAGCGAGTGGAACTCACGGGATACAATGGTATCCCCCACCTTTTGTCACCAGTGATCGTCGAGCCAGAAAAGGTCCTCTCTGCTCTAAAGTGGCTAACTGTAGAAATGGATCGCCGTTACAAAGTTTTTGCCGAAGTGGGAGTACGCAATATTGATGCCTACAATGAATTATCGGGTTTTCAAGCCATGCCCTATATCATCTTGCTCATCGATGAGTTGGCTGATGTAATGTTGTTTGCACCTGTTGAAGTCGAAGATTCAATCACGAGACTTGCCCAAATGGCCCGGGCCACAGGCATTCACTTGGTCTTGGCTACTCAGCGTCCATCGGTCGATATTATTACAGGACTCATCAAAGCCAATATTCCAACCCGGATTGCCTTTGCAGTGTCCTCAATGATTGATTCTCGTGTCATTTTGGATCAACCTGGAGCCGAAAAACTTTTAGGAAGAGGTGATATGTTATATGTTCCTCCAGACCAGGCTAAGCCCACACGGATCCAAGGCGCTTTTGTTTCGGACAAAGAAATTGGTAATTTAATTGATTTTGTCAGAAAGCAAGGAATAGCCCCCCAATATACCGAAGAGGTGACCACTATGGCTGTAGGCAAAAAGGGTCGAGGCAACAGTAATTCAGTTGACATGGGTAGCCAAGACGAATTGTTTGCCGAAGCCGTCAAAATAGTCGTTCAAAACGACAAAGCTTCGGCCTCACTTTTACAGCGTAAGCTAAGTGTGGGATACGCCCGAGCAGCCAGATTGATTGACGAGCTAGAAGTCGCCGGTGTCATTGGCCACGGCGATGGTGCCAAACCTCGGGATATTCTAATCGCGAGCGCCGAAGAATTCTTGAATAAATCATGAAAAGTATAGGGCAGATCCTGCAAGAAGCCAGGATAAATAAAAAATTAGAAATTGGTGACATCGCTCGAATCACTAGAATCAGACCCCAGTTTCTGGTGGCTCTCGAAGCTGATGATTATTCTCAACTGCCTAGTGGAACAATTGCTAGAGGATTTATCAAAAATTATTCGCAGTTTTTGGGTCTGTCAGAAAATCAAATTCTTTCTGTTTTTCGTCGTGATTTTGTCGAAAATCAAGAAGGAAGAATTCTTCCCCGAGGAATCGGTTCACCCATTTCCCAAGTCAGTCTCTGGACCCCAAAAACAACCATTATTGCAATGGTCACGACGATAATTACCTTATTTGCTGTATATATTTTTTATCAATACAAAACTTATACTGGAGCCCCACCTCTGATCGTTGACAAACCTCTAGACCAAACCCGAACCCAAGACAGTACTATTGAAATTACCGGCAGCACTGACCCAGACGCAGTCCTCTCTGTCGACGGCAAAACTATTGCTCTGGATAAAGGGGGAACCTATCATTTTCGTATCCCCTTGAATCTAGGCGAAAACAGGGTTACGATTGTTGCGGCCTCTAAATTTGGCAAAACCAAATCGGCCACATTAACTATTTTCCATGACCAGTAGCATTCAATTATTACTCGTGGCTGTCATCATCACCCTGACAATATTTTTAGTAATTATGGGAATTCAGGCGATGGTTATTTTAATTGAGATCCACAGGATCTTACGGAGAGGTGGATCGCTTCCTGAACAAATCAAAAAACCACTTCAAGAAATAATAAAACCAATTTCTTCTGGCCGACGTTTTTTTAAGAGGTAACGACTTCTCCTTCTTCAGGTTTCTTTTCTTCTGTTTCCTGTGCCTTCGCTTCCTGTGCCGGTGGTTCATACATAGCAGAGCCGATCTTTTGCATTGATTCCATGAGGTCTTTGGTTTTGGCTTCCAGCTCATCTTTGGCACCTGAATCCAAGATTGATTTTAAAGCTGAGATTTTATCTTCGACCTCTTTTTTAAGCTCTGCCATGACTTTGTCCCCAGCGTCTTTCAGAGCTTTTTCAGCCGTAAAGATCATGGTATCAGCTTGATTACGAGTCTCAACTTTAGCTTTCTTTTCGGCGTCCTCGGCCGCATATTTTTCAGCCTCTGCCTGCATCTTTTTGATTTCTTCTTCCGAAAGATTGGTACTATTGGTAATAGTAATATGTTGCTGTTTACCAGTGGCTTTGTCTTTAGCCAAAACTTTGAGAATACCAGAGGCGTCTAGATCAAAAGTAACTTCGACTTGAGGAACACCTCTTGGGGCTGGAGGGATACCATCCAAAATAAACCGGCCTAAGGTCTTGTTGTCTGCGGCCATGGGTCTCTCTCCTTGTAAAACATGAATCTCAACTGAAGTCTGATTGTCAGCCGCTGTCGAAAAGACTTGGGACTTAGATGTAGGAATAGTGGTATTTCTTTCAATCAGAGGAGTGGCGACACTACCCAAAGTCTCAAGTCCCAAAGTCAAAGGTGTGACATCCAAAAGGACTACGTCTTTAACATCACCAGTCAAAACTCCACCCTGAATAGCAGCCCCAACAGCGACTACTTCGTCTGGATTGACTCCACGGTTTGGTTCTTTTCCAAAGAAATCTTTAACCACTTGAACGACTTTCGGCATACGAGTCATACCACCAACCATGACAATTTCGTCAATCTTTGAGACATCGATCTTTGAATCTTTCAAACAAGCTTTGACTGGGGCAATGGTTTTTTGGATCAGACTGTCAACTAAGGACTCCATCTTGGCCCGAGTGAGTTTAAGATTAAGATGCATCGGTTGACCATTAACCTGAGTAATATAGGGCTGATTGATTTCCACTTCCATAGCCGAAGACAATTCTATTTTGGCTTTTTCAGCAGAATCTTTGACCCGCTGTAGCGCTTGGGCATCTTTTTTCAAGTCGACTGCATTATCTTTTTTAAACTCATCTATAATCCAATTCATGATCACCTGATCAAAATCATCTCCTCCCAAATGAGTGTCTCCGTTGGTGGCTTTAACTTCAAAAACACCGTCCCCCAATTCCAAAATGGAAATATCAAAAGTTCCCCCTCCAAGATCATAAACTGCCACAGTGTGAGAATTTTTCTTGTCTAGACCATAAGCCAGAGCAGCCGCAGTTGGTTCATTGATGATTCTTTCCACTTTAAGACCCGCAATCTCTCCGGCTTGCTTGGTCGCTTGGCGCTGAGAATCGTCAAAATAAGCAGGAACGGTAATTACTGCCGAATCAATCTTGGTTCCCAAATAGCTTTCAGCGTGGGCTTTCATGGTCATCAGAACCTGAGCCGAAATTTCTTGAGGAGTGTAGACTTTGCCATCAACTTCGACACAGGCCATATTGTCTTTTCCGGAGACTATTTTGTAAGGAACCATCTCCATGGTCCGTTTAACTTCGGGGTCAGAGAATTTGCGCCCCATCAAACGTTTTATCGAATAAATAGTATTTTTGGAATTGAGAACCATCTGACGTTTAGCCACATCTCCGACTAATTTTTTGGTTGGTTCAACAATGGAGGGGGTTGTGTTGCGGCCCGTGTCGGAAGCCATGATCACTTTGGGCACGCCACCCTCCATGACTGACACGCAGCTATTAGTTGTTCCTAGATCAATGCCTATGATTTTTGCCATACTTTTACTTTTGCGGGACGCAAAACTACATCCTCAATTTTATAACCTTTATATACAACTTCTGCAATAGTCTTGTCAAGATCTCCGGGCAGTGTCTCTAAGCAATCATGGACCTCATGATTAAATTGGTCCCCAATCTTTGGTTCAATTGCTTGAAGTCCTTCATCCCGTAAGACGTCTTGAAATTGTTTTACTGCCATAATTATACCAGAATCTTTTGAGTGAGTTGCAGCCAACTCTAAAATATCTAAAGTTGGTAATAAACGAGTAATTAAGTTTATACTAGCAAATTTTACAATTTCTCTCTTGTCAGTTTCGACTCGCTTGACCAAATTTTGATAATCTGCCAAAGCCCGCTTCCAATCATTAGTCAGAGTATCTATTTGCTGTTGTAGGTCGTCCATAAATTAATAATTATTAAGTAATTCAGATACCATGTCTGAGAAATAACGAACTTGGGGCATAATCGTTGGAAAGTTTAAGCGACAAGGCCCAATGACACCCAAAGTAATTTCACCCGACTTTCCAGTATGAAAACGGCTAAAAGCCATGCCTACTGGTTGCATAAAGGGGGTATCTAGATCTGGTCCAAACAAAATATGAACAGGTTCTGAACTAAGTTGCCTATCAAAGAAAAGATTACAAATCTTTTTGTGTTGATCGAGCAACGACAATAAAGAGTAAGCGACATCAATGTCGTAAAACTCTGGCATATTTAATATATTAGATGTTCCTGCGTAATAAACATCACCCGAATCGGTAGCCGCAATGGCCAAAGTTTTGGTGCGTCTGGCCAGGGACAAGGTCGCTTCGCGCAATAATTTATCGATGTCAAACCGGCTATCCCAAACTTCTTCTTTGGCCGCCACTTCATCTTTGACCGACATTTGTTTTTCCTGCATCAAATGATTGACATAAAATCGAAGACCCATGGGTGTTGGGGCCCGGCCAGCCGAAGTGTGAGGCTGAGTGAGAAAACCTTTTTCAGAGAGGGTGGCCATCTCATTACGAATGGTGGCTGGAGAAACCCCGAGAGAATATTTTTTGTCGAGAGTATCACTCCCCACGGCTTCAGCCGTAGCAATATATTCTTCAACGATTGCCTTTAAAATTTGGGTCTGTCTGGGTGTTAAATCCATACTTAGCAGTAATTTATCAAGAGTGCTAACAATTGTCAAGTGGGGATTTTCGAAGTACAATCATTTCATGCAAACTCGACGTGAACAACTTCTCTCTTGGGGTAGCATGTTGGTATTAGCCCTGGCCCTACCACTCTTACTTCGTGGCCTAAGTTACGCCCAAAGAATTTTAGTTGGAGCCGAAGGCCGCTTGTCTGCCATCAATGTCGAAACCGATCACCCCTTAGGGGCTCTTCCCAGACCTTGGTTAGCCTTGGCACAAGGTGGAGACGAATTAACAACTTTTTTAGACAATACTCGCCCCAAAGTAACAGCCTTAAAAACAAAATATATTCGTATCGACCATATTTACGACGGTTTTAATGTTGTTTCTAAAAACGGTAATGCTTTAAGTTTCAATTGGACCGCCTTAGACACCTTAGTTGATAAGATCAGGAGTACAGGCGCAACTCCTTTCTTTTCAATCTCTTACATGCCTTTACCCATTTCCAAGTCAGACATTATAGATGAACCTAAAGATTGGAATGAATGGGCAATGGTTGTGCAAAAAACAATTGAACACTATAGTGGTGACAAAGCTATTCCCAATGTTTACTACGAAGTTTGGAACGAACCCGACCTGTTTGGCAAGTGGAAAATGGGTGGAGGTAAAAATTATCAGACCCTTTATCTCTACGCTTCCAGGGGCGCCAAGAATGCCCGGGTTTCCCAAAGCTTCAAGTTCGGAGGCCCTGCCACCACTGGCCTTTACAAAAACTGGATCGACAATTTTTTCCCTTTTATTTTGGCAAACAAACTCCGTTTAGACTTCTTTTCCTGGCACCGTTATGACTTAAACATCGAAAAATACACGGAAGATGTAGACAATGTCGATCGCTGGATCGAAAGCCATCCTTATTTTGCCAATGTAGAAAAGGTTATTTCAGAACTTGGCGCCGATTCCGAAAAAGGTGGTCAAAATGATACTCGCATGGGAGCCTCGCATCTGATTGCCGTCTCTCGGGAACTTTTAAACAAAGTGAAACTTGGTTTTTCTTTTTCCGTCACTGGCCAATGGGGTATTTTAGGAAAACCCCGAGAATCGGCACTCTATATTTTAAATCGCCTCGGGGATGAGCGACTTGGAGTTTCTGGTGAAGGCTCATGGGTCAGAGCCATTGCAGCTCAAAATGCCAAGGGCTATCAGGTCTTAATCGTCAACTACGATCCCAAAGGTATTCATAGCGAAGTCGTACCAGTAACCTTTCTCAATCTCAAAGACCACGAATTTCTACTGCGCCAAACCGTGATGGGTGGAGGTGAAGTCCGTCATGCAGTGGCCACAACCGAAGCCATTCTCCAGTATCAACTTCCCATGACCCCCAATAGTGCAGTGCTTTTGGAACTTAATCCAGTTCAAATAAAAACCGATACCTCACCCTCTATCCCTCTCCTAAATTAGGAGAGGGAAGCCATCAGGCAGGGTGAGGTATTAAACTTTTAATATAGCCAAAAAGGCTTCCTGTGGTATCTCCACTCGTCCAACAGATTTCATTCTAGCCTTGCCTTTTTTCTGAATTTTTAGAAGCTTGTCTTTGCGAGTCTGGTCTCCTCCAGAAAGTTTGGCGGTTACATCTTTTCTGTAGGCTTTGATATCAGCTCTGGCAATAATCTTGGCTCCAATGGCTGCTTGAATAGCCACTTCATATTGTTGACGAGGAATTGCCTCACCTAGTTTTTCCACCAAATTTTTACCTATAAAGGTCGCATTTTCGCGGGGAACTATTTGCGAGAAAGCATCGACTCTCTCACCATTTACCAAGACATCGAGTCTAACCAAGTCCGCCTTAACAAAGCCCATAATTTCATAATCCAAAGTGGCATAGCCAGAAGAAACGCTTTTTAGCTGATCGTAAAATTCGCGAATTAACTCAGAGAACGGCATTTCATAAACTAAATTTGCTTGGACTCCAACGTAGGACATATCTTTTAAAACTGCCCTGTGAGACTGGCAAAGTTGCATTACTCCACCAACATACTTATCTGAAACAAATATCGAAAGCTTGATCATGGGCTCTCTGATTTCAGAGACAAATGACGGATCTGGCAAGTCCCCCGCTTTGGAAATAGTAATTACTTCTCCATCGGACTTGAGTATTTCATAAGCCACAGACGGGGCACAGGCAATAATCGATAAGTCAAATTCTCTCTCTAATCTTTCTTGGACAATGTCAGCATGCAGAAGTCCCAAACAACCGACTCGGAAACCATTTCCCAAAGCTGGGGAATGTTCAGCAGCATAAGTCAGAGCTGCATCAGTCAGTTTTAACTTGGAAAGGGCATCCCGCATCAAACTTATTTCTGAGCCTTCGGTTGGATAAAAACTCATAAACACAACGGGGTTTATGGGGCTGTATCCTGGTAAAGCTGGAACTATTTCTGCAGCCAAAGTATCACCAACTGTCAGTTGAGAAATGTCTTTAAGAGATGTGACAACATACCCCACTTCACCTGCACTCAACTTGTCGATAACTTTTCTATGTGGTATAAAAACTCCAATTTCAATTACTTTCATTTGGGCTTTTGTTCCCAGAAGTACTAACTTGTCACCCACTTTTATCTCCCCATCAAAGACTCTTACCCAAGCCACAACACCAAGATGAGTATCAAAGTTTGAATTGAAAATTAAAGCTCTTGTTACTTTGTCACTTGTTACTTGGTTACTTGGTGCTGGGATTTGCTGAATTATTGCTTCTAATAATTCTGGTATACCGACACCTGTTTTGGCTGAGATTTTGAGAATCTCATCTTTGGCAAAACCAAAGATAGTTACCATTTGTTCCAAAGTCTTCTCGACTTCAGAAGTAATAACATCGATTTTATTTATGACGGGGATAATAGTGAGTTTGAGTTTTCTGGCTTGATTATAGTGGGCCAAGGTTTGGGCTTGAATACCCTGGGTAGCATCAACCAATAATATTACGCCTTCACAAGCAGCCAGAGATCTCGAAACTTCATAACTAAAATCAACGTGTCCAGGAGTGTCGATCAAATTTAAAATATAATTTTTGTAATGCATACGCACTGGGGCTAGTTTGATGGTGATCCCCCGCTCTCTTTCAATTGGATTGCTGTCCAAAAGTTGTGACCTCATGTCACGCAAGGCTACAGTACCAGTTACCTCCATCAACCGATCGGCAAGGGTTGACTTACCGTGATCCACGTGAGCAATGATCGCAAAATTTCGAGTATTCATTAGTTCTGCTCACTTGTTGGCAATATTATGGGTTCCGAGCGTGCTGGGGCAGCCAGATATGAACGCCAACCCTTGATTCTTTCCCATAGACCCAAGACCGCCGCCAATTGCTCTATTTTGAAAACATACGACAACAAGAAATATAGTCCCATACCGATGATTGAAGTAATTAGAGTTAAAATCAAAAGGGGTACTGTTCGAGTAGTATCAAAAATAAATTGATCCAAAAGTCGCATGGGGATCCACAAACCCACCCCAGTGACTATTCCCAATAAAGCCAGCTTCAGAAACGCCATTCCCGCTTTGGAAATTTCTTCAACTGGGAATTGTTTATGCAAAAGGATTGTTCCCAAGACCAAAGTTTCAACGACAGAAGTGATGCTTAGCGCCCAGGCAATTCCCAAAATTCCCATAGCAAATGAATTGACCAAGACGACACTCAAAACAACATTAATGGTGGCAGCCATTATACCCACAACCAAGGGAGTAGTCGTGTCGTGCAGGGCATAAAAAGCCCGGACAATGATTTGCATCACGGCATAAAAACCAGCTGATATCATAAGTACTGCCAGAGTTTGACCAGTTAATAAGGTTGCTTCCCAGGGAAAAGTTTTTGTTCCAAAGGCCAATCGTACTACCGGCACACGTAAAACAACTAGCAGCACACATAATGGCAAAGCCAAAAATACTACCTGTAAACACGAGTCGAGCAAGGTTTTTCGAAACTCTGGCCATTTCTTTTGACCCGCCAAACTCGACAAAGCAGGGAGGGCTGCTTGGCCAATGGTTGATCCAAACAATAAGGTTGGGATGGCATACAGAAGTCTGGCAACATTGAAAAGCGATAGTGATCCTGCAACTAATCTTGAAGCCAAGATAACCGCGGTAAATTGCTCAACTTGGTCGATACCCATGGCTAACATCCGAGGAGGCATAAGTCTGGCTATTTCCACAACACCGGGGTGTTGGAAATTAAATCTAGGTACAAATTTAAAGCCCAAAGACATGGCCACAGGAAGCTGAATTACCATATGCAAAATAGCCCCAAAAACCATACCCGCCGCTGGACCATAAATTCCCAGAAATGGAGTCAAGAGCACAATGCCTAAGATAATTCCAAAGTTATAAACCAAAGGAGCAATGGCTGGTAACAGAAATCTTTGGTTTGATTGGATGGTTCCAGTCAAAAAACCCGACAGGGCAAAAAAGATTTGGGAAACCAACATTACCCTCAAAAGATTGACCATAATTGAAATTTGTGACGAGGAAAAACCAGGAGCAATCATCATAGCCAAGGGTTTGGCAAAAAAGAAAATAATAACGGTAACAATTGACATCACCAAAAGCACTGAATTGATGGTCAATCCTGCCATTTCCCAAGCTTCGGCTTCGTCTTTGGATAAATATTTACTAAAGATGGGTATAAAAGCCGCTGACAAAGCCCCCATCACCAAAAGCTGAAAGACTGTTTCAGGAATAACCATTGAGGCATAATAAACATCCAAAAGAGCAGCACTGCTACCAAAAAAGTAAGAAATTAGAAGTCTCGACTTCACCAGGCCCAAAATATGGGACAACCCGTAGGTAATCATAATAATCAAAGCAGCGGACAAAATGCTCGATTGTTTACGTAGAAAAATCTCCCGCATTGTGCTATTATAGCTTCATTATGCCGATAACTGTAGGGGCTATTCGTAAACAACGGGCCGATGTTGTAAAGACCTCGGTCAATTTGCGTATCAAAGCCAAGTTCAAACAAGCAATTGTTAATTTACATAAAAAAGTCACCAAGGCCAACTTAGCCAAAGCTTTTTCCCTCCTCGACCGGGCTGCCAAAAAACATACCATTCACCCCAACAAAGCCTCACGCCTCAAGTCCCGCTTGGCAAAACTAGTCTCTGCTTCAAAAAAGAAGTGATTTGTGTTATAATACTCTCATAACAAGTTGCCGACGACAAATTCCCGTGAGGAAAAGCTCACTTGAAAAAGTAGACTAGTCGGATCAACTGGCCTCGCTTACTGCGAGGCTTTTTCATTTTATGGAGGTAAAAAGATATTCTCCAAAAAGCTTCTTGCCTCTTTTTAAACTTAAAATCATTTCTTTAACGTCAGGCCCAGGGTTATCTTTTGAATATCTGATTAATCCAGCTAAGGCATCTGCCAATTGAACACCAAAATATGAAGTTTCTTTCCTTACGGTTTTGAGTTTCTTTACAGTAATTCCTTTCGCTCGCAATACTCTTTTTAAATCTTGTTCGTACCATTTTGGTTTTTTACCATCGATGAATATAGATCTAATATTTTTCTCTGTAATTAGATGTTGAAAAACAATTTCCATCATTTTTACTTGATTGGTTGGGTTCTCAAATATCGCCACCTTAAATAAATAGTCCAATGAAGCAATCGCTTCAAAAAACTTCTTCCTCACTTTCCAACCATGATCGGCCCAATGAAATTCCTTGATTCTTAACCTTTTTAATATTTCTTCGAATTGTTCCTGAAACTTTAAAAGGTTAAATATCTCCACATAAACCACCGCCACAGTCGAATGGCCTTCTTGTTTATGAATTCCCGATTCGTCTATAAACACCACCATCAAATTAATAATATCAAAATTTGACATTGACTTAGTAGTAGTAGTAGTAGTAGTATTTGCTTATGGAAACAGTTCATCAAAAAAAGCCAGACAATTTTTACTTTGGAAGTAAAAAATTAATGAACAAATATTTAGCTGTGGCTAAGGCCATGGGGTTTGAAGATAAAGTTATCGTTTCACCAGAAAAGCCAGAATGGTCAGATGCAAAAGTGGAAATCAATCTCAAATCTAAAGTCCGAAAAGAATTTCTCAAAAAAGTTTCAGAATTAGAAGATTGATAATTGGAGAACTTTGAACGATAATTCAATTAATGACTGCCCGTCACACTGTCCCCATCAATTTGCTTCCCAAGACTGAATTTGAATTGTCTTTTTGGGGTCGGTTTATCAAATGGGCATTGTCTTCTGGTCGCTACATTATCATTCTCACAGAACTAGTAGTCATCATTGCTTTTATGTCGAGGTTCAAATTGGACCGGGATGTTTCAGATATTGGTGATGCCATCCTTGGCAAACAAGCCCTCCTGGAAGCTTCAAGTAATACCGAAAAAACTTTACGTCTGGTGCAAAGTAAATTGGATTGGGCCAATCAAAAGGTCTCAGCGGCTCCAAAAATTAATTTTATTCTCGATAAAGTCTTTAATGCCAACATTGTTTCACTAAGCATCAAAGGGGCAGATGTAACAGTGGTTGCCAAAACAGTTTCCGAAGCCAACTTGGGAAACTTAATTAATAGACTAAGTGAAGATAAGACTTTTAAAACAGTGGAATTGTCGGACATTGGAACCGATGTTGATGGTACGATTAAATTTACTTTGAAATTAAAAATCTAAGATGGCACCTATTAATTACAGAAATAGTGTTGACCGGTATCGTAAATATTTATTAGTCATGCAAAAACGTCCCCTGTGGCGTGCCACTCTCTTTGTTACTCTGTCACTTCTGTTACTTATAGTCTTATTAGTATTTGCCCTCCGTCCAACTCTTTTGACTATTGCAGGGCTTGTAAACGATATCGACACCAAAAAAGAAATTCATGCCAAACTTGAAGAAAAAGTTTCCAATTTACAAAAAATGGTTCAGTCCTACCAACGCATTCAAGATAAATTACCAGTTTTAGAGGCTGCCATTCCTTCAAATCCATCATTCTCAGCTTGGGGAAAGTATATTCAGACTAGTGCTTCGGCTTCGGGATTTGTATTAGATAGTCTAAGACTAGAAAAAATTGCTTTGGTCGGCACAACCGGTCTTTCGAGTTTTGATTTTACAGTTTCTGGTAAAGGTAGTTATACTCAGATCCACGACTTTATTACCAAACTGGAAATGTCCAGACGGATAAATTGGCTCTCCGATGTTACGATCACCAAAAATCAAGAAGGGGTACTTGTTATTTCATTAAAAGGCCAAGTATTTTTTGTGCTAAACTAGATTTATGCCCAGAAAACACGTCGATCACGATATTGTAATGCTTCTCGTATTTACTCTCATTACTTTGGTCTCTTGGGTTGGTTTTGAAGTTTACCGCGTTTTTACCAAAACTCAAATTCCCGAAGTCTCAGCCAAATATTTGGTGCCTCTTAATCCCAATTTGAATACTCAGGTTTTAACAGTTTTGGAAAGTAAACAATTATGAAACGGCGGGAATTAACTATCCCCACAGTACTGGGACTACTTGTAGCCATTGGTGGCTTGGTGTCGGGTTTATGGCTCTCTGGAAACAAAACTACGTTGGGAATTTTTGCCTCAGGGGAACAAGCCCCAGAAAATGTCAGGATTACCAATATTACCGATACTAGTCTGGTTGCCTCTTGGACAACATCCAA
>CAYHWU010000006.1:21012-23870 GCA_964360495.1 uncultured Gammaproteobacteria bacterium
CAGTAACTGCAGGTGGAGATCCAGCTGATGGCGCTATTGTTTATGTTCAATTACCTGGAGCTGTCCCTCAAGCCGCATTAGTCAAGGCCTCAGGTTCTTGGGTTGTACCAATTTCTACAGCCAGAAGTGCAGATTTAACCAGTTTTGCCGCCTATGACAAACAAACTGAAAAAATCTCAGTTACGATTCAGGCTGGACCCTTGGGCACAACTACTGTTTCTTCTGTTCTGGCCAGCGCTAGACCCATGGCTGCTATTACACTTGGACAAACAACGGTAGTTGCCGAAACACTACCCACACCCCAGCCGACTCCAAATTCAAAATTTAGTGCCTCAGCTCTAACCGAATTGAGTACCCCATCATCAACTTTAAAAATCAACAGCATCAAGCCAGAAGTTACAGGAGTTGCTCCCGCTAATGCTGTTTTAACTATCGAGGTCAATTCGGACAATAAAATTATGGCCACTGTCAAAGCTGACAAAAACGGTGTCTTTACATATCAGATTCCCCCAGGTCTTGAGCCCGGTCAACACACCATTACTATCAGTGCTCTTATTAATGGTGTAGTTCAAAAAATTACCAAGACCTTTGTAGTCGAAGCCGCTGGTACGACGGGCGTCATTACTTTTACGGCTACACCATCAGCTGTTGTTCGCAAAGCTTATCCGGCTACAACATCAGCCATTCCTAAATCTGGCAACTTGACTCCGACCTTAATTTTACTCATACTAGGTACAGGACTAATTTTCGTTGGTCTTGCAAGCTATGGACGATTCGCTGAAAACTCTTGATCTTTCTGCTGAAGGAACTATTTCTATTCCTCCAGTTGTGCCTCCTGTTGTATCGGATCCAACTCCAACTCCACAACCAACAATAGTTACCCAATCGAGTGGACCAACCGACAAAAAACCCATGGGCAAGAAAACCAAAATCGTTGCTGGAGTTCTTTCTGCAATATTACTATTTGCTGGATTAGGAGTTGGGTTATTCCTAGCAAAAAGTAGACAAAATGTTACACCTAGAGCTTATTCACCAGGAAACTGTCGGTGTTCAGGAACTTCATGGATTTGTGAGAATGAACAAGGTGGGTTTGATTACCAAGGAGAAGAGCCTAGTTGTCAAACAGGCACACCTCCAGAAACAGTATCTCAAACAGTAGTGACAAATCCAAACACTGGTGTTCAAACAACAACCAGCCAAACAGTAGTTTTCACCAATCCAACAACAGGAACGACAACTACTAGTACATATACTGGAGCTACTGGCACTTCCACAAATACTACTGGAGGTACAGGATCAGTAAACACTGGTGGTACAACAGTTACAACCAGCGGAGGCAGCACTACTGGTGGAACAGGTGGACCAACTTTATCCACTGGCGCAGGCGGTGTTCAAGTTGTCCGTACCGGAGCCTGTGGACAGTGTGGAGGACAAGGCCAAGGTGGATGTGACAATATGCCAACATCGTACCCGGGAGAATCGAGTCAACAATGTGGCTTTGGATGCGTAGGTGGATTATATTTCTGCCCAGCCTCTGGATCATGCCAAGCCAGTTGTCCCGATGGAATAATATCGGCAGGCCCACTTAGTTCAAATAAAAGTATTGCCGACTGCCTTACAACTGGAGTAGGATGTAACACAGGAAATGCGAAAGGGGTAACTCAAGCCATGTTAGTCGCAGCCTCTGGAGGTAATACTGCAACACAAACAAACCAACAAGCACTAAATGACGCAATCGGAAAATACAATAGCAGCACATGTGGTATTTCATGTAACGCATGGGATGGTAAACCTTTCTGTTTGTCTGATGCCCCAGGTGGAGTTCAAGGTAACCCAGGAGGATGTAATGCCGCCTTGGTCGCGATGTCAGGACAAAATAATTCCTGGGGCGGTATTGCTCAATCCAGTAAAGTTAATTGTCTTACATCATCTTGTCCTTATATCTCTCCAAGTGTAATAAATGGAAAGGTTACTTGGGACCAAACCCAGCTATGTTTAATTTTCCCCACAGTATGTGGTGGTGATAAAAGCAAATTTGGATCATTGATTTGGGATTTCAATACAAAATCATTTGACCAAGCAAGTCTAAACGCATTATTAGCACTTATTAGAAAAACCGATCCCACCGCTCAGCTTAATCTTTGGAATTGTCCTGCAGGAACTGCAACTTGGGGACAAGGATGTAATAGCGGTAATCCCACAGCAGGAGCCAGTAGTATGTCGACCAGCTATTGCGGTATCCAACAAATTGACATTGACGGAGGCGGAGGACATATTTCTGTAAACTTTGCTAATGCTAATTGTGGAGGTACTCCACCCACAACAATAACGATACCAGGTACTCCTCCATACACACCCCCAAGCGGTGGAAGTAGTCCCACACCCACACCAACAACGACTACCCAATCCTATGCCTGTTATCAACTATCTATTATGAGAAATGGAAACAATATTTCAGCTGCCAATGTTCAAGTTGGAGATGCCTTAGTTATGAGAGGTTTTGCCACAGCAACAAATACTACAGTTTCCAGAATGCGATTTGTAGTCAGCATCAATGGTGTCGCCCAAGCCCCAGTCGATGTCAATGCCACGCTATTTAGTGGCCAATACCAAGCCGATTTGCCTTATACTATTACTCAAGCTGCTAGTTACTCTGTAACTACCACGCCAATATCACCATAATATGAGCGATCCAGATATCACAGTCATTAGACCAAAGTCAGCTGGATTTAAACTTCCAGAGTTTAACATGCCAAAAGTTAATCCCAAGTTTTTAGTTGGGACAACACTAGTTCTGGCAGTATTCTCCATCATGGGCGCAGGACTTTTGTATTATCAAAACCGGTCTCAAGCCCCCA
>CAYHWU010000007.1:0-3466 GCA_964360495.1 uncultured Gammaproteobacteria bacterium
GAATTGAAAATTAAAAATTGTAAATTAAAAATTGCTGCGGGGCAGAGCAGTGCTCTTCTCTAGCGATGATGTGAACCCATTGCTTACTTACCAATAACTTGGTATAATATCCCTAATGCAAAGTTTAGACACATTGGAGAAGTGTCAGTATTTGTTCTATGATAGTTTTATGATCACACGCCTTCGTGTACTCAATTGCTTTCATTACTACTCACCTAGTTTGGTACATATGCCCCTATGACCAGAATCATAGAATTACCCGAAATTGACAACTTCCTTCTCTATATCAAAACTCAAAATTATAGTCCCGAGACTTTATACAATTACGAACAAGATTTAAAACAACTTCAGAACTTCTTGGATGAAGAAAAATTGTCGTTTACAGACATGTCTAAACAGAAAGTCAACGAGTACAAGGCATACTTAGTAAGTCGCGATCGTAAACAGCCGTTTACGGGCATTACAGCGCCTCGTCGCCTCGAATCACGCTCAATTAATAGAAACTTGTCGACTTTTAGAACATATCTAAAGTACTTAATTGATATGGATAAACCAGTGCCAATTCCACCAGATGCCATCAAGATGGTTAAGACTGATAAGAAGCATGGACAGGTCGCAGAACTTCCAGATTTAATAAGATTAATTGAGAGTCCGCAGGCTTTGGAAAAAGACCCGTTTGTGGGTTTGCGTAATCGAGCGATGTTAGAAGTTTTGCTGGCAACCGGTATGCGTATTTCGGAACTGGTGTCTTTAAACCGTGATCAACTCGACAGCTCTGGCAAGTTGTTTATTCGTGGTAAAGGGCGCAAAGAAAGATTTGTTTATTTAACCGATCGAGCGGTCCATTGTCTTGAAACTTATCTTGGTAAACGCAACGACAAGTTACCGGCCATGTTTATTTCACTGAGGGGTTCAAATGCTTCCAAAAGTACCAATCGAGTTACGCCATATTATTTGCAAATGAAAATTAAACAATACAGAGAAACTCTGCGAATTATTGTTCCAACCTCTGCCCATTCACTAAGACACGGATTTGCCACATATTTGGCCGAATCTGGTGCCAATCCGGCAGCAATTCAAATATTATTGGGTCATGAATCTCTAGATACTACAACTCGTTATGTTCATGCATCAGATAAATTTGCAGAAGAAACTCATAAAAAGTATCATCCCCTACCCTAGTCCTTGACAATCGGTGATCTATTGTTGATACTTTTGTATATTAAAGATACACAATGAACATTACGGTTTTATACAATACTCCTGAAACGGAAGAGCCCTCTGATCAAGATACAAAAAAATCAGCGATTGAAGTTTGTGATGCTCTCACAAAAATACCCGATTTCAAGGCTGAATTGATGGGTATTACCAAAAATGAAATTGAAAAATTACGTAATTTAAAAACCGATTTTGTTTTTAATCTTTTAGAATGGACTGGTCACAAAACCCAATATGTTGTTGAGGCACTTAATCTCTTGGATTATTTTAAAATAAAATATTCTGGATCACATGCCGAAGGCTATGCTCTGGCAAACAATAAAGGAGAAATGAAAAAGCAAATGCAACAATTAAAAATTCCCACTCCCAAGTTTCAAATTTATGAAAAAGAATTTATTTTTAATGAATTGAAATTTCCCGTCATTGCCAAACTGGCTTGGGAACACTGCAGTCTTGGTCTTGATGAAACAAATATTGTTAACGACGCGGATTCTCTACGATCTAAGATCTTGGATCTAAGATCTAAATACGACATGCCTGTGCTTGTTGAGGAATATGTCGAAGGCGATGAAGTTCAGGTGGCGGTGATTGGTCAAGCCAAAGTTTTGCCACCCCAACGTATCGTTTTTGAAAAAACCCAAAAAATTCTTACTCATGGTACAAAATGGGGAAACCAAGAAAGTGATTCTGAATGGGGAGACTTTGAACAATATTCGCCCAGTGTTAAGTTTCAAGTGACAGAGTTGGCAAGAAAAACTTATCAAGAACTAGGTAGTAGAAGTTATGCCAGAGTGGACATGCGAGTAAATGATAACGGAGTTTATGTTTTGGAAATTAATAATAACCCCGGAATCGATTGGGATGATGATAATGCCCTCTGTCGAAGTGCCAAGGCAGGTGGTTTTTCCAACTTCTCCGATTTTTTAAAGACAATAGTATATGACGCCCTTACGAATTGAATACCCCATTAGTATTGCTCTCTTGTATACCAGTTTCGACCCAGACACTGTCCATGTAGCTTCGCAAATGAACCAGGCTCTGACTTCGCGTGGTCACAAAGTGCGCACCTTTGACGTCACTCACAAAAACTGGCGCAAAGCCCTAAGAGTTCCGGGAGACATTGTCATCAACTGGATTGAAGATGAGCAAACCGACTGGAAACTTTGGGCCAAAGTGGGCACTCATTTGCAAATGTTACACAGAGCCCAAGTCGGATTTAACCCCAAGGCTACTCAATATTCTCTGAGTAAAGTGAGGATGAAACGCAGATTGGAAAGCATGGGTATAGCCACGCCAAAGTTTAGAGTTATAAGAAAGCATGGCAATATGGCCAACTTTAGAACTCTCGAATATCCACTCATCGTCAAACCAGCTTTCCAACATGCCAGTGCTGGTATTTCCCAAAATTCAGTTGTCATTGATCACAAAGAAATGGTTGAGCAGAGCCAATATCTTTTCAAGAATTTTGGTGGCGAAGTCCTGGTTGAAGAATATACCGAAGGCCGCGAACTCCATATTACAGTTATTGGTAATGGTCGCTTTGTCATTCCTCTGCCATATTCAGAAATAAATTTTCAGGGGGAGTTTGAAGACAACTGGAATGTTTTTACCTTTGACGCCAAATGGAACACCACCTCTTGGGAGTATTGGGACTCCCCTATTGTTTGCCCTTCCCTACTCTCTCGCAAACAAAATAAAGCCATCGATGAATTGGTCAAAAAAGCCTTTCGAGCTTTGAATTGTGTCGATGTGGTCCGTTTTGATGTTCGTTTAGACGATAAATCCAAACCATATATCATTGATCTAAATATCAATCCGCATTTGGGAAATGATGTCGAAAGCGAATGCTGGAGATCTGCCAATGCCTTGGGCTGGACCTATGCAGACTTCATAGAGACACTAGTGGCCATTGCTTACAAAAGACATTTCAAGAGGCTTCCAGATCGCCTGCGCGAACGCCAATTTATGTTAGCGGGTTTCGTAAAATAAAGTCACACTTGAAGTGATGTCTGTTGTTCCTGGTTGAATTTCGGTATCTGCCGATTTTGCCATCATAGGATAAATTCTGTTTGACGTTCCTTCTTGAATGTTAACTATTTTCCCCAAAGTCATACCAGCGGCGCTAGATAATTCAGAAGCTTTTTTCCTGGCATCATCAACTGCTTTCTTTCTGGCTTCTTGGGTCAATTCTTTGGCTTTGTCCTCATCGACTGTAAATTGGATTCCGCCTACAGAGTTTGCTCCCAGA
>CAYHWU010000007.1:3566-11408 GCA_964360495.1 uncultured Gammaproteobacteria bacterium
CCCTCACCAGAGACAGTAAACAAGTCAGTTTTTTGAGTGACAACTGAGGAAACTGGAAGACCTGGGCCAAACTTAGCGTAAGCAAATACCCCAAGCCAAATGGCTAATATTAAAAGCAGGTATTCTCCAAAATTCTTCATTAGATTAGTATATCAAATATTTTCTGTTTTGAGAAATCTCCAGAAATCAAGATAACTTTTGAACTTGAGATGTTAAAGTGTTTTGCTAGAGCTTTTGTAATTGCTTCATTGGCTTGGCCTCCAATCGGAGGCTCTTTGACCCAGATTTTGTAAACATCTAATTCAGCTTCTTCGTTTTCGAAGTTTAGCCTTGGTTGATTTAATCTCTCAATCTTTTCTTTCTTAGTCAATGGCTTTGCTTTTACAATAATCCGCATTATTTATTATTAGTCGACTTTAACGTGTCGGAATTTTTCATAGCATTTTCCATCTGGCTCTAATGTAAAAAAGTCTGTGCTATCCTGCGCTGCCTGTTGAGAATATTGTGATGAGTGGCAGGCTAAGGCTTTAACTCGGGTTTCTACAAAATCTGTTATTTCGATAGCTATTTGATCTGGATGATTGTAGTAATCAACCAATAAATATTCAGTGACGGTGTGCGACTTGGCTTTTGGATCATTGAAATGTTCTGGGTAGAACAATAGATCTCTTGCATATGGATAAGTGGCGTCTATTGTTGATAATCCTGTGTTTCGATGGTCACGATGATTGATCCAGCTTTCACCTGAGGAATGTTTGATTACAACATCTTCTGGATTGTGAGTGATCACTATATCTGGTTGGAATAAACGAATCTGTTGGGCAATTTTTCCAATAATCTCTAAGCTGTTTACCACTTCCCCATCCCCTATTTCAAGATTGACATTGTTTTCGTCTTTTATTCCCAATATTTTCATGGCATTCTTGTCTTCCTGTATTCTCAGATTCTCCAATTCGCCTTCAGTGATTTTCTCTTGCCTGTTTCCTTTGTTACCAGCAGTCATTTTGATTGAACGAACTTCTTTTCCTGATTTTATTAACCGAGCAATTGTCCCACCTGCAAAGATCTCCGTGTCATCTGGATGTGACATGACCACCATTATTTTTGATTTGTTTCCAAATATTTCATCAAAGCTGTCAGTCATGGTGACAATTATAGCAGTAATAAGTAATTCGTTACAAAATGTAACGGTTTCAATAAAGTTCCACCCCTGGGGTGGAAGTATTCCTGAACTTTCCACCTCGGAGGTGGAAAACATTACAAAATATAACAGGTTCAGTTGGTGACATTTTGACACCGACTCAAAATCTGAAGTGGTGACAGATTGTCACCAGTTGGTTACATTTTGTAACCTACTCAAACTTCCACATCGGGAGTGGAAGATTCCAATTGTTCATCCTGGAAAAACTACGTTGTTTAGTTTTTCGATGTCTGCTCTAATTTCTGTTGTCCGAACATTTAAAATTTCGATTGCCTCATCGTGTTCTTTTGCCTTTGAGCTAAAACCATTGTCAATTAGGTCGTGAATCTGACTTTTAAAATCAAAAAACTTTTTATCCCAACTATCAAACTGTTCATACATTTCTTTTCGGAAAAACTGGATGTCTTTTTTCAAGCCACCAACCTCTGCTTTCAAGCTATTGACTCCAGTTTTTAATCCCCCAACTTCATTTCTCAAACCACCGACCTCAGTTTTTAGTCCACCAAACTCAGTTTTCAAATTCCCAACTTCAGTTTTTATGGTTTTAATATCATTTCTTTGGTGAGTAAACTCTTTTTGTAAATTCGTAATTGCCTTGTGCTGAGCCTGCATTGCCTCTACCAAGAGGTCAATTTTCTGGTCAGTAGTTTTCAAAGTAGCCATACATATACATTATCATATTTGTGCAACTGAAATAAAGTTCCACCCCTGGGGTGGAGGTATTCCTGAACTTTCCACCTCGGAGGTGGAAAATGTATAATTCACGTATGAATATTCAAAGACTTGATAAATCTCAAGCGATTCCATGGGATTTATTATTGCTGGCTGATCCTTCTAAGAAACTTGTGGAAGAATATGTAAAGGATGGATTAATGAATGTGGCCATAATCGACAATAAAATTGTCGCTGAGTATGTCTTGCTAGACAGAGGAAATGGTCTAGCTGAAGTAATGAACATTGCTGTTGATGAAAAGTTTCAAGGACAAGGAATTGGTAAACAATTATTGATGCATGCTATTAAGACAGCAAAATATATCGGTTTTAAGATTGTTGAAATCGGAACCAGTAATGCTAGTCATGCACAACTGGCTTTATATCAAAAATGTGGTTTTAAAATCTACCACATCAAAAAGAATTTCTTTGTTGATAATTATGATGAAGAAATATATGACAATGGAGTCAAATGTGTCGACATGATTATGCTTTCTTGTAAACTAAATTCTCTGTCTTTTCATTAGCATGATATTTGGTTTTGCCAATCAAAGTGAAGCCGCTGTGTTCGAGGACGCGGATTGATTTTTCATTATCATGACTGGCAAAGGCAACTATTTGGAAATTTGGATAAAGGGCACAAATTTCACGTACAGCTTCTGAGACAAGTCCATTTTTGTATCGATATTTTTCTGGAAGTGCATAGCTTATTTCATAAAGATTCTTTTTGTTCTCAAGGGGTAATCTCTGAATTAAGCTTTTGCCCATAGTATAGAGCTGGACAAAACCAATAATATTATTTTCAGTATCACAGATACCATAGACTATATTTTCCGATAACCATTCTTCGAGTTCGGAATGAGTCTTAATTGCCCCTGGCATCTTTTTTGATATTTGAGGATCCTTCTCTATCTCCCACAAGCGAAGTTTGTCAGTTTCTGAAAATGGCTTAGTCCTGATCATTTTTTTCAAGGACAGCTACAGCTGCGACATTATCATTTTTTTCTGAGAATCGCATCAAAATTACACCTTGAGTTGCTCGTCCAAGCTTGGGAACACTTTTAAGATCTGTTCTGATTACTTGAGCTGATTTGGAAGTGATGATGATTTGGCCAATGTGGTTACCAACAGCCATACAAGAAACAATTTTTCCAGTTTTGGTTGTCACTTCGGCAGCTTTGACCCCCTGGCCACCTCGATTTTGGAGTGGCCACTCCCCCACTGCCGTTCTCTTTCCCAGTCCCATTTCAGTGACAATTAAAATTTCAATATCTGATTTTGGAGCGGTGACTTCCATACCAACAACAGAGTCATCGTTTTTGAGATCTATGCCACGAACACCCATGGTATCGCGGGCTGTGGGCCTGACATCTTCTTCTTTAAACTTGATTGACTTGCCATCGTTAGAAACCAAAAGAACATGATCTGCCCCAGTGGTGGGCTTGACCCATTTCAAACTGTCATTTTTTTCTAGTTTAATAGCAATCTTGCCTGAGGTGCGAATATTATCAAACTCGGAAATTTTGGTTTTCTTGACTGTGCCATGATCGGTCACCATCATCAAAAACTTAGCGTCGTTTTTTTTGCCCAGAGCCAAGACAGCCTGCATTTTTTCATCTTGTTCAATGTTTATAATATTGACCATAGCCTGACCCTTGGCCTGACGAGATCCTTCTGGTAAATCATAGGCTTTGGTCTTGAAGACTCGGCCTTTGTTGGTAAAAATATAAATGTCGTCGTGTGTACTAGCTGTCAAAATATGGGAAATCTCATCTTCGTCTTTGGTGGTCATGCCAGTCACCCCTTTACCTCCACGTTGCTGAGCACGAAATGCAACTGGCGATTGGCGTTTGACATAGCCAGTTGAAGTGACAGTAATCACTGTGTCTTCGTCAGCAATCAAATCTTCTTCTGAGAATTCCCCGATTGGAAGTTTGTAAACCTTCGTCCTTCTTTCATCGCCATATTTCTCTTTTACTTTTGCCAACTCATCTTTAATGATCTTTAAAATTTTGAGAGGATGAGCGAGCAAGTCTTCCAAAAACCCTATTAATTCCATAATGGCCCTGTATTCATCTTCAATCTTTTTTCGTTCCAGGGCAGCCAATCGCCTAAGTTGCATGTCAAGAATAGCCACCGATTGAAGCTCGGAAAGTTTAAATCTTTCCATCAAATTCTTTTTGGCTTCGTCGGAGTCTCTCGACTCGCGAATGGTTTTGATGACGGCATCTAAGTGGTCTAAGGCAATTTTTAGACCTTCCAAAATATGAGCCCGGGCTTTGGCGATTTTAAGATCATACTGAGTTCTTCGAGTAATAATTAATTGGCGGTGTTTGATATATTCTTGCAAAATCTGTTTGAGATTGAGAGTCTGGGGTGTGTTGTCGACCAAGGCCACAAAGTTGGCCGAGAAAGATGTCTGCAAAGCAGTGTGTTTAAACAAATTGTTGAGAACCGACTTTGGTTTGGCATCGCGCTTGAGTTCAACCACGACTCGAATGCCATCGCGGTCTGATTCGTCGCGTAGATCGGAAATGCCTTCCAACTTCTTTTCGTGATAGAGGTCGGCGATGCGAGCCACCATTTCTGCCTTGTTTACTTGATATGGTAGTTCGGTAATGATAATTTGCTGTTTACCGGATTTTCCTTCTTCAATTTCAGCTTTACCCCGCATAATAATTCTTCCCCGTCCGGTGTTGTAAACTTCAGCAATAGCTTTGGCATCATAAATATTTCCACGGGTTGGGAAATCGGGACCTTTTACAAACTGAATCAATTCTTCAATAGTGCTTTCGGGCTTATCTATAAGAGCAACCACTGCATCAATAAGCTCGCCCAAATTGTGAGGAGGAATTTTGGTAGCCATACCGACAGCGATACCATCTGACCCCATGAGAAGTAAGTTTGGAAGTTTGGCTGGCAAAAAATTTGGCTCTTGAATCGACCCGTCGAAATTTGGGGACGTATCTACAGTTTCTTTTTCAATATCTGTGAGCATTTCTTCGGCAATGGTACTCATTTTGGCCTCGGTATAACGCATAGCAGCTGGAGAATCGCCGTCAACTGAACCAAAGTTACCCTGACCATCGATAAGTGGATAGCGCATTGAAAAATCTTGAGCCAAACGGACCATGGCATCGTAAACGGGAACATCGCCATGTGGGTGATATTTACCCAAGACTTCTCCGACGACTGTTGCTGACTTTTTATGTTTACCGGAAGCCTTGAGCCCCATGTCGTGCATGGCGTACAAAATACGTCGGTGAACTGGTTTTAATCCATCGCGGACATCGGGGAGAGCACGAGCAACTATAACGCTCATGGCGTAATCCAAGAAGTTTTTTTGCATCTCAGCCACTATTTCAATCGGCTGAATTTTGCCGATGTTTGGATCTACTGTGTCTGCCATCTTACTATGCACTCTTCAATTATTTTTTCAGCTTCAGAAACGTCACCCCAGCCCAAAACTTTGGTAGTTCCAGGTTTTTTGAGATCTTTGTAATGACTAAAATGAAATTCAATCTTCTCTTTAAATCTATCATTTAAGCCGACGGACGGATTGTCTCTATTGTCTGCTGGAAAAGCTATTATTTTGTGATCTATTTCACCATCATCTTCAAAATTAAGCACCCCCGCTATTTTGGCTTGCAAGTGAATTCCAGTGGTCAGTGGTGTGCCACAGATAATCAAGACGTCTAATTCATCTCCATCCCCGTCCAAAGTTCCAGGAATAAAGCCATAACTTGTGGGCTTGGCAAAGATATCTGGCTCAACTCGGTCTAATTCAAAAGTGCAAGTCTCCCTGCGGTATTCGATCTTTAAATTTGATCCCTTGGGTATCTCAACAACCACATTAATATTTCCGTCGGGAGTTTTGGGTGTCAATAATTTATTAAAATCAGTCATAGCTTTTTAATTATATATCCAAAGTAGCTGTTTTGGCATGAGTGGTAATAAACTTTTTGCGTGGTGGTACTTCATTACCCATAAGAGTTGAAAATACGTGATCAGCTGCAGCAGCATCAGCCACATCGACTCTCTTGAGGATGCGATTGGCCGGATTCATAGTGGTCTCCCAGAGTTGTTCAGCATTCATTTCCCCAAGACCCTTGTATCTCTGAATGGAGTACTTTTGCCCCACATGTTTGGCTAAAAGGGCATCTTTTTCGGCATCATTGTAGATATAGGTTTCTGTTTTTCCGATTTCAATCTTATATAGAGGTGGCATGGCAATGTATAAATGTCCGTGTTCAACGATGTACGGCAAATGGCGGTAGAAAAAGGTCATGAGCAAGCAGGCAATGTGGGCCCCGTCGACGTCAGCATCGGTCATAATAATCACTCGGTGATAACGCAACTTATCTGGATTGACGGCGTCCCCAATTCCCATACCCAAGGCAATAGTTAAGAACTTGAGTTCTTCAAAAGCAATTATCTTGTCGAGTTGAGCCCTTTCAGTATTCAAAACTTTTCCCCGGAGGGGCAAAATGGCTTGAAATTTGCGGTCTCTCCCCTGCTTGGCTGAGCCTCCGGCTGAATCTCCCTCAACTAAATACAATTCACAGAGTGAAGCATCTTTTTCTTGGCAGTCGGCCAATTTTCCAGGTAGAGTCATGCCCTCAAGGGCACCTTTTCGCAAAACTGCATCTTTGGCAGCCCGGGCGGCCAGACGGGCTTTGGCGGCCAGCATTATTTTGGCCACTATTTGTTTGGCATCACTGGGATTTTCTTCAAAATAGGTGTCCAGGGTTTCTTTGACAGCAGTCTGAACATAGCCTTGGATCTCGGGATTATTAAGCTTGGCTTTAGTTTGAGATTCAAACTGGATAGCTTGAGTGGGCATTTTGACCGAGATGACTGCAGTCAAACCTTCACGCATATCTTCACCCGTCATTGACTCCCCATCTTTGACCGCCCCAATTTTTTTGGCATAGTCATTGATACAGCGAGTCAAAGCCATGCGAAGACCAGTGACATGGGTTCCCCCATCGTAGGTGTAGACGGTGTTCACAAATGATTGCAAAATTTCGGTAAAACCGTCGTTATACTGTAATGCTAATTCTATTTGGACGTCCTCAATCTTTTTGGTGACATAAACAGGATCGGTCAGGGTTTTTTTGTCTCGGTTTAAATGAGCGACTAACGATTTTATTCCTCCCTCAAAGTAAAATTGACGAGTGGTACCTGCGGCTTCATTAGTAACGTAGAAGTGTAAACCAGCCAGTAAATAGGCAAAATTGCGAACAGAGGTTTCGATGGTTTCATAATTCCACTCCACAGTGGTAAACATGCTTTGGTCTGGCTTAAATCTGATAAACGTACCAGACTTCATGTCTTTGGACATCGGTGATTTGGTGACGGTTACCTTGCCCTGAGGAATACCAACTTTATAATCTTGGGCATAGACTTTACCATCTCGACGAACTTCGGCACGAAGCCACTGCGATAAAGCATTGGTGACGGAGGCACCCACACCATGTAGGCCACCTGAAACTTTGTAGGCTGATTCTGAGAATTTACCTCCAGCGTGAAGTTTAGTTAGTGTGAGCTCAAGAGCAGATACCCCTGATTTATGCATATCAACTGGAATTCCTCGACCTTCGTCCTGAACGGAAAGTGATCCATCTTTGTGAACTGTGATCCAGATCTTTTTGCCAAAACCAGCTAAGGCTTCGTCGATGGAGTTGGTAATAATTTCATATGGCAAGTGGTGAAGACCCTTTGTGTCTGTCGAACCAATGTACATTCCGGGACGCTTGCGGACAGGTTCCAATCCTTCGAGAACCTGAATATCTTGGGCAGAATATGTATTTTTTGCAGCCATAACGTAAATTATAATACCATAAAATCTAGGCAAAGTTTGACGTTGCAGTTGGCTTTGAGATACTTTCTGGCCTTAGTTAATAGTTCATAGTTGATAGAAGATTTCA
>CAYHWU010000007.1:11508-21123 GCA_964360495.1 uncultured Gammaproteobacteria bacterium
GCTTTGAGATACTTTCTGGCCTTAGTTAATAGTTCATAGTTGATAGAAGATTTCAGATTTTGGTGGTAGTACATCTCAACTCCATCCAAGAAAACTAGGGCTTTTTCACGAGTAGTTAGAGTTTCTATATCGTAGCCGTTAGGGTTGATCGGCCCCACTCCGCCTTTGGCTTCGTTTGGGGTAAAGGTGATTTGCACTCTAGATAGAACTGTAGGCAGTAGTTGGTCTGGCTGGTCAGTGACGAGATAAATTTCGGAATTGCCTGGTGGTTCCTCGAGAATTTTGAGAATGGCATTTTGGGCAGTTATTGTCATCAGATGGGCATCTTTCAAATAAACTCGATTCTTATCTCCTAGCGGTTTACGCGACAAAAAAATGTTCATTTTTTTGATCTCGTCGATGCCAATTGATTTGTCAGGGGTAATAATTAGGGTATCCAATCCATTAGATATTAGACATTGATTATTAGATATTACGAAAGCGTGCATATTTGTATTATAATGTTTTTATGCGTCCTGCCCAGGATAAAGATATCGTGGCTATTGTAGACCAATTGGTGGTCGATGGTAAGCTCTCTGTCGAAAATAGAGACAAAGCCAAAGCTGAATATGTGACTTCAGGAGCAAACATTTTGGAATTTTTGAAAAAGCAGGAAATGGTTAATGATGCTGATGTAGCAGCAGCCCAGGCTAAATATTTCAACATCCCCTTTGTAAACCTCAAAGAAAAAGCTTCCTCCCCTGTGGCTTTGGGTTATGTAGACAAAAGTATAGCCGATAAATTGCAAGTAATTCCGGTTGATTTCGATAATTCTGCCAGAGTTTTAAGTCTGGCCATGGTTAATCCGATGGATCTGGGAACAATTGAATTTTTGGAAAAGAAAACGGGAGTCAAAGTCAAACCTCTGGCCGCTCTAACAACAGACATTCAAACGGCCATCGCTACTTGGTACGAAGGTAGTTTGTCTGGTGAGGTTTCAGCCGCCCTCAAAGATGTTGGCGGCCCGACTCAACCCGAGGTCAAAACCATTGATATTCGTCGGGTCGGCGAATACGTCAAGGAAGCCCCTGTGGCTAAAATCATTACTACTATTTTAGAATTTGCGGCCAAATCCCGGGCCTCGGATGTCCACATTGAGCCTCTTGAAGATCGAACCCGTGTTCGTTATCGCATTGATGGTATTCTGCATGAGAAGTTGGTATTACCAAGAAAAATTCATGAATCTTTGATTTCCAGAATAAAAATTTTGTCTGATTTGAAAATTGACGAAAAACGCATACCCCAAGATGGCCGGTTCAATTTTTCGATCGATGAATCTGAAATTGATTTGCGGGTTTCTACCCTACCGACTGCTCACGGAGAAAAGGTGGTCATGAGACTTTTAAAAAAAACTAACAATATTCCCACACTTGATGAACTAGGTTTGCGAGGTCGGGCTCTAAAAAATCTCGAAGAAAGTATTCTGCGCCCCCACGGTATTATTTTGGTGACAGGTCCCACCGGATCGGGGAAAACGACTACTCTTTACTCAGTTATTTCCAAAATTAATACTACCAAAGTTAATATAGTGACTCTTGAGGATCCAATTGAATACCAAATGGCAGGTGTCAATCAAGTTCAAGTCAATCCCCAAGCCGGACTTACTTTTGCTTCGGGTTTACGGTCTTTCTTGCGCCAAGACCCCAATATTATTTTTGTCGGTGAAATTCGCGACGAAGAGACGGCTGAACTCGCCGTGCAAGCGGCCTTGACTGGACATTTGGTCTTTTCCACACTCCATACCAGTTCAGCGTCTGGAGCACTTCCGCGGATGCTCGACATGAAAGCCGAACCATATTTGTTGGCTTCAACCATTACCGCTATTGTTGGCCAAAGAGTGGCTCGTAAGGTTTGTCAGCTTTGTAAAAAACCCTACACCCCCGATAAGGCCACAGTTGATGATTTTAAGCAAATTTTAGGCAAGCTCTTGCCAGCAGACAAAGAACTAACTTTTTATAAAGGTGAAGGTTGTACCCAGTGTGGAAATACAGGTTACTTGGGCCGGGTGGGTATTTTTGAAGTTTTACCAGTCTCAGAAAAGATTGGCCGCTTAATTTTGGAACAATCCCCTGCTTCAGAGATTGAAAAACAAGCAGTCGAAGAAGGCATGGTGAATATGAAGCAAGATGGTTACTTAAAAGTAGTCGAAGGCATATCGACTCTAGAAGAGATCCTTCGTGTGGCCCAAGAATAATATGACTATCCAGCAACTCCTCCATTACACCATTGAAAATAAAGCCTCCGACTTACATTTGGTGGTAGGAGCTATGCCTGTTGTTCGAATTGATGGCGATCTAGTTCCTGTGGCTGGTGAAGCAGTCTTAAACGAAGCGGCCGTCGAACCTCTAATTTTGGGAACTATGAGTTCTGAAACTCGGGATATTTTTAAAGTGAACAAAGAAGTTGATTACTCATTTGCTTTAGAGGGCTCATCAAGATTTCGGGTTAATGCCTATTATCAAAAAAGTTCACCAGCTGCCAGCTTTAGATTGATCCCTTCGGATATTCCTGCCATTGATCTACTGGGTTTGCCGGCCGTTTGTCACCAAGTGACTCAACTCAAGCAAGGTTTTGTTTTGGTCACTGGTCCCACCGGCCATGGCAAATCCACAACCCTGGCGGCTATCATTGAAGAGATCAACAAAACTCGACCGGCCCATATTGTGACAGTTGAAGATCCAATTGAATATGTTTATTCATCGGCAAAATCAATTGTTTCCCAACGCGAAGTGCACAACGATACCCACTCCTGGGATATTGCCCTGCGTTCAATTTTACGTGAAGATCCAGATGTGGTTTTAATAGGTGAAATGCGCGACCTGGAAACTATTACTGCGGCTTTAACTATTGCTGAAACTGGGCATTTGGTGTTTGCGACATTGCATACCAATTCCGCTTCCCAAACCATTGATCGGATCGTTGACGTTTTTCCCGAGGCCGCTCAACCCCAAATCCGAATGCAACTGTCTGGAGTCTTGGAAGTAGTAATTTCTCAACGCCTGGTTCCCAGAATCGGTGGTGGCCGAGTAGTGACTACCGAAATTATGAAAGGCTCATCGGCCATTCGGACTGCCGTACGCGAAGGCCGAACTCACATGCTGGATAATATCATTATGACTTCAGGAGAATATGGCATGCAAACTTTGGAGTCTTCGTTGGGAGATTTGGTTCGACGCCAAATTATTACCATGGAAACCGCTCAGAGCTTTGCAGTTAGACCCGCTGACCTAGCCCGGTTTGCCAAAGGAGCCACTAATCTATGAGATTTAAATACCTAGCTCACGATGAAAAAGGAGCCTCTCTTAAGGGGTTTATGGATGCAAGTGACAAGAGACAAGTGACAAACTTGCTTTTTGAACAAAAATTGACCCCCGTTTCAGTTGAAGAAGTTCATCAAAGTATAAATATCAATGCTTGGTTGGACAAAATCAAAGGGGTATCACTAGATGAAATCTCCACTTTTACTAGACAACTGGCCACAATGTTGAATGCCGGATTGCCACTAACTGATGCTTTGAATTTACTTAAACTTCAATCATCGTCGACTATTTTTACGGCCACCATTTCTCAGATTCTTGACGATGTTCAATCAGGCTTGGCTCTGTCGGTGGCTATGCAAAAACATCCCAAAATTTTTTCCAAAGTTTTTGTGGCTCTGATCAAAGCTGGTGAATCGGCAGGTGTCATGGAGACAATTTTAAACCGCTTGGCTGACAATCTTGAGAAATCTCGTGATTTCGAATCTAAAGTTAAAGGCGCTCTCATTTATCCGGCAATTGTTTTTGTAGGCATGATTGGAGTAATGGTGCTGATGATGGTGGTGGTCGTGCCCAAGCTGACGGGATTATACAAAGAATTTAATGCTGACCTTCCCCTACCCACCAAAATTCTAATGGGGATGTCCGACTTTATGGTCAATTATTGGCCACTAGCATTAGCCTTGGCAATTGGTGGCTTTTTTGCGACCAAATCATTTTTTAATTCACCTCGTGGTCGACGAATATGGGATGAACGGATATTTAGTTTTCCGGTAGTTGGAAATATGCTTCGGGAAATCATGTTAACTGAACTAACTCGTACATTGTCACTTTTGGTTGGAGCCGGGGTATCTATCGTGGAGGGTTTAAATGTGGTGGCAGAGGCTACAGGTAATGTTATTGCCGAAGAAGAATTACGTAAAATTATTAAAAAGGTGGAAAAAGGTTTCCCATTATCGGTCTCTTTTTCAGAAAGCCCCTCTTTTCTGCCAATCATAGGTCAAATGATGGCAGTAGGTGAAGAAACCGGTAAGTTGGACGAAGTCTTGTCCAAGTTGTCCAAATATTTCGAAAATTCATCTGAAGCTGGGGTCAAAGGATTGACAACTGCCATCGAGCCACTAATAATAATCTTATTAGGTGTTGGAGTCGGATTTCTGATATTTACAGTAGTTATGCCAATTTATAATTTAACAAATCAATTTTAGGATGGAGGTGAATAGATAAAATGTTTAAATTTAAAAGAGGTTTTACCTTAATCGAACTTTTGGTTGTCATTTCTGTGATTGCCGTCTTGGCCGTGGCCGTGCTTTCGTCTATTAACCCTGTTGAACAGATTAACAAAGCCAAAGATACAGCTTCTAAGTCAGACGCAGCTGAAATGCTAAATGCCGTTGAGCGCTACTACGCAACCTTTGGATGTTATCCCTGGGAAGCTACCAACGGAGTGAGTCCAAACAAGAAATGCACGACTCCATACACTTATTCTGCACAGGTGAGCACAGTGATTGGAAGCCTAAACGCAACTATCTTGCAGGAATTGACCGACAAAAGCGAAATAAAAAGTCAATTGCAAACTCGTTTAGCCGCACAAACCGATGCTACCAAAAAGAATCAATTGATTTTAACAGGTGATGCTAATCAATTGGTACATCTATGTTTCCTACCGTCGTCTAAGACATTCTTGGCACAAGGTAATGGAATTGCCGATGGAACTGCAGGCACAACGCACGTGTGTGTCCCATGATGAATCTTTTTTGGTTTGTCATTGGAATTACCGCGGGGAGTGTGGCAAATGCTATTATCTATCGCCTTCCCCGCGGTATTGTGTGGCACAAAGGTCGATCTATTTGTCCAAACTGTAAACACAATCTCTCTTTTTTAGACTTAATACCTGTTTTGTCTTTTATATTCTTAGGCGCAAAATGTCGTTATTGTAAAAAGCCCATCCCTTGGCGCTATTTTATTGTTGAAATGCTTTCAGGTTTAATATTTCTAAATTTTGGTTTCTTGGGATTTATGTATTGGATGATGTTGATAATTGCTTTCATGGATTGGGAAACCATGTTGGTTTCAGACTGGCTAGTTATAATCTGGGCGATTTTAGTAGTACTGAATGGTGGAACAAGTATATTGGGAGGATTGGTTGGGTTGGGAATAATAGGGATAATATGGGCTCTTACAAGAGGTAAAGCTATGGGGGCGGGCGATATCGAAATCGCCGCAGTTTTAGGCCTTTGGCTAGGTTTCCCAAAAATAATTACAGGTCTGTGGTTTGCGTTTGTTATTGGCGGAATATATGGGGCTTATTTATTACTCATAAAAAAAGCTGGGATGAAATCTCAAATTCCCTTTGGGCCATTTTTGCTAATTGGTGGGTTAATCGCATATACTTACTGTTATGGCTTCCTCTGTTTTTGATTTTGAGAAACCTGAAATAATTTTTACAGTTGTAGTTTTGGTAATTGTTTTTGGGGTGTCCTTTACCCAAATGCGCATTGGTCAGGCCAAAACCCGAGATGCTCAGAGAAGGGGTGATATCGAATTGGTCTCGCGGGCCATTAATGCTTATTTGAAAGATAATAATGAATTACCAAAAGCAACAAGTGATGGCAAGATCATTAGTTGTGGCCGAAAAGCCCTCGAAGAATGTATTTGGGGCGAAAGTGACATTGTCGATCCCCTCAATGTCGTTTATCTCAAACATATTCCTGCTGACCCCCAAGCCTACATGGGTAAAAAATATGTTTATACTCCAGATTTGATCAATAAAAAATACAAAATTTATGCGACTCTGGAAATTGATTGCAGAAACAATGTACAATGTAATTACTATGTTCAAAACTAGAAAAGCTTTTACTCTGATTGAATTTATGGTGGCTATGTCGTTGGTTGCTATTCTTTCTGGTATCGCCATGGGTAACTTTATGGGAACACAAAAAAGAGGACGCGATGTTCGTAGACAGTCTGACCTAAATCAATATCGTGTCGCTTTGGAAAATTATGCCTCCACCAATTCTGGCACTTACCCAACCACTTCTGGGATTACTAACTTAAATACAGCTCTTGCCAATTATATGACTGGATTCCCAACTGATCCCCAGGGCAATAGTTATACTTTTTTTGTTGATCCCACAGGGACTGTTTGGGTTCTTGGAGCCTGTGGTGAAGTGAATAAGGTGGGGTATCAAGTTTGCTCGACTGGGAAAGCGGGTTATACAACTCTTGCCTGTAACGACGCCAATCTTAACGATAGTACTTGTGATCTACCATGAAAAAAGCTTTTACTTTAATTGAATTATTAGTTGCCCTCTCAATAATGGCCCTCATTATGGGCTTATCTCTGACTGCTTTTGACAGTACCAAAAAATCTGCCCGGGACGGCCGCAGAAAAGCTGATATCGAAAGTATCCGCTCAGCTCTAGAAATATACCGAAGTGACAATAGTGTGTATCCTGCTAATCTTAATTTACTTACCCCTAGTTATGTTACAACAATACCTACTGATCCTGTAGCCACACAGTCTTATGTATATTCTTGCACTCCACCCTGCTACTCTTATACTTTATGTGCAACATTGGAACAAGTTTCTGGAGCATGTGGCTATGTTACTCGCAATCCATGAGCAAAGCCTTTACACTGATTGAAGTTTTGGTAGCTGTTGGAATACTTTTGATTATGTTTACAGGTGGTTTAGTTTCGTATCGCACTGCAGCTAGGAATCAAGCCTTGGAAGCCGATAGTTCCAAGATAATCCAGACTCTGCGAGAAGCTCAGTCGAATATCCGAAGTGGCAAAAAAATAAACTGCCTTACCTCGTTAGAGGCTTGGCAAGTAAGACTAGATGCTAAAAAGATGTATTTAGATGAAGTTTGCAATGGAGCTACCGCCTCGACTACAAGTTTTGATTTGAGCGATGTTGTCTCAACCAACACCGTCAAGTTTTATCCCCTCTCAGGAGGAGCCACACCGGCTACAATTACTATTGGTACAAAAACAATTACTGTTAGTAGTGTTGGTGATATCCAATGACATTTAGACCTGCCCAAATTTTAATCGAATTGACCATTGCTTTGGCTGTAGCGATGATCGCTATCTTGGCTTTGATTCAAAGTGCTACCAAATCAGTTTCCAATTCCACCTATTCTCAAAACCAGTCCCAAGCAACAAATAATATTACTCAGGCTGTGGAATGGTTGAGAAACGAAAAAAATACCAGTTGGCCAGATTTCATTACTCATGCATCTGGTCTCAAATATTGCCTAAATACATTAGATTGGAATACCCCAAATCCTTGTGCAGATGAAACTGGTCGAAATTTAGATATCTCGGTAAATGGTGATCAAGTAACTGCCACAGTCTCAATCGGCAATAGCAATCAAAGCATCATCTTTTCTAGGTATTGACAAACTAGCCTATTCTACATGTTTTATCATCGACTCGACGACGGGCATCGCATTTTTATGTTCAATCTCTATCAATGGATTATTTGTTTTAAACACTCTAAAAATTTCATCGGCAAATCCTTGGCCGATTGTTTCAACTTTTGAGAAATCAAGAATTATTTTCTTAAATTTGTCCAATCCCGCCAATAATCTTCTAGCTTGGGATCGAGATATATATATGGTGTCCAAAGTATAAAGATGAACATAAACTGAAGTTAGGTCAAATTCAAATAAATCTTTATCTTTTTGGTATTGAGAAAAGATATCTGAAATCAATCTTTTGGAATTTAACGCCGTTTTCCATTTTACCGTTGTTCCCCAAATGGGACTAGAAAAATCTCTCAAAAAAATATCAGGCAATTTGTTATTGACTTGAAGAATTATTTTGTGGCTATCAATTTCAAATAGATCACACACCTTTGAGCTAAAAAATATTCCCTCCCCGGAATGAGCATGAGGTGCCGTAGTAGTTTTTCCCTTTAATAAGTCTTGAGCAGCGTCAACTTCTGAGCTTAGTTTATATTTAGTCATAATATTTTTAAAGATCCCCACTCCTTCATCAATAATCGAAAATTCTAGATTTTCATCTTTAATAGATATATTCACATCGATTTTTTCTGATCGTGAATGCTCTATGGCGTTATTAAGTAATTCGGAAAAAGCATAATCAAAACATCTTTTTACTTCCTGACTTAATGAACTGTACGCCCGAAGAGAAAGCTTAATTTTGTCCAAAACTTTATCTTCTTCTAAGTCAGTGTTTTCTAATTTGAGACTCAGACTGGGATTAACATAAAGAGAATTTTCAGGTAGGGAATAAATAGCTTTGCGGGTGCTTCCTCCCTTTATTAATTCCCCGGCCAAAACCATTTCTTTGAGTACCCGGGCTATATATTGACGCGAAACATTGCTCGATTTCAAAAAATCGCTACTTTTAACTGTTTTCTGCTCAAAAGCAAGTTTTTTAATCTGAGATTTTACATCCATATGTTAATTGTAAACCAATATAAATAATTGTCAACTAGTTGTCAACAACCTCCCCTTGACAAAACATCCTATAGATCCGAATTGCTTTTTGGTGTTAAAATAAACATATGACCCAAGAAGAGATTGTTTGGTTTTGGAAAGAAAGTTCTGACAGAGATTGGGACTTTTCCCAGGAAATTTATAGTGGCGGTAAAAGATACGATTCCGCTCTTTTCTTTGTTCATCTTGCCCTAGAAAAGTTATTAAAAGCTTTAACATATCATGTTAAAAACAGTCATCCTTTAGCAATTCATGATTTGGTTGAATTGGCCAAGCGAACAGACTTGGTTTTTTCAGTAGAAAACCTGGCCGATTTGAAAGAAATAACTACCTACAATTTATCTGCTCGTTATGATGATTACAAAAAAAGTTTTTATGAAAAGGCTACAAAAAATTATGCTGATATTTGGGTTAAAAAAGCCACAATCATTAGAGAATTATTACTTTCTAAGTTTAAAATATGAGCCAATCTGATGTCAAATCTATTTTGAAAAACTACCTGAAAGTTGTAAACACCAAATTCCCAGTACAAAATGCTTATTTGTTTGGTTCTTATGCCAAAGGAACCAATCATGAGGGGAGTGACATTGACGTTTGTGTGATATCTCCCAAGTTTGGGAGAGATTATTTTGGTGAGGAAGCCATCTTGCGCAGAGATACTTTAACTGTTGATTCACGGATTTCTCCAGTGGCCTTTAATCAGGCTGATTTCAATGAAAAATATAATCTTTTGGCTCACGAAATCAAAACTTACGGAATCTTGATACAATGAATGACGATTGTATGCCCACCGTATGACGCGAAGCGTATGACAATCGCCGTGCCTATTGACAAAACATCCTATAGTG
>CAYHWU010000008.1:0-20024 GCA_964360495.1 uncultured Gammaproteobacteria bacterium
TTATTGTCTTACCTGCATCATCCATACGTAAATTAGTTTACCATATTTTGTGGGCCAAGTGTCTCTAAGATGGAACTCTCTAATTGACTATTTTAGCAGAATGTATCAGACCTTTCAGCGTTATCAAATCGAAGTACCTGCGTACGCGTATACCGTCTAATACTATTTCGGTCTTCTTTTATGTTCGAAATCTTAATCTAATGTATTCTTGAGCTTGGGTTCCTTGTAATTCCGAAGTTGAATTACCGGCTCTGATAAAGAAATGTTCTTGTTGACCATCTTTAACGTAGATGGGTACTCGTGAAGGAGTGCAATCAACTGCCAGTATTCGCTTTCCATCAAGATCCTCAAATCGTGGGTGAACATAGACTGTCCAGTGTGAACCAATCCTGTCATTCAATAGGTTTACTAAATGTAAATGTAATTTATCGTCGCTGGTGAAATGGTCAGAGTCTAAGCCTAATGATTCTTTGTCATCGGAAACTCCGATAATCAATGCTCCACCCTTACCATTCAAAAACCCAGCGATAGTTTTGAGAACACTTAGTTCAATTCGTGGATCTGGTTGTCCAGTATGTAAATTAGTTCTTAGAGACGATTTGAACTCTACTCCACCGGTTTCGCCTTGAGAGATAATATCCGCAATCGGCATATTCTCAACTTCTTTAGTAACTTGCCCATCAGTTTTGAGTTTATGATAGGCATCTCCAATGAGTTGAGCGATCCGTTCACGCCTTCGCATTAAAAACTCTTTATATTCCATTTCTTCCCAGTTATCCGGCAGACCGTGCCAGTAATAGAGTTGTTTGAGTTCGTGTGGAGAAAAGCGTTCAATAAGTGGTGGAAGATATTGTTTTGGACTGGCGTCTGAAATCGCAGCATTGTCATTCCATTCAAGTATTGCGTAGTTAGCAATCTGATTGGTATCGCGGAGATCTCCTATTCCAATTTTTTTCAAGTATGCTTTTGGGAACAAGTGGTGGCGTTCAAGTGCAGATCTTGTTGATCTAATAGAAGAGTCAAGTAAATCAGACACTTTTTGTTTAGAAAATAGCACATTGGCATCAAGTAATACGAGTGAAGCGTAGTAAGAAAATAGAGATGGGCTTCGAGGTGAAGAAGTAGCCAAACTATTTGGCAGATTGATAGACCAATAGTCATCTGTGAATACTTCTGCACAAATATGTTCAAGCTCAGCAATGTAGCTATCTGCATCTGTTATAGACCTAAACCGTGCCAGATCAAACTCCATCGCTGACTCTGGTGAGCCGGTAAAGCGCCCTGTAAGACTGGACATAAAGAACCACTTAGCGATTACTTGTCGTAGCTTGAACTCCTCAACTTTATATCCAGTTCGTCCGATTAGGTACAACGTATAGGCAAACATCAGGTTTGTTTGTGAACTGATGTATTCACGATTTCTATATCCTGAAAGTCCAATAGTTTTGAGGAAATCATGCCAGTAAGTAAGGTTTAATACTCGTGCCTGAGCGTCTTTGAGTACTTCAAATTGGTCAATCCTCCGTTGTTCACTAAACTCCCCCGTTTCAAGATCTTTACCTCGTAAGATTGAATACACGTAGTGTAGTCGTGCGCGTTTGAAACCAAGTCCGACACTAACTCTCAATAATTGGTCAGGATCGGGTTGAGAGACAAGATTATATGGAGAAGCTGACCCATCACCGGGTATTCGTGCAAGTCTGCAAAAATCTTCCAATGCTGTTCGTCCCTCGTCCCAGAATACTGACATCAAAGTAAGGATAAAGTCAGACTGATTGAGAGGTTTACCTTCGCTGTTGATCCGTACAAATATCTCTGCTACCTGTTCTTCATTTATGGTTGCAGATAATTCTAATGCGGTAAAAGGATAATTGAGAAGATTAGAGAGCTTTGTTACTGATTGCCTGATCTTTTTTATATCATCTGGTGTTAAATTAGTTTGTTCTTGATTATTTTGGACGTAAGTATCTACCATCTCAAACATATCAGTAGATTTATCCCACAAGACTGAGATATTGGGTATAAACGAATGATCTCGTCTGGTCGCAGCATCGGCAACCTCAAACTTTTCAGTGATCGGATTAAAGGATATTTCAATCTTTTCTTTTTCGTAGTTCTCTCGTACCACTGGAATACCACGAATTACGGCAAAAAGAGATGTTAGGCGTTGTTGACCATCTACGATCAAAAGTCGTGGGGGTTTCTGCTTACTGTGTGTACCGATTTGGCGAGTGTCCTCATCGAAAGCATTCTGCCAAAACAAAAGGTATCCTACAGGATACCCTCGATACATACTGTCGAAAAGATCACGAACCTTAGCATCACTCCAAACAAATGGTCTTTGTATGTCTGGCAAGCCAATCTCACCCATCTCGATATAGTTGACGAGTGTTCCCAGATCGTAGCGAACTTCTTTGAATAATCGGTCACTCATAGTTTTTATTATACTTTCTTTCTCCCAATCTCGGGAGATTTATCGGTTACATTTTTAACAATTTTTCTCATACTTTATTCATCTAGCTTCAAAAACCTCAAAAATCTTCTGCCAAATGCTGAAGTAACAAAACCACCCTGTGAATAGTATTGGGGACTTTTTACCCCCTCCAATAATTCTCGTTGGGCTGGTAACTCCTGTATTGCGGCCGAATTATTGTTCAATGGATGTATTAAATCCTGTGACTCTAGCCTCTGAATAGACCTGCTGATCATTATTTCATCTATCTGCGAAGGTTTCATGAGTGTAACAATGTCTGCAAAACTTGTACCTCTAGTTTGTCCTGTACTAAGCAAATGCTGGAACTGTTTATCAATTTGTAAAAATACTTTTATGTCCACTGCGTCAATAGATAACAGTGAAGATAAGATTAAATCTTTCGCTGTCGGTGGAGTTGTTAAATCACTTAGGGCTGACGCAACATATTCTGCAAATAAAACATCGAACCCCTTGCCGGGTTCTGTCATCAGTTTTCTCATTATATCTTCTCTTTTGAACACGATGGTGTCTTCCCAGTAATCTTTTGCTTGATCTTTAATTTCAAGGTGACTTAATCGCTTATCAAGTTCATGATCAAACGACTCAAGCTCTTTCAGTCTCCTTTCACTTGCGACTCCTTCATAGTAGTCAGTGGCTACCCCTACAACTGTTTGCAAAGAAGCACTGGCTAAGTTTCCAATACCCGGAATTGCAGATAGTAGGTTTGGCGCATTTTTAATTACTGCTTTGAAAAATAATCCCTTGTGAGAAATATCTACCACTGGTTGAGAAACAAAACCAACTTCAACCTTCTTAATTTTTTGTATTCCGGTGGACTTCTTCATAATTATTTTTATTTTCCTGATATTTAACGGTCGTCATCGGATCCCCATCATCAGCATCTTTCTGAGAAATAATTCTTTTGAGTTTTGTATTTATGCTTTCACAAATAGAGGTAAATGTAGGCTCATCAAGATTTAATACTGATGATACCCAAAAATTATCTTTACCCTTCATTCCGGGAACAAAAAGAGCGTTTTCATTTTCGGCTGAAACAAATAAGCCAAAAATTAGTTGAGGATTAACAAATCCTGAGTAAGTTACAATCGCGCCGTTTTGCCAACTCTTTCTACATATTTGACCAAGATGTTTTTTATCAATCTGATTAAAGAGGTTATATCTTAGAGGCATATTGAAATTATCTTCTTTATGGTCATCGCTGACCTCAACGAGTCTTCTTTCAAGGTTATATTGATACGCATTGAGAGTCATTACTTGCTTCGTATCAACACCTAATAGACTATCGAAACTGAAACTTATCCTTTTTCTATAAAAAGTAAGATGAGAGATTAAACTCACAAAAAACTTGTTTAGGGTTAATTCTCCTAAATCAGCTTTTACTAAGTGAATATAGTAAGGTGGAGGTGCGAACTCGTCATCTGTTGCGCCTCCAAACCATGCTGGAAATCCTTTTTCAAATGGAGACTGAACTGTATATCCAACTATTCCTTTATCAAGTACAACAACCAGATCAACCCATTGATCGGAATGATACATTTTATTTATTTCTTTGAGATTCTCTGCAAGCGTTTCCAAACTTGTTTCCGACTCGTAAGCAAATACAATACCAAAGGTTTTGGTAGTTACTAAAGGACTAAAAGTTACTGGCTGATCTACATCAGTAAGCGGAGTTTTCTTCAAACATTTTACTGAAGCAACTTTTTGTGCAGCATCTTCTAATTCGGCTTTATTGAGGTTTGATTTAACTTCTATTACCGACGCTACATTATCGCTGGGCAAGATCAGTAATCGCGAACCGGTTCTATAAATTGGACTATTATATGAGTCATAGATAATTACATCAGTCTGAGAACTTATATTATCTTCAAGATCAATTACTAATCCCGTGTCTGCACTAAATCTTTTGGGTAAAACTCTATTCAAAAAATCCTTTAATAAATCTTCAGTTTCAGCACCTCTCTCAGCATAATGAGGATTAGTTTTCTTTATGTTTTCAAACTCTTGACGGAGCTGCTTACCAGCCTCTGTCATTAGATCTTTTATCTTTGTTTTTTTATCTTTGGTTGCCATATTATTTACCGCTTCTTTTTTCCTTGAGCTGGTCTGTTTCGTACGGAACTATATAAATAATTCTGATTAAATCCATTGTAAGCTGGTCTACTATTTTGGCATCTTCCCATGAGGTATCGTCAAGCTGGTCATCGCTTGGGTGCGCTCCAAAATTACCAAAATGTCTTATTTCGTGTGCTGTGTCCTTTAACTGTTTTGTAATAAATCCTGCTTCAAACAAAGCGTCTATTTGCTCCCATAGTTTTTTCTTTTCAATACTGGGGATCTTAACTTTGTCTAATACAATGCGTTGTACAGCTCTTCTGTTCATTGTAACTGCTGCTTTATAAGCATCGGCGTGATAGCATCTATCGGCTTCAGCCAAATCCTCTCGTATCTTTTCAGTTATTGCTTTGTGATAATTGTCGGGGTCAAATGAGGGTAGTGGATATACTCTTCTGACTCTATTATTTAGTTTGTCATAGATCACAAAGGACAGTTCGCAAAGGTGGGTGGGACATCTACAAACAATCCACGGTTCATCACTGTGCGGACTAATATGGTATTGAGGTTCAGTTAAAGGGATACCGCGAACTTTCTGATGGCAGCCCCGGCAATAGTATGAGAGGTTCATATCTTCGATGTTTATTGGTTCATACATTCTGTGTACCATATTTATAATTCTCCTCGAAACGCTTTCGCTAAAATTGATTGTGTGAGTTTATCTGCTTTATTACCAGCAATTTCAATCTGTTTTTCTACTAAATCGGCATCTTCTAGTATTAAGGTTATTCTCCTAACTATTTCTCTTTGCTCTTCGAGAGGGGGTACAGATACAATAATTTGGCGAATAGTTTCCATTGACAAACTTGGTTGTGCAGTTGCTTTCATCCAAGACATTGTATGATGGAAACCAATTGGTGATTGTAAATAATAAAATAAATAATTTACATCTATTCCATCTACATCAATTTTCGCTACATTTGGAGCGAGATGCCACTGTCTTCCCTGAGGGGCTAGACAAACATTACCCGTACCTGCTCCAATAAATACCATTAGTATTTCTCTACCATGAAGCTGAGATCGATCTAAGATGTCCGAAATTTCCTTCGAAATATATTTAATGTTTTCTTCTACAAATCGTCCCATTTGAACATTCTGTGCCCTAATTGCTGGTACTTCACCCTCATCAGATAATTTAATATATTTTGTATATTCAAAACCAGCCAGTTTAGTCACAAAAGCTAAAAAACCAACATTAGTAAATGTCCAATTCTCTGGGATAGTTTCTTCAATTTCTTCTAATTTGATTACAGGAAAATCTTCTGAGTATAACTTTCTTGGCTTAGACCTATTTTCTTTTTTAGCACCGTTAAGTATGTCTTGATATTTTGTATGCCTTTCGTTTTTAATCCTAGCTAATAAATCAGAACCAGATTCAATAATTGGGTTTCTTTTTCTCCATTCTTCAGTCAACCTTCCGGAGACGGCAGCAGAGAGAACTGACTGGCGAAACTTTTGAACTAACTTCTTACTTTTATTTATGTTTGCTATTGACTTAATTATGTGTGTAGCAAAAAGTTTAGATTTTTTTACTATTACATCTTGGATCTCTCTACTCGGAATAGGAACTTCGATCTCCCAAAAAAACTCTGGATTAACATGAGGTATTCCAGTACCACGAGGACGTGTGTTTATTTGAGTATATTTTGATTGTAAAAATAATAACAAAAAATCACTATTCAAGTTCTTTGGTGTTAATTTCATCAATGTTGAACCGATTGCTCCTTCGGCTTTACCAGCAAGACCACACCTCGCACCGTCCCAAACAACAAGAATATCGTTGGCTGTAGAAATGGGAGCCGATTTATCCGAAGTAAACCTTCTAAGGTTTCCTTTTTCAAAGGCTTCAATGTCAATGTATGGTTGTGAGCCAATCTTATTTTCGTCAGAAAGATCTAAGGGTTTTTTACCTTTTCTGTAATCAACGAGTGACTTCAGTTGTGCAACTTCCCAATCATCGTTGTTATTTATTGTTGCCGTTTGTGAGTTCTGCATAGATTTTACCCAAATTATCAGACGCTTCTTTTAACGCCGAAATAGCGTCTGTAATAAGTTCCTCTGGTTCTGGTAGGTCGTCTGAGTCTTCAATATCCTCATCCCTTAGCCACTTGAAACTGTCGAGCTTGAAATGCTTCTCTTTAACTTGATCTATCGAAAACTTTTTCCAGCGTTTTTCCTTTGAGTCGGCTTCATCTCGTTTCGATAATCCGTCTGGGTTATCTCCATAGACTTTCTCAAATTTCGCAAAATGAGCCGGTGATAGTGGTCTATCTTTCTTAGTAATACCCGGCACATTTGTTCTGGCATCATAAATCCATGTATTTTCGGTTGGTAATCCTTTGGTAAAGAAAATTACATTGGCTTTGACACCCTGACTGTAAGGTGTAAATGTACCTCTGGGAAGGCGAAGAATTGTATGAAGATTGCAGTCTTGAGTTAGTATCTTGAAAACCTCACCAGCCTTATCTTCAAACAACACATTATCCGGCAACACTACCGCAGCTCGGCCCCCGGGTTTGAGAATAGTTAGAATATGCTGTATGAAGTTGAGTTGTTTGTTACTGGTGGCAACTGTAAAATCCTGTCGCTCTGGAACTTGGTTTGCTCCTTTTGTACCAAAGGGTGGATTGGTGAGAACAACATCAAACCTATCGCCGTTTTCTGGTTCGTACAATGAGTCTGCAAGACGGACTTGAGACTCGATACCATGCAGATATAGGTTCATCAAACACAACCTGCGAGGTCTGGCTACCAGCTCTGTGCCAAAGTAGGTGTGTTTCTTAATCTTATCCAGATCATCTCTATTTAATGCGCCACTAACTTTTTTATAAAACCAGTTGTACGCAGCCAAAATAAAACCGCCTGTGCCAGCGGCCGGATCGCTAATCATAAAGTCTTTAGAAGCCATCGGATCCGGCTTCACACATTGTACAATCGCCTCTATAAGCACTCTGGGGGTAAAAAATTGCCCTGCGCCTTTCTTGCCTTCGGCTGCTGATTTCTCCAATAAGCCCTCATAGGCTTCAGCCTTAACATCAACATTCAAACCCGACCAATCAATTTCATCAATAAGATCAATAAGTTTCTTGAGATTGACAGGTTTTGTGAACTTTGAAAGAGCTTCCGCAAAAATAGCACCAAGCAAACCACCTTGTTTTGATAGACCTCTCAAAGCATCTGAATAAAAGTCTGTAAGATCGGTGCCGGATTTGGTTTTGAGAACAGACCATGAGTATTCTTGGGGGATAGTGACTCTTTTCTCTTCTGCCATCTTGAGGAACAGAAGATAAGTAAGTTGTTCTACATAGTCACCGTAATCCATTCCATCGTGGCGCAGAATATGACAGAATCCCCAGAGTTTGTTGACGATATTAGTTTGCATAGGCATAGACTTGTGGCATGGCCGAATTTATCTGGCTGATATACATCATCAAATTATTATCAAAGTCTTTGTTTATTCTATTGAAGCTACCGCCATAATTAACAAAAATTGGCATGGAGTCGAAGTCCTCCGGTTCTATAGTCAAGTTCTCTATTAAGTGCTTTTTTATAAGCACGAGCCAATCTTGTTGTTGTGGAGTAAGAGTTCTTCCATCAATCACTTTTGCTACTGCAAGATCAACTCGCTCTTTACCAGAGATCAGAGGTTCTTCTTTGGCTGCGTGTTTTATCATAGAGATAATATCCGCTAGAGGATATTTGTAGGCTTTTCGTAGATTATCATCAGTGAACCTTTCGGGAGTCTGTGATAGCTTCTCTCTCAACTCCTTAAGTGCTTTTGTGTTCCATGAGGTAGGCTTTTCAAGAACAACCTCAAGCGCTTCGATGTGTTCCGGGTTATCTTTGACAAACTTCTCAAACTGTTTGATGTAGTCATTAAGTTTCAACTCTTGACCGTCTGTGGTTTTGAATAAGTATTCCGATGTTACAACATCTTCGAATCCAATAGCTTTAATAAACTTTCTCTCTGGCTTGGGATAGTGCATCAGAAGATTGATAAAGTCTTTATTTGTGAGGATCTGTAGTGTGGCTACACGATCAGTATCAAGGCTATCTGGTAAAGACTTGGCAAATGTGCCAAGATCGCCGTTTTGAACAAACTTAGCCAGTGATTGTCTGCCTTCTGCTGTTATCTCTTTGTTAATCCTTTGCAGTCTCTTTATTAAACATTTGGTGTTGTATTCAATGTCACGATTATTACTAATATCAGTTATTATTTCTTCGATTGTTCGAGTCGGTGAAGTTGGAGTTTCTTGAGTAATTCCGGTTGAGTTTTTGAACGCTTCAAGCAGTGTGCCACCAAAACAATCAAAGATTGTAAAGTGAGACTTTGGCGCTGTACCCATGCCATTGGGAAAATTATTACAGAGACGAGTGCCACGACCCATCATTTGTTCAAAAAGAATACGAGATTTTACCGGACGCAAGAAGATAATGTTTTCTAATGATGGTATATCAACACCTGTTGAAAGCATATCAACCGTAACTACAATGTGTGGTTCCGGTCTATTTCTGAATTCTTTAATTCGCTGAAGTGGTCTGTCAACGGTAGCTGAACCGGTGATCTTCTGGACAAACGCATCACCACGACCAAAAATATCACGACATAGATCCACGAGCTGATCTGCGTGTGAAGTATGTGGGAGATCGTTGGCAGCAAAAATTAGGGTCTTGGGAAATCTACCATTCTCTTTTTCAAACTCAAGAGCGTACTTGGCATATTCTTGAATAATCTTTTTATTACTGTCTGGAGAAGTAACATCCTGTTCAACCTCGCTTACTTCAAAATGGCGCTCATCTTCAAGTAAATCAAGTTGCTGTGCGCCTGTTTCTGGATTGATTTCTTCTACTTCATCACCTTCTTGAATAGTGATACCCTCAATCCTTACCCCTGAATCAATTTTTACTGCATCATAGTCAACTAAATATCCGTCTTTGACTGCTTGTTCATACCCATACCGATATACAATATCTTTGAAATAACTGGTTGTGTGAGCAGCTGGGGTGGCTGTAAGACCTACTTTAGTTGCGTCAAAGTGATCGAGAACTTCTCTCCATTTACTTACTTCGTGTGATGTATAACCTCGATGACACTCATCAGCGATAATCGTATCAAACGCATTGATGGGTATCTCAAGTTTGTCAGCGTCATCTTCTGGATCGTAGTCGCCGGTATTTGAGAACATACCTTCTTTACCAAAAAGATTGATCTGCATTCTCTGGATCGTACAAACATACACAAAGACCTGTGAGCCGTCGGGATCAGTTAAATAACCTGTTGGTAGTACGGTAAAGTCTACCTTTTCATTCTCTTCTAGATAGTTTCGCTGAAACTTTTGGCTGTATACCTGATAGATCTGATTAAACTTCAATCCGTTCTCAGCTTCGTACGCTGCAAACTCCATAACTGCTTGGGCCGCTAAAGCCTTGCGATCAACTAAGAAGAGTATTCGCTTACTTGATCCTGATTTGAGTAGGCGGTAGATCAGTGAGGCTATAGTGTAGGTTTTGCCAGTTCCAGTAGCCATAGCGACCAGCATAGAACGCTTTTGCTTGGCAATCGCTGTTTCAATAGCTTGAATTGCGTCTTTTTGATAGTAACGAAGTTTTTGAGAGGTTGGGGGGTTTTGTATCAACCACTCTGCATTTTTTGAATTATCAGAACGATACATTTCTTCAATAGCTTTCGGAGTATGAAACTCTTGTACGGTTCTTGATCGGCTTTGCTCAGTCCTAAAATCCTGAAACCAGATAAGCTCACCATTTGTTGAGTATGCAAAAGGGATCTTGTAGCCGTTATAGTCTCCCAAGCCATCTCTAATCGTCCTTGCGTATCGTTGGGCTTGTTGAAGGACATTCTGGGGGTTGAGTCCTAATTTCTTGGCTTCAACTACAGCGTAGGGTTTACCGTTGATATATAGCACATAGTCAGCAAAACCATCGTCTGTTGGTAATTCTCTTACGGCAGTTCGGTGAAGAGAAGATAAATCGAGGTCGGTAGAGAAGTCAATTATTTTTGTCCAACCGGATTTAATTAACTTAGTATCAATCCATTTGGTACGGGTTTCATATTCATTTATGATATTCATATCAGTTCTACTCTGTATTATAGTGAAAATTTCCGATAATAACATCTAAACATATGGCATTATAATGAAAACTAATGGCATTCAAAAATCCAATCCTCTGTGGTATTGACATAGGCTCATCTAAGATTGCCGTTTTGATTGTGTCAGTTATTGACAATAGCAAAATTAGTGTGCTGGGAGTAGCCACAATGCCTTCCAAGGGCATTAAAAAGGGTCAGATTGTGGATATTGACAGTACAGCCAGCACAGTTAAAGAGTGTTTAGGTGCAGCTGAAAGAATGGCAGGACACACAATAAATTCAGCTTTGGTATCAATTGGGGGATTCCATATCGAAAGTAACAACACCCACGCCGTGGTAGCCATATTTCCGGATCACGATATAAACGATAAAGATCTGGAAAGACTAAACGAAATTGCCAAGGCGGTAGCCTTACCCTCCTCAAGAGAAATACTGCACGCCTTACCGATAAGTTACACCATAGACGGCCAAACTGGAATAAAGAACCCTCTGGAAATGTCTGGGTCGAGATTGGAAGTTGATACCCATATCATCAGTGCGTCAAGTGTGGCCATAAGTAACTTAACCAAATGTATGGAAAAAGTGGGAGTTAATATCGAAAGAATAGTCTTTGCAGGCATTGCTTCTACCGAAGCGGTTTTGACAGAAACCGAAAAAGAGTTGGGTGTAGTTTTGATCGATTTGGGAGCTGAAACTGTAGATGTAGTGATAATTTATGAAGGAGCCGTAGTTTATTCCGCCGTTATTCCCATTGGTGCTAAATATATTACCAATGACATTGCCATTGGACTAAAAATCTCTATGGAATCAGCCGAGTCAATTAAACGGGAAGCCGTTGACCCCACTCTAAAAAGCAATGAAAACATGATAATCAAGGCCAGAGTAAAAGAAATTTTAGAACTGGTAAATAAAGAGATAAAGAAAAGTAAATATGGACTTCAGGTTCCCTTGGGTGTGGTTGTTTGTGGTGGTGGAGCCTTGACAGTAGGCTTGGTTGACCAAATAAGACGCATCTTGGCCTTTCCGGCCAGAATAGGCAAGGTTGAGGGCTGGAGTGGACTGGCCGATGAAATTGGCTCTCCCGCCTATGCAACCGTTGCAGGCCTGATTTTGTATGGACTTAAAAACCAAACACATAGTGGTAAAAGTTTCTCTGTTAAAACTTGGTTTAACAACATTAAGAATCTTTTGAAGTTTTAGCTCGATGATTTCCAAACTCTGCACAATACTGAAAATAGCTCTGGTGACTGCTGGTAATATCTGAATTATTTGCTCCAATAATAGACGAGAATATCTGTGGAATGTATTTTTCCCCGCCGAGAGATGTTGCAATAAATGCAGCCAACATAATATCTTCCCCAATTTTGATTATTGATTTATCAGGACAACGACTCCATGCCTCCGAAGCCATTTCATACTCGTCTGTTTCACTAATATCAAAGTCTATACAAAACGACTGGGTTCTATTGCCATTACTAGTGAAATGAGCCGGCATCTTACGGTCTGATGAACTGATAATATCTAATACTTTTTGCACAAAGTCATTTTGTTGCATATTTTTATTCATATCTACCCGTGTTCCAAGTTATAGTCACTGGTTTTAGTTGTGATAAATTTTGTTGAGAAGTAACAATTTCTTTTCTTGCTACTTCAGTAAATAGAGACTTGTCCCATTTGTATTTACTAATGCTTATTGTCGTTCCAATAGAAGGATAATCGATATTTATCAAATAAAAACCATTTCCATTTTCACTTTTAATTATTATACCCTCGGTTGTTCTCATATTGTACTTACCCTCGGTTGAAAAAATTGTCATATAAAAATCTACACACCTACCACAACCTAGCGTAAGACTTGTTACTACTGTTTCTGCGATACCATCACCAGTAACATCAAAATGCTCAACTGAGCGAGGAACATAGTTATTATCATAAAAATATTTTTTCTGAGAAGTAGAAAGATCGGTTTCATTTAATGTATTTTTAGCTATGGAATTATTCTTCCGACTATATTCATTACTCATTTCCACCTTTTCCAAATCTCCTTTGTCTATGGTGTATGGCTTGTTGGGTATAGTCCAGCCAGTGGAAGAGTCTATTTTTAAGTCTTTACTCTCAAATTCTTTACCGGGATTATTTACATCAAATGTTCTTCCTAGCCAGTCTGTGGTTTTCCCTTGCCAATCAGCGGTTTCACTATCAGACAGATTTTGACCCCTTATGTTCTTAAGAAGAAGAAACAAAATCACGATCAATCCAGATATAAAAACTATTATCAGTAAAATGTTAATTACTTTTTTATTTTTCATTCTGTTCAAGTTCTGATAAATCCTGTTCCAAATTCACTAATGCCTGTTGCCTCGTCATGGAGCGATCTTTAATCAACTTCTGGATTGCGTCCTCTATCTTTTGGCTGTCGTACATCACCAGTGTCGGAAATTCAATTGGATCAAATGGTGCCGATTCGTATTCTGTAGACGAATAATAATTACTTGCATCAAATTCATAAATTCCTAAACAAGTTGGCACTTCATTGATTTTGCTTTCATATTGGGAAACCAGCATAGCTGTTACGTTTTTTATCAACGAGTCTGTATTTTGACCATGCAATTTAATTAAGTTGGGATATTCGTCTGAGGTTAGTTCTTTTTCCACGACTTTTCTCACTAAATCTGGAAAAGTAGAGGCAGTATCCTTCGTTTGGTCACTTAATCCCCATAACTTAAAGGAGATGCCTCCAAATACGAAAGCAGATACTAAAACAATCAGGCCATGAAAGGAAAACAACTCAAATAGATTTTCAAGTAGCAAACCTAATACAGGTATATAAGCCGTCCATTCTGGAGGAGTGGGAATAGTAAGCCCTAATAAATCTTCAGTAACTTTTCCATTAGATTTAGCAATGAATACCAAACTAAAATTTATGACCAGAGTAGCTATGGTAAAGAGAATTGCTAAATATTTATATACTTTTTTCATATTCAGTTATCTTCATATTCATTATGTTATTGTGGGAAGCAAACAAAAAGCTCCCGCCAGCGGACCTTACGATCCCATGCCAGTTTCCCAGCATGACGTTCAACGCGCTCTGACGAGAGCTATTTACGTTGAACGTTTTTGTACCATGCCTAGAAATTTGAACTTCTAAGTTTAGGCAACTAGCTAAAGTTTAACATAAAGTGGTAAACTAGATATAGTTATCGTAACGGAAGAACCGAGCGATTCACCATTGAGTGAGTCGCTTTTTTATTTGTAAAAAATATGACAACAAAACAAAAATTAGCAGCCTCAAAATTGCAGGAAACTGCTGGAAGTGTGAGTGGGGCTATGAAACTTGCTGGATATTCTCCCAAGAGTGCCAAAGACCCACAGAGGCTCACCAGAAGCAAAGGATGGCAACAGTTGATGGAGAAGTATTTGCCTGATGACCGACTACTTCAAGTTCACCGGGGACTGTTGGGCAATAAAGATTGGCGAGCTAGAGATTCCGGGTTAGATAAAGCGTACAAGATCAAAGGCAAATACGCAGATAACAAGATCCAGATTGGAGCTAGTGAAGAATTGGAAAGAGTACTGGATAAAGTTAGCAAGTTTTTGCCTTAAAAATGAGCCAAGCATTAGAGAAAGTGCTTAAAACCTTTACTTTTAAGGATGAGAGCGGAGAGCCGTTAATTTTTACTCCCGGACAATTGCAAATCCTAGAGGTAATTCTCAACCGCCAATCACCTAATGGCAAAAAAAGGATCCACATTATGACTCCAACCAGATATGGTAAAAGTGCTACGGTTGCGGCTGGAGTAATCGTCAGAGCCTCAACCAAGAATGAAAAGTGGGCTATTGTGGCTGGAAGCCGGGACAAAGCCCAGATTATTATGGACTACGCCATTGGCTATTCACTTGACGATCCGCTTATTAAAACCCAACTGGCAATTGATGGTTCCCTCGAACGGTTAAGACGGGAAAGATCCAGAGACCGGCTGACCTTTTTGCGGGGTGGAGAGATTAGAGTGTTTTCTGCTGATAGTAGGAATAGACAAGAGGTGGGTAACGCATTGATGGGGTTTGGAGCCAGCTCAATAATTTTAGATGAAGCCGCCTTAATTGACGATGATATTTTTGCCAAAATTATGCGAATGCTGGGTGATAATACTGATAATTTTATGGTTAAAATTGGCAACCCGTTCCGGCGGAATCATTTTCTAAAGTCCTATCAGTCAGACAACTACCATAAGATTTTTATTGATTGGAGGCAAGCGATTGAAGAAGGCAGATTTACTCCGGAGTTTGTCGAAGAAATGCAGGAACAAGCGTTTTTTGACATTTTTTATGAGGTCAAGTTTCCGGAAGCGGACAGCATGGACGAAAGTGGTTGGATCCCGCTTTTAACAGATTTGGATATTGAGAGAGCCTTTGTGGAAGAAGATCAGCCGTTTGGAGAAAAAAGATTAGGAGTTGACGTGGCTTGCGGTGGACGGAATTACAGTGTGGTTGTCTTACGGACAGAAAACATGGCCAAAAAACTTCTCAAAAACCGGGATCCGGACACTATGTCCTTAACTGGTAGTGTTCTAAATCTGAAAAACGAACTTAATGTCCAAGAAAGAAACATTTTTATTGACAAGGTGGGAGTAGGTAAGGGGGCCTATGACCGGCTAAGCGAGCAGTTTCAGGTGGTGGTGGGAGTAAATGCCGGGCAGGAACCTGCAGATAAGATGAGGTTTGCCAATCTGCGGGCAGAGATGTACTGGCGGGCTAAAGAATGGGTAGAAAAAGGGGGGAAACTTCAAAAAGACGACGATTTCTATCAACTAGCCCAAATTAAGTACAAGCCCGATAGTTACGGACGGATTAAGATTATGAGCAAGGAAGAAATGTTGAGGCATGGTATTGATAGTCCGGATTTTGCCGATGCTTTCGCTTTAACTTTTGCAAGGGCAGAAAACTATCCTCACGACTATTCAAATTCAGCCTTCACATTTCAAATACCTAATCCCGATCCATTCTTTTAAAAACCATCAGACACTAGGGTATAATTTGTCTAGATTAAGATTGATATGCAAAATATTATAAATCCATTTAATGATGTTCCCCGACCAAGTGAAACCAAAGAATTAACAGAAGCTCTTCGGAGGTTGAGTGCAAATTTAGCACGAGGTCAAGCAGAAATAGATAGGGAAGGCCGAGAAAAGCGAAAGCAAAGAGTAACTGTGAACTCAATATCTCCAAATGGTCTTTTAGAGTATAAAAGTGACGGAGATACCATATATACTTCTCCATCAGGCAAAAAATACCCTGCAAAATTTGGTAAAGGAACAAACCCCAACCTACTATTATTGTACATAACCCAAAATTTACATAAACGGTCTTATCAATTCGATGAGTTTGAAAAGGTATTAAGAGAACCACGATCAGGTGGTGAGGATTTCAGTACTGAAAACAGAGTGAGAGAGACAGTCCGTAGCATAAGAAAAACGATGGGTTTCCCAAAGGGTGAAATGATTGATATTGACTATGGCGTTGTGTTGAAATGCGAAGTCCAAGTTAAGTAATAATTTATAAACTTCTCCGAACTTCCGTAATCTTCCGTAAATTGGTCAGACTTTAGATTCAAACATCCTAATTTGTTTTGTATTCATCCCAACTCTAATGAGCAAAAATTATAGGATATGGAAAACGGTGAATATAGGACAAAAGACATTGGTGAATCGGCTGCGCTTTATTGCTCTGGTATCAAACTTCTTCGGCTAGATAGCGGTAATGGTTTTTATTGGTTTGTTTTTGATGGCAATAATGCTGAAACAATCGCTAATTCCTATTGGTCTGGAGAGTTGACCCTCAAAGCAAAAGTATATAACGACTCGCTCAGAACACTTAAAGAAAGAGTGTTTGCAAATAAATAAGAATATGAAAGAAACAAATATTCATAATTGGCGAAACAATATCAGACATCAATTTCTTCTGACATTTTTTGATGTAGCTAATTGTTATCAGGAGAAAGAGGTTAATGGGTTTTTTCTTATAAAGCAATTCAACAAATTAAATATGGTTTGGGAAGTGGCTATTTACACGAAAGAGTCTTACCAAAAAAGGAATGCACATAAAAACAAAATTAAAAAGTTACTTGCACCTCGTAGGAATAAACAGAAGCGAGGCTAAATAACTAACTGTTTGGGTGTATTGCTTGTCGTTGAGCTATGGAAACAATGATCTCTATAAAGCAGTTACACAAAGAAAAATGTGCGGGGAAAGTCTTAACGCATTAGGAGACCCCCCCTTCTCAGCTTATACGCATGAGTTTGGGACAGCTAATGAGCTTAGGCATGCCGAGAGACAACGGGTAACCATGCTGATATTGGAAACCTTAGGAAGGGTGGGCTATCTCTGCAAACAGTAATAAACATAAAATATATATGAGTAAAACAATATTCAATAAACAACTGTTCGATGAACATGTCGAATCAAAGATGAGGACATTGGCAAATCACTTAATTGATCGGGTTTTAGCAGGACAACAAGAAGCAATAATAAAGGGCTTGAACATAAACTTTGAAAGTGCTAACCTTATTATGGAACATAAAGACATGAATAAATAACCGTATATATGAAAATTAACACTAATATTGAATACGCGGTTGGAACACTTAGAGTCTCCTCCACAAAACAAGGACTTCAAGGTGATTCTCACGAAGATCAGAAAATCCAAATAGAACGAAAGGTTACGCAACTTTCGGCTTCCTTGGGCAAATCAATTGTAATAAAAAAATGGTTTAAGATTACGGAATCTGCCAGCGTAACAATTGATATGCAACCTGTGAATGAAGCGATAGACTATTGTTCAGATCCGAAGAATAAAATCAAGTACTTTTTCTTCAAAAGCGTAGATCGTATGACTAGAGGCGGTTCGGTCATATATGGTCTCCTGAGAGCAAGACTAGCCAAAGCGGGTGTCCAATGTGCAGATGTTTATGGTGTGGTTGGTTATAAAGAAACAAATACTCTTGAGCATTTAGGAATGAGTTATGAATGGTCAATGTATAGTCCTACTTGGATTACCGAAATACTTGAGGCCGAACGATCAAAAGGAGAAGTGAGAGACATTTTAACAAGGATGATCGGTGCTGAAATTAACTATGTCCAGCTTGGTTATCATGTGAGAGCTTCTCCTCCGGGTTTCAAGAATCATAAGATTGAAACTTCGCATGGATCACGAGTAGTGCTTATTCCTCATGAAATTGAATCGCCTTGGTTTGTGAGAATGTTTGAATTGAGAAATCAAGGGAACTTATCAGATCTAGAGATTGTTAAGGAAATAAACAAAATGGGTTTCAAATCCAGAATAACTAAAAAGCATGATTCACGGGATAAAACCAAAATCATCGGTAAATCAGGGGATCATCCTTTAACAATAAAACAATTTCAAAGATATATACAAAATCCAATATATGCTGGAGTAAATACTGAAAAGTGGAGTAACGGCAAGCCAATAAAGACAGTATTTGAGGGTATAGTAAGCATTGAAATGTTTAATAAAGCAAACAAAGGAAAAATAACGATAGTCAAAGAGGATGATGGTTACAAGGTATACAAAGGAAAACCAGATCTTTGGCGTTTAAGAAAACTCAAAGAGAACCCCATTTATCCATACAAACAACAAGTTTTATGTCCAAAATGTAAAAAGTCCTTACTAGGTAGCGCTTCACGAAGCAAATCGGGCAAACATATACCAAGATACCACTGTGCCAGAGGCCATAAGTTTTGGAGTAAAAACTCTATCGAGTTTGATAAGACTATTAAAAACTTTGTAGAAAATATTCAGTTTAGCGGGGAGTATCGTCAACGATTCAGAGAAATTGTTCTCGAAGAATGGGAAAAAAGAAAAGAACACTCCCAAGTTGATTCAATAACTTCCGAAGAAAGGGTGACAATGCTTAGAAGAGAGCAAAAACTAACAACAGACAAAATAAAGATGCTCACTTCGTTAGTAACCATAAAATCTCTTGAGGAAGATGTTGAAAAATTGGAAAACGACATAGTTCAAGCTATGCAAATTAGGGACGCACACGAAGATAAAATATTAGAAATTCAGACGCTTATCAATTTCAGTGATTATTTCATGGAACACCTTGAGGATTTGTTGTTAGGAGGCACAGATCCGATGAAAAATGCTGTACTTTTTGGATTGGTATTTGACCAAGTACCTACTTATGATGAAATAACAAATGGAACACCCAGTTTAGCGCCTATTGTCAAGCTAAACGAGGAATACAAGAAATCGAAATCCCTTTCTGTGGGCTCGGTGGGATTCGAACCCACGACCGTCTCCTTAAGAGGGAGCTGCTCTACCAACTGAGCTACGAACCCGTGTGCCCTTAGCAGGAATCGGACCTGCATCTTCATCTTAGAAGGATGTTGCTCTATCCATTGAGCTATAAGGGCGTTGCAGTTATTTTACATCTAAACAATTTCAATATCTATATCGAACTAATGATATAATGTAAATTATGGTAAACACTAGTTCGGTAAGAAAAAAGAACAAGGGACATTACGAAAAGGTTATTCAATTGAGGAATCAGGGTCTTAGCTACAGTGAAATCAGAAAAGTTGTTCCTTTGGCAAAATCCACCCTCCATGGTTGGCTTAATTTGGCAGGATTAACACTCACAGCAGAACATTTGAATATACAGAGAAAAAAACGACTTGAAAACTGGAAACTAGGTTCAATTGCATCAAAAACAGTAAGAAATTCAAGAAATAAACTGAAAATGGACGAATTTACGAGCCAAATCAGAACCAAACTTAATGATTCACTTTTAATTGCCGGAACAATCGCATATGAGTCAGAAGGTTCTAAAGGAGACACGTGTAATTTTTCGAACTCAGATCCCAGACTGATTCTATTATTTGTAAAATTTATCAAACAGTATTTTAATATTGATACTGTTAATATCAGATATCGTGTTTATATACACGAGAGTAGAATCTCTGATTTAGATCGAATTATAAAATTATGGTCGGAAAAATTAAGCATTGACCCCAAAATAATTTCCATTACATGGAAACATAATCTGGTTACACATAGAAAACAAAATCAAGATTATATTGGACAAATGGCAGTTTCAATTAGACGGTCTAGCCTACTAGTTAGAAAACTATCTACCCTATCAGGTATAATAATGGGTGAACAATACGGGATCGTCTAATGGCAGGACGACGGGTTTTGGCCCCGTCAATCAAGGTCCGAATCCTTGTCCCGTAGCACGGCTTGTGCTATCATATAAATATGATGTGGGGATATGATTATCAAAACTG
>CAYHWU010000009.1:0-17885 GCA_964360495.1 uncultured Gammaproteobacteria bacterium
GTCTTGCGTAATTATTGAAAAACCACTAATATAAATATATGAGAAGAGGCCAAGCCCTGGTTGTGATTTTATTGGTAATGGCTGTGGCTCTGACTGTAGGATTGGCTGTAGTCTCACGAAGTGTGACTGAGGTGGGTATTTCTACCACTCAAAAAGAATCAGCTCAAGCTTTGGCGGCTGCTGAAGCCGGTATCGAACAAGCTCTGGCTGGAAACGTTAGTTTACCCACTGGAGTAACCACTGTTCCTGCTGGAGGCAGCAACGATCTTGAAGTCCCAGAGTCACTAGTGGCTGGTGAATCGGTGACAATTTTTCTTTCTGGACACGATGCAAGCCAAAATTTTGTAGCTGGTTTGGATGAGTATACTGGAGCTGATTTGGGTTTGTGCTGGGGGCAAGACAATGTTAACCCCGCAGTTGAGGTAACAATTTATTATAAATCTGGAGCTAATTATCTGGTTACTCGCCAAGCCATTGATCCCAATTCCAATCGAGCTGCTCAAAATAATTTTAGTGGAACAGACAACAACCCCAGTTGTCCCATTGGGCGCACTTATCAACACTACAAGAAAATAACTATGCCAGCAGGAACTCTTTTGATGATGCGGGTGCGTATGCTCTACAATCAAGATACACCTCAATATTTAGCTGTCAAAGGAAGCTCTGCTATACCTGTCCAAGGCCAAGATATAACTGCTGTTGGCTCTGAAGGCCAAACCTCGAGAAAAGTCCAAGTCTTTCAGAGATACCCAGACCTCTCCCCCATTCTCGATACTGCTGTCTTTTCCGGAGCGAATTTGGTAAAGTAAATATATGTCTGACCTGCCCAAAATTGGACTAGATATTGGATCGTCCACTATCAAAATTGCCGAGCTGGCTCCCATGGGCAAAAAATGGAAACTTCTGACTATGGCTTCGATGCCATCCCCTAAAGATTGGATGAAAAATAGCAAAGCCAATTTGACAGTCGTTGCTCAGTCAATTGCTAAGCTTTGTAAAGAAGCTGGAATTCATTCCCGACGAGTAGTGGTCTCACTACCTGAAGAACAAGTCTCTTCGCATTTAGTAGAGATGCCCATGATGTCCGATGACGAGGTCGAACAGGCCCTCCAATGGCAAGTAGAACAATATATTCCCATGCCTTTGGACCAGGCCATTTGGAGTTATCAGATAGTTAAACGTGACGATGTGGGTAAGTCTGGCTTAGAAGTGTTGCTCGCTGCTACTCCTAAGACTGTAGTGGAGTTTTATACTCAAGTGGCTCAAGCAGCTGAGCTTGAAGTCTTGGCTGTGGAAACGGAACTAATGGCGACTGCCCGGGCGATTGTCCCCCCCACTTCCCCCCTGGCTCTGATTGCTGATATTGGATCGCGTGGGACTGATATTGGTTTGGTTCAAAACAATATGTTGCTTTTCTCTCGGACGATTCCGACAGCTGGCGAAGCTTTTACCAGAGCTATTGCAACAACACTGGGCTTGGAAAATGCCCAAGCTGAAGAGTACAAAAATACCTACGGTTTTTCTAAAGAACAAATGGAGGGTAAGCTGTCTGAGGCGATGCAGCCAGTTCTCAAAAGCATCACCGATGAAATCAAGAAAACAGTTGATTTTTATACTTCCAAACATCAGGGTGAATCCGTTAAATATGTTGTACTCTCTGGCGGTGTGGCAGCCTTGCCAAATATAGTCAATCAATTATCTGTTCAATTGGGTCTAGAAGTTTCAGTTGGTGATCCTTTTTCTCGAGTCGAGATTGACGAAGCCCAGAAGCAAGCTGTTGGCAACACCGCCCCTTTTTATACTGTCAGTGTCGGTCTGGCCATGCGTGAAGTATGATCAATTTACTGCCCAAGAAAGAAGAAATAAATACCGTAAATATTGTTAAGCATTGGTTAGTCTTGGGGTCTTCGGTCATTTTGGCAATTTATTTAGTTGTTGTTGCTGGCGTTTTGGGTTATTGGACCTATTTGTCCTTTCAAGATTCTAGTCTCACTGCAGAAGTAGCTAAACTCTCAACCGAAATTAATAAATTTGCATCGCTTGAGGCCACTGTTCGTCAAATTGATCTACGCCAAAAATCAATTGATAAGATTTTGAAAACCCGTAAACCCGTGGCTAAAACTGTAGCAAAAATTAATATCAGACCATCAAGTGTTTCTATCTTAGGTTGGGATGGGACAATAATTACAACCATTGGACAAAATTCTACAGATATCGAAGAATATTCTAATTTACTTAAAAAAAGTTTTGATAATGTAGTTATCGATTCGTTAACTCAAAAAGGCAGTTCCAATTGGGATGCCGGTATCATTGTAAAAAATGAAAAACCTTAGACCCTATCTCTGGGTTCTTTATCCAGTATTAGTGTTTTTGATAATTTTGATCAGTTTGACCTGGTTTGCAGGAGGAGCTGGAGAAATTATAAACACTATTAGTGCCAAAAACGAGAAAGTTCAAACCGAATTAAACAAAAGAAATAATATGCAGACAAAATTGGCAATCCTTAAAGGATTAAATAAAAAGACTCAGCTCGACAAACTAAAAGATTTAAGTTTGACGTTACCAATCAATAACCAACTTTGGGTTTTGCTATCTGAGATGAAATCTGTGGGAACGGTATCAGGTTTCAGAAATACCACTGTTGAATTTGTGTCTCCAAACAGTGATGAACTCCAGACTATTCTCGAAAAAATTGATGCACTTAAACCGCTAGTATCAGTAAAATCTCTGCAATTAGGATCTGGAAAAGCAAAATTGGAGGTTATTAATCACTGGGAAGCCCTACCCAAACTAACAGTTGCTCTAGAGGAACCCTTACCTAATCTAACAAAGTAACCTGAAGAGGACGAAGATTGTGATTGCTACAATAAGCTGACAGTAAACTTCTAAGGGCAGTAATGACGTTGCCGCCTTTACCGATAACCCTACCCGCATCTTCGGGATTTACTTTAATAAGGATAGCTTCTTTAGTTTCTTCGACACTTAATTCGTCGGGATGAGACAGAAGTGGGGTTAAGCAAAATTTTACAAAGTCGGACATATTTTTCTAATTCTATCGGTAATCTGAGCCCCTTTGTCAATCCATGCCCTTAATTTTTTAAGATCAATATCATGTTTGTTGGTGCGGGGATCATACAAGCCCAAGACCTCGACAGTGTCTCCGGTGAGCTTGGATTTGCCTTCCATGACACTTACTCGGTAATAATGTTGACCCTTTTTTCCAATTGGTGCAAGCTTTATTTTTAGCATATGCTGGCCTCAATTATATCAGGCGGGGAATAATTTGACCAGAGCATCCTGAGCGGCAGCCGTTTCGGCTTTTTGTTTGCTACTCCCCGACCCCATTCCTATCTGTTTACCGTCTATCACCACCTCAATTTTGAATATTTTAGCGTGATCTGGTCCGTCGGCTTGGAGAGTTCGGTACGAAGGAGTACCCATATTTTTACTTTGGGATTTTTCTTGGAGTAAACTCTTGGCATCTTTGAGTTCAACTTCTGCCAAAAGTTCGTTATCTGGAAAGACTTCTCGTAAATATTCTCGGCTAGCCTCTATGCCAGAATCTAAAAATAATGCTCCCAAAACGGCTTCAAAAGTATTGGCGAGTAAACCAATATTTTGTCTGCCCCCAGAGTCTTCCTCTCCCCTGGATAACTTCAAGAGTTTATCATAACCTAAGTCTTTGGATTTCTGAGCCAAAGTAGTAGTTTGGACTAGGTGTGATCTTCGAGCCGTGAGGTAGCCTTCGGGAGAAGTTGGAAATAACACATATAGTCTTTCCGAGACCAAAAGAGACAGGATTGAATCTCCCAAGAATTCTAAGCGTTCATTTGAAGGCAAACCTGGGTGCTCGTTACAATAAGATTTGTGAATAAAGGCCAAATCCAATTTCTTAAGATTTATCATAAGCGACAATCAGATCCCCAACCGTAACCAACTCTTCGTGGTCATCGGGCAAGGTTAGATCTAGAGCTTCCTGCATTCGCTCCAAGATCTCTTGGTTCCAGTTAAAGTCAGCAAGAACCGTATCTATATTAATATTTTCAGGATTTTGTTTCCACTCGTTAGCTAGAAATTGAATGATGGCTTCTTTTAGTTGCATAACTTTGGTTAAACTACCCAAAACTCCATTAACAAAGGCAGGACTGTTGTCCGCACCGAATTCTTTGGCTAGTTCTACTGACTCATCTATAATAACTCGCAAGGGAGTGGTCTTGTCAATCACTAGTTCCCAAACAGCCAAACGCAAGATGGCTAGGTCAGTAGGATTAATCCGATCCAGGGGCCATTCTGGAGCTGATTTGGCAATCAGGGGGTCAATCAAATCCAACTTGTCCCAAATATCTTTAATCGTAAAATCTGGTTTTTCTCTGAAACTGGCGGCAAACAGCTTCTGCATGAGTTTTATTCTTTTGAGGTGCCGAGGGTCTGAGGCAGTTTTCATTTCTTATAAACACCACAGTGATTACAAGCTCTATGGGGATATGTTAGGCCGTGACAGTTTTTACACTCTATAAGATTTGGTAATTTGAGCTTAATAGTAGCCCTTCTTTTACCTTGTCTAGCTGTCGACCAACGGCGTTTTGTGAGCGGTGTCATGCTCCAATTTTAACACGTCTCGCACTTTTGGCAACATAGCCAGATCCTCATACCTGGCAACCTTGAAATCTAGGGCTCCGTGCTGTGAGGTACCATAGATGTTTCCTGGACCCCTCAATGAAAAATCAATCTCAGACAACTTAATGCCAGAATGATTGGTTTCCATGGCCTTAAGACGTATGGCATCTTGGTCTGAAAAGAGCAAACAGTAACCCTGAGCTTCTCTCCTACCTACACGACCACGCAACTGGTGCAAAGCAGCCAAACCAAAACGGTGAGCGTCTTCGATAACCATAACATTGGCATTGGGAATATCCATGCCTACTTCTACAACAGGTGTGGCTACTAAAATATCAATTTCTTTATTTCTAAACTTATCTATAATTTCATCTTTATTTTTCATTCGTCCATGCAAAAGTCCAAGTTTTAGATTCACAAACATAGAACTTAAATACTCAAACTCTTTGTTGACAGCCCTAATTGACCCGAGTGATTCAGATTCATCGATAAGTGGACATACCCAAAAAGCCTGAGTGTTTTGCTTTTTTATCCACTCAATAGCAGCGGTTCTCTTGTTTTGCGGTACCACCCAGGTCTTGACTGGTATTCTGCCTGCTGGCATATCTGTGAGTACTGATAAATCCAAGTCTCCATAAAGGGCCAGTGCCATAGTTCTGGGAATTGGTGTGGCAGTCATGGTTAAAACATGAGGTGTACCTCCTTTGTGTTGTAGTAATGTTCGCTGTGCTACGCCAAAACGGTGTTGTTCATCAATTATCACCAATCCTACATCTTTAAGGTCTAAGTTTAATAAACTTTGGGTACCAACGATGACATCACCGTCAATATTTGCTTGTGACGTAGCAATGCCAATTTGGATATTAAATGGCGAGAGCATTTTTTTAAGCGTTTCAAAATGTTGCTGGACCAAAATTTGAGTTGGAGCCATAAGAAGCGTTTTCAAATTGTTTTTATGCGCTACCAAGGCGGCTACAGCAGCAACTACTGTCTTACCACTACCAACATCTCCCTCCAAAAGTCTATTCATGGCGACTGGCTTTTCCAAATCAGCCAAAATTTCATTAATAGCTACTTCTTGTGAACCCGTCAGTTTGTATGGCAAAGACTCTATAAAACTTGTGATTTTGGGTTTGTGAATTGTAAATTGTCTCGCTACTCCTCGACCCTGCCAATCTTGACGTCTTCTTTGCGCTTTGCGTTCCAATTCAATTAATTCTTTGAAAGCCAAAGTTTGGCGATGTCTTTCGACGTCACGAAGCTCTAGAGGACAGTGAATACCAAGATAAGCTTCTTTATCGGGTACATCGTTATCGGCTAATATTTGAGAGATTTTGTTTTTAAACCATTTTGAAGTGATACCTGCAGTTGTTGAATAAATTGGGACAATTTTTCCAGTATCGTCTGGATCACCAATTTCTGGGCTTATTAGAGCCAGTTTTCTTCCAAACCAATCAGCTTTACCATAGAGTGAGACTCGCCCCTTTAGACTGCGAACTAAGTAACTTTGATTAAACCAAATAACCGTTAGTTTTCCTGTTTCATCAACCAGTTCACCCTTTTGAATTATTTTTCCCGACTTAGTGTATTCATTTTTAAGATTTTCAATTTGACCTACCACTGTCACAGTTTCTCCTGCTTGAACCCGGCCAGCCTTACTAATAATTCTTCGGTCTTCATATCTAAATGGTAGATGTTGCAGCAAATCAAAAACTGTTCTAATTTCTAGTCTCTCTAATTTTTCAGCTTGCACTGGGCCAATGCCAGATAATGAAGTAATGTGATCAGATAAGTTCATAGTATCACCCCCCTACCCCCTCTTAAATAAATCAGTCCTTCAGACTCAAGAGGGGGTTCCAACAAAAACAAAATTATTAATTTAGAAAATAGTGTCAAACTAAGAAATATACTTACTAGATGTTCTATGGAGAAAATTGTTTTATTTACTGCACCTTTCAAATAAGAAGTATCACCTGGAACAAGTTCATCCCAAACTGGCCTAATGTTCATTAAACGAGGTAAAAATGTTTTATCTATTTTATGATCAATGAGTCTAACTGAGTCCTCAAATGATTGACTAGACTTGGCCATGCTTATTAAATTTCTATACCCATCTAATTCTCCGATTTTAATCCTTCCACAAATATTGATAGCTTTGTAAACTTTGTTGGGATTTTTGATCAAATAATTAAATACAAAGGATCCTCCGGCACTGGTGCCAACTAATGATATCTTTCCGTATCTCTTTTTGAACGAATTAACAAGTTTATCTAATCTTTTTAGTTTCTGTTCAAAAGTTTCCATCGATCTCCATTTTGTTTCAAATGACACCAAGTCAAATCCAAACCATCTCCACCAGGAAATTACATTTAGTAAAGATTTCCCAGTATCTCCAAGTCCTCCAACTATAATAATTAAATGACTCATGTAGAATGAATTGTATGGGTACTTTGTTTCATTTGCAAAGGACAACAATTGCTGGGTAGAGAAATCCCACCTTCCAGGTGGGATTTGTGATACTAAATTATTGACGTGTGGTGTATTATATAAAAATGAAAAATGCTTTAGAAATTAGCGGATGGATAACATCGATAGTGTTGCCAGTAGTCGATGGTGTTTTAATGTTTTGGCCAGGATTATCATTTGAAGCAAGAGCTGCAGGGCTCGCATTACTTTGTCCGTCAATTCCATGTGCAATTTGGGTTTTTGCAAATGGACTAGCTACACATCTTCACCCAGAAAAAGATGGTCAGTTGTAAAGTTAAATTTCCACCTTTCAAGGTGTAATATAGTCAAGGATGTGGATTGATACAAAAGTTGATAAAAAAGTTCTGCTTAAAGAAAGATTGAAAGCTGGTGCAGTTTGTGCGATGGGATTGGTTGTGTTTGCGGATATTGCTTTGTGGTTTTGGCCGGATTTATCTATAGGATTACGTACCGTTGGAGTAGTTTTATCTTGCCTGGCTATTCCTTTTGCTGGATTTATATGTTGGGAAGGTGCTGCAGAAAAACGCCGTATACCTGAAACCCCAGAACCTTAATTTAAGTAAATCCCACCTTCCAGGTGGGATTTGTGATAGGATAAATTATATGGCGGGGAGACAAACTCCGTTAGTCACGGGAGAGTGTTATCATGTATTTAACAGAGGCGTTGCAAAACAACCAACGTTCTTGACTCTACAGGATTATGAAAGAGCGATGTTGACGCTTGAGTATTACAGATTTGCAAAACCTCCACTGAAACTCTCTAAATATAAAGAATTTTCTCGTGAAGATCGATCTAGAATAACTGAAGAATTAAACATCGCCAATAATTGTTTAGTCGATATTTTAAGTTTTGTTCTTATGCCAAATCATTTTCATTTTCTGCTAAAGCAGAATCTAGATGGTGGGGTTTCAAAATATATTAGCCAATTCACAAATAGCTACACTCGTTATTACAATACCAGAAATAATAGAGTTGGACCAATGTTCCAAGGAGCTTTTAAAGCTGTCCAGGTGGAATCTGGGGAGCAGCTGATTCATCTCTCCCGCTACATTCACTTAAATCCATATGTATCATCGATTGTTTCAAAACCAGAGCTTGATAAATATCTTTGGTCTTCGTTGCCGGCTTATCTGGGTATCCAAGACAGTTTTGTAGATAAACAACCAGTACTGTCATTGTTTTCAGGGAAATTTAATTACCGGGATTTTGTCTTTGATCATTCTGATTATGCAAGGGAACTAGAAAGAGTAAAACATCTAATTATTGATATCGAAGACTAATCCCACCTTCCAGGTGGGATTTACTATAGGTAAAGTAAATAAGGAAGAATCATTCCTGCTATCAGTGCTAAGGACGAGACGACGACGATGACTGCAAAAATCTTTCTGGTCTTTTTACTATTCATAGCTAAATGATATACTTAATGAAGATGAGAATCAAGTCAAAATGGGTGCTGTATGGAGCCATTGCGAGTCTTACTGCTGTCATTTTGGCAGTTGTGGTAATGGTTATCATTTTTGCCTATGTCGCCCGTGATTTACCCAGTCCAGACCGAATTGTCCGTCGCGAAGGTTTTGCCACCAAAATCTTTGATCGCAATAGTGAACTGCTTTACGACGTTTACGATAGTCAAAGACGGATTCCGGTAAATATTGTCGACATTCCCCTAGTCGTTCAACAAGCAACTGTTGCTATTGAAGATAAAAATTTTTACTCTCATTCTGGTTTTGATCCTCTGACACCTTTGCGGATCGTCTGGAATGTCGTTACCAAACGTCGAATTATTGGGGGTTCGGGCCTAACTCAACAACTCGTCAAAAATGTTTTGTTTTCAGCCGAACGAACAATTACTCGTAAAGTCAAAGAATTGATTTTGACGCTTCAGATCGAACAAAAATATTCCAAGGAACAAATTTTGCAAATGTATCTCAATGAAGTTCCCTATGGTGGTACAGCTTATGGTATTGAAGCGGCCTCGCAAACATATTTTGGTAAAACGACCAAAGAGCTGACATTGCCAGAAGCTGCGATTCTCGCTGGTCTTCCCCAATCCCCTTCTTACTACTCTCCATTTATTAGTACTGCATATATTGGTCGGAGTTATGAAGTCTTGCGCCGAATGCGTGAGGATGGCTACATCAATGACAAACAGGAGTCAGATGCTAAGTCTCTAATTAAGATTATGCAGTTTGAATCCCAAGGCGGTATCCTAAAAGCTCCCCACTTTGTTTTTTATGTCAAACAACAACTTATCGAACGGTATGGTGAAAAAGCCGTTGAACAAGGGGGCTTACGAGTCACAACCACTCTTGATCTCAAACTCCAGGAAGTCGCCCAAAAAGCCGTTATCGACGAAGTCAACGCTGTCAAGAATCTAAAAATTAGTAATGGTGCTGCTCTGGCTCTTGATCCCCAAAATAATCAAATTTTGGCTATGGTTGGCAGTAAAGATTGGGCTGACCCTAACTATGATGGTAAATACAATGTCATTACCGCTTTGAGGCAACCTGGAAGTACGATTAAACCCGTGGTTTATCTAACTGGACTGCGCAAAGGCTTTACTGCCGCCACCATGTTTATGGATACTAAGACTTCTTTTCCAGGCGGTGATAAACCAGAATATGTCCCCGAAAACTACGACGGTAAATTTAGAGGTCCCATTCAAATGCGGGAAGCCTTGGGAAATTCAATTAATATTCCGGCTGTCAAAATACTTTCCCAAGTGGGTATCGCTGAGATGATGGGGACGGCTTTCGAGATGGGTATGCAAACTCTAGAACCCTCAAGCGAAAACTTAAAACGGGTAGGACTGTCGGTGGCTCTGGGTGGTGGCGAAGTTCGCCCGATTGAAATAATTTCGGCTTATAGTGCTTTTGCTAATGGTGGCATCAGACACGATCCAGTGGCGATTCTTAAAGTAACTGACAATGCCGGTAAAGTCTTAGAGCAATGGCAATCAAACCCCGGTACCAGAATCATGTCCTCTGAAGAAGCCTTTATCATTTCAAATATTCTGTCAGATCCTAAATCTCGAAGTATTACTTTTGGCCCAAGAAGCTTGATTAATATTGAGGGTCGAACTATCTCGGTTAAAACTGGTACTACCAACGATAGGCGTGATAACTGGACTATTGGCTGGACACCATCAATTATGGTTGGGGTCTGGGTGGGTAACAATGACAATACTCCCATGAAAGATGTGGCTTCTGGTGTGACAGGGGCCGCTCCTATTTGGAGAAAAATGATATTGGCAGCGCTCAAAGAGAAACTTGACGAACCATTGGTGGTTCCTCCTGGAATTGTGACGCAGGATGTCGATGCCATTTCCGGTTACGCGGCCCACGATGGTTTTGAAGTCAAGAAAGAATACTTTATTAAAGGCACAGAGCCCAGCGGGGAAGATCCAATTCACAAAAAAATTCGTGACTGCAATGGCGATCAAAAAGAAACATTTTTTTTCAAAGAAAACGATCCGTTTATGCAAGATGGAAACAATAAATGGCAGATGGGTATCGATGAGTGGCTAAAAACTCAAACTGATGCCAAATATCACCCTGAGAACCTAAAGACCTGCGGCAATGGCATCTGGATAACAGTACAAGCACCAAGTGATCAGTCGCGCATCAATTCTAATGACGTAGAAGTCCGGTTTGACGTGACTTCACCCAATAATGTCAAAAAAGCTGAAGTTTATTTAGACGGATCGCTCAAACAAACTCTAAATTTTGAACCCTGGAAAGTAATCATCAATGTCCCTGATGGTAAATATCACAAAGTCGATGTCAAAGCTTACGACGATCAAAACAATGAGGGCTCAAGATTTGTAGAGTTTGGGGTCAACCAAGACTTCTCTCGTTAATTGCTTCTCGCGGCTTAGGTAAGTAATTCTTAAGGTCAATTTGTCTCCATATTTCTCCACAAACTCAACATTGGTAATATATTTGCTGGATGATTTTATTTTCTTTACCAATTCTTCATAGTTACCGGTGTAAACAATGTTTACATCTTCAATGACTGGGGCAAATTTGGAAATGGGTGTAAATTTCTTGATAGTGGTGGCTGTTTTTAGAGCTTTTTCAAGATTGATTTCACAGATCAAACAATCACTTTCTGTCAAAATTTTAAATTCTGTTTTTGCCCCAATTTCAATAAATAAAGCTTCTATTGTGCCCTTTAGTCTTGCGTAGTCTATATTTGTAGTAGATAAAATCAAATGCAATTCTTCGTGAGGCAGATAGACATTAGCAATTTCAAAGAAATTTAATTCAGACACTCGGCCGAGATTCTCTGCGATAATCTTTAAATGCGAATTTACTAAATTGGTTCTTAAATATTCCCATTCTGAAGACAGGGGGTTTTTTAACTTCAAACCAGTATCTTTATCAACTAATGAGTAAGTGTAAGTCTCTGTAAATCCCCAGTGTGATAGAGCAGATTTGATCTTGGCTTCCCAAAAGAAAGTTTTATCGTACGATGGCTCTGGTAACTTTCCAGTCATTAAGACCGATGATAAATTGTGATATCCATAGATTCGGGCTACTTCTTCGACTAAGTCTTCATGTATATTGATATCAAGTTTTCTCCACCATGGCACCGAAATTTCTAAATCAGAAATCTTAAATCCCAAAGATTTCAAGATATTTTCTATTTCAGCTTGTTTAATTTCTACACCTAGATCAATTTTTCCTAACTTAATAGTTTTAATAGTTTCTTTGACGTTCAAAATATCTAAGACTGGATATTTTGTTCCTCCAAACATTTCGATTCCCTTCTCCATAGTTAACAAGACATTTTCAGTAGCTAGACCTTTCTCAAATAAAACTGCAGCGTCGGTTCTCTGAGCCAAAGTCATTGAAGTCTTTCTGATATGTGATGGCTCATATGTTTGGACAAACAACAAAACGTTTTTAGTGTTTTCATCAACAGCTGAATTATGTCCACCCATGATTCCACAAAGATCAATAAGTTTTCCAGACCCATCTTCGATGACAACATCTCCTCCTGGTAAAATAAATTCTTTATTGTCTAAAGTTATTACTCTTTCTCCCTTTTTACTTTCTCGCAAAATCATTTTATGACCTACAATTTTATCGTAATCAAATGTGTGTATTGGTTGCCCCATCTCAAACATCAAGTAATTGCTAATATCTACCACATTATTTATGGCTCTAACTCCGCATAACTCCAACCTCTCTCGAATTATTTTGGGTGAATCCCCCACTTTGATATTGCTTATAAGCACAGTGCTAAATCTAGAACAAAGTTTCGGATCAACTTTTACATGTAGACAATCAACAGAAGATTTTAAATTCAAATTAATCTTTTTTGCATAGGGGTCGTTTTTTAGCTTTGTCTTGTAGCCAAATCTTGGGAGTATAGCTGCGCATTCAAAAGCGATGCCGGTCACTGACATCATATCTACCCGATTGGTAGTTACTTCAATATCATACACATAATCACTTCCCTTTTTGTGTAGGCGTTCCACCGATGGACCACATAACGACAATGCCTCCTGAATTTGCTTTGGCGTGGCCTCTGTCTCTATAAACTCCCTCAGCCATGAATCTGGTATCAATATTTGCATATTTTAAAATTGATTTAAAAAACGAATGTCGTTGCTATATAACAATCTTAAATCATCTATTTTTACTCCTGATTTCATCATATAAGTCCGCTCTACTCCCCAACCAAAAGCAAAGCCTGTATATTTAGTGGTATCAACTTTACCTGCTTTAAGAACATTTGGATGAACCATCCCAGCTCCGCCCAACTCTAACCAGCCCTCCTTGCACAACTTGCACCCTTTGCCTAAACATATATCGCAAGTAACGTCGACTTCAAACGACGGTTCAGTAAATTGAAAATGATACGGCCTGAGACGAGACTTGCGTTCTTTGCCAAAAAATTGTTTTACAAAATGATCAATGGTACCTTTTAAATGAGTAATGTTGATTCCTTCGTCGATAACTAAACCCTCAAATTGATGAAACATCACCGTGTGCGAAACATCTGACTGGCGTCTGTAACATTTACCAATATTAATCATCCTGATTGGTGGTAAAGTTTCCTCCATCTCGTGAATTTGGCCATTGCTGGTATGGGGCGTCAAAACCAATTTGCCCAATTTTTTGTTTTCTGGCGCATCGACAAAGAAAGTTTCCCAATCATCTCGTGCAGGATGTGTTTTTGGCATGTTCAGGGCTTCGAAAGCGTAATAATCCCAATCGACCTCCGGATATCTAGCTCTAGTAAATCCGATTTTTTCAAAAATACCGCTTATCTCTTCAATAGCATTGGTGACAGGATGAAGGTGTCCAATGGGTGGAAGTTTCCCTGGCAAAGACATATCAATGTCTAATGACTGGTGTTTGGTGTTTAATGACAGTGCTTGTTCAATTGCAATTTTTGCTTCATTAAATACTCTACCTACCTCTGGATCTCTTATTTCTTTACTAATTTGTGCTAATTGCCCACTTTTTCCCAAATAATGAATCCTCAATCTTTCCAATTCATCTTTATCATTGCTTTCCATGATCATGGCCAATGCCTCGTTTTTGATATTTAGTAGTTTTTCTTTCATAAATATATTATAAACTAAAAATCCCGACGCTTGGTCGGGATGTAAAGGTTGCTACACCCCTTATTCCTTGGTAAATTTAAAGCCTGCTTTTTTGACAATAGCTTGAAAGACATTGGGTTGGTTGACAACCAATTCTCCCAAAATCTTGCGGTCAACTTCAATCTTGTTTTTCTTTAAAGCTGCAATAAATTTGGAATAAGTAACACCCAAGTCACGCAGACCAGCATTGATGCGGACAATCCAAGTAGATCTTAGATCTCTCTTTTTGAGTTTGCGTCCCATAAAAGCATATTGACCAGCATGAAGAACAGCTTCAGAAGCCACTTTGTACAAGCGGTTCTTGGTCATTCTAAAGCCTTTGGCGCGATCCAAAAGTCTATTGTGTCTTTGACGTCGGTTTGATTTTACGCGCATATTATCTACCCATAACCTTTCTAATCTTTCGAGAGATTGTTTGTCCGAGTTCTCGAATTAGTTTGTGTCTACGAGATTGAGAAGCCCCCTTTTTGGAACGTAAATGTCTGGCAAAGGAACTGCGGTGCAATACCTTACCATTTTTGGTAATTTTTAGTCTCTTTGAAATTGATTTTCTAGTTTTTACTTTGGACATAGGCCTCCGATGTATTGCTTACCCAGCCATTTGGGAGCAACATCTATTTTTGAAACATCAGACAGATTTTCGACTGCTCGAAGCCAAACTTGATCGCCAAACTCCTTGTGGGTCAGTTGTCTGCCTACAAATTTGACGACTAGTCTAACTTTGTCTCCGTCTTTTAAATAATCACGCGCTTTGGACATTTTGGTATCAAAGTCACCGCTTGCCATAAATGGCGTCAGGCGAATTTCTTTGAGATCAATCTTTTTTTGGGAAGCTTTCGATTCCCTCTCCTTGCGTGCTAGTTGATATTTGAATTTGGTAAACTCAATGAGTTTTGCAACCGGAGGCAATGCCTGAGGTGCAATTTCGACCAAATCGGTGTCCAATTTCTTGGCTTCAGCTAGGGCTTCCTCCTTGGAAATAACCCCTAACTGGGTACCATCTTCTCGCAAAACTCTCAGTTCTTTTGCTTGGATTTGATTGTTGATGCGATACAAGACAGTGCTCACTTGACTCATATTATATCAAGTTCAATTTTTAAACACAACCACGTGTGATTTAAGGAATTCTGTATCAAAAGTCTCCAAAAAACCCAAACGGCCCAATAAAGCGGGAATTCGATCTGTGTTTAAAAATGAAATTGGAACTGTTCTTTCATTATCTCCCAATCTGACCTTAATTTTTTGCTTATAAATATACACAATTTCATTCCCTCCTACTCCATTGGTTTTATCTTTCCAGCAGTCACGTTCGAGAGATATGTTGAGGCTTTCTGCCATATACTTAGGAAGTGTTGTCATGTCAGCTCCTGTATCTACAATCAACCAAGCAGTCACCCAATTACTGCGAGATGAATTATAAAATGAAACTTTCGCCGTTGGAGTATATATTTGACCAAAAAAAGACTTTCCATCTTTTTCAAAATCAAATTTTATATCCATAACGTTAATAGTCCTTTTCTGGGGATATACGCAATTTCTGGAATCGCGTTGGGGTATTTTATCTGGGTGTCTCTTAAAATTTTAGCAGCACCTTCCCCAGTTTTGGCCGTAAAAGACTTGCCACCGACTAAAATTACATGTTTACCACGGTAATAAGGGTTACCAAAAAAATGATGCATGGTTAACTTTTTTATTGCCATGATTATATATTATCACGTCTATCAATTGCCCACTACCGGGAACTAGCCCCGGCTGGCAATATTTATTACACCTGTCGTTGCTCGGCGGGAATTTTTTCTAGTCCATCGACTTTTTCGCCAATTTTCGACCATAGCCCTCCTTGAATTTGCTGAATTTTCCTTACTTCAACCAAGACCCCATCTTTCCATACTGGCATTACCCGGTGTCGGTTAAGACCAAGTACATCGATGACTTTTTTGAAAATATCCTTATGTTCTTTTGACATAATTATCACCTCCAATCTTTTTAAATAATTAATGGCCCCCCGCTAGTTGGGAGGTGACTTAGAGGAAATAAGGTTCTGCTAACACATCTCCCAATTAGCTATTGGAAGTGGTAGTGGAAGTATTGGATTTGGAGTCGATCTCTTTTTGGATATTGATAATAAATTCAGATAAAGAAAAATCTTGAGATTCTTTTTTACCTCTAGCACGGACGGATACAGTTTTCGCTTGGGTCTCTTTGTCTCCCAGAACCAAAATATAAGGAATCTTTTGCATCTCTGCATCACGAATTTTTGCTCCCAGAGATTCACTCCTTGAGTCTAATTCACAGCGGATATCAGAAGCAATCAATTGTTCATTAACTTTCTGGGCATAGTCTAAATGTTTCTCAGAAATTGGTAAGATAGCCACCTGAACTGGTGCCAGCCAGATTGGGAATGCCCCACCCGTACTTTCGATTAAATTAGCAATAAACCGCCCATACGATCCAAGAATCGCACGATGTAGCATGACTGGAGTTTTTTCAGAGCCGTCATTGCTAATATAGGTCAGACCAAATCGTTTTGGCATTGCAAAATCTACCTGCACAGTTCCAAGTTGGCGATCATTACCTAGTGCGTCCTTGAGCATGATATCGATTTTTGGTCCATAAAGAGCCGCTTCGCCAATCATCACTTTTGCCCCAAGTTTAAGTTCATCTGAAATGTCTTGTAACATCACTTGAGCTTTTTCCCAATCACTCAAGTCTCCAATGTATTTTTCTGGAGTTTTTGGATCTCTAAAGGAAAGAGATACCCAATGTTTGCCCCACATCCCAAGACCAGTATAAAATTCTTCGATGATTTTTACAGTATTAATAACCTCTTGTTTTATTTGTTCGGGAGTACAAAAAGTATGCCCATCATCAATTTCAAAAGACCTTGACCTATATAATCCTCCTATAGCCCCTGGTTTTTCATCCCGATGTTGCTGAGTAGATTCGATATATCTGATTGGTAAATCGCGATAACTTCTTTGCCTCGAAGCATATATTTGGGTATGATGAGGACAATTTACTGGCTTGAGAACAAATTCTTCATCGTAGTGACTCACAACCTTGAATAACTCGTCGGAGAACTTGTCAGCATGACCAGAAATCTTATAGAGATCAATTTTTGCCATGTGGGGAATGTTAACTTCTTGGACACCATATTTTTTACTAATCTTAACCAATGCGTTTTTAAGTTCGTTTTTTATGATTGTTCCCTTGGGTGTATACATTACAAGACCCTTGCCAACTAGGTCTGAAAAAGCAAATAAGTCTAGTTTTTTTCCTATGACTCTGTGATCATTGGCCAAATTGTCTTCCACCTTCTTAATGTAATCGTCCAATTCTTTTTGAGAAGGCCAGCAAGTGCCGTAGATGCGCGTCAGCATTTTGTTCTTTTCGTCCCCTCGCCAATAAGCCCCAGCTATAGACATTAATTTAAAGTATTTAAGCTCATGATCTGGATGCTCGCAATGCCCCCCTCGGCACAAATCAGAAAATTCTCCTGATTTATAAGCACTTAATTCTTGGTCTTTATATTGTTCAATAATTTCCAATTTATATGGATTTTTGGCAAATGTTTTTTTGGCTTGGTCATAACTCAAAACTTCTTTTTCAAAACCTTTCCAAGATTTTACTATCTCGTGCATTTTTGCTTCGATAGCTGGGAGGTCAGCCTCTGATATTTTCAGATTATCAAAATCGTAGTAGAAACCATTTTCAATAGAGGGACCAAGAGTCAGAATAGCCTCTGGGTAAAGATCCAGAACTGCTGCTGCAATTAGATGTGCACATGAATGTCTTAAATTATCGAGATTATTCATAAAACAAAAACCACCTACTTCATTGCTCCCAGGGTTCCAAGCAATTACTTTGGTGGCTTAATTGGAAATTGGCTCCAGGTTGGTGGCCCTTCTACGCCAAAAATAAACTATATGTATTGTACACTACTTGGTTTGAGTTTGTCTATGTCTCTTGCCAATCTCACAGTTTCCCGATCCAGAAAATTATCCATCTCGTCCATCCTCTTGATAATTCTCATCTCAGACATTTTGATTTCAGTTTTTAATTGTTTTGTTGTAGCTAATGGTTTTAAATCCTCTTTTGTGGCAAACTTTTTATCAAAACGATTTTCCATTGAACCCAAATCCTCTTTTGTGGCAAAAATAC
>CAYHWU010000010.1:0-6126 GCA_964360495.1 uncultured Gammaproteobacteria bacterium
AATTTCTTTATTTTCTCTTCCCAGACAGTGGCCCATTCATCAGCAGACAGATATTTAAGAGTTAATTGCCAACCTGGTTTTTTGATTTGTTTTTGGACTTCGGCTATTGAGGCACTCGAAACCTTGAGATTATTTTTGATATTCTCATACTTTCGTCCTTTGGATAGCCAGTAAGCAATACTGACTCTTTTGATGACAGTTGACAGTTCAACTGGAGAAAGAATGGTACTCAAGATACTCTCAGCATTACCAGGGTTTTTGATGTCCACCACCAATTGATAGACAGTTTGGGCCAACTGTCTCTCTAGTGTCTTGTTGACTACTCTTTTTGAAGTTTGCATGGAGCGGATTTTACTTCAAATGATCAAACTAATCAATCCCGAAAGTCCGATAATAATTCCAAAGGAAATAAAATCCAAAATATTTAGGCGTCGAAGGACCAAAATTAACAAGACTGCCAAAGTAAATAATAATCCTCTTTTGGCTCTGCCAATAGCCCAAGAAAGTGTTAGAAATAAGACAATCGACACTACAATTGCAAAAATTGATTCGGTAATTGGGTTTGGGGGTATGTACCAAACAATTGAGGCTATCCCAAGCCAGCCAATGAGGATTATAATAAAAGTACTTATGGACACAGTAATTATTCTAGCAGTTTTGATTTTAGGTTTTGGGATTGTTATTTACGTTCTGCTGCAAAATAAGCCCAAAGAAGACCTGACTTTGGTTGCCTGGCTTGATAGCTCCTCGCGGATGATGTCTGATCTCCAACGTTCATTGGGGGAGATGAACGAGGTTGGTAGGGGGATCAAGTCCCTCCAAGACTACTTGGCTTCGCCCAAACTTCGAGGTGGGTTGGGTGAGGAAATACTTTCCCAAATGCTTTCCCAGGTTTTTCCCAAGCAATATTATCAACTTCAATATTCGTTTAAGTCGGGAGTACGGGTAGATGCTGTCATCAAAACTGAAGCGGGTTTGTTGTGTATCGATTCCAAATTCCCCATTGGGGATTTTGACCTAAACACCATTAAAAAACATCTGGCTGATATTTCCAAAAAATATATTTTACCTGCCGAGGGTACGCTCGATTTTGCCCTGATGTATATCCCCTCGGAAGCTATGTACTACGAAGTGGCCAACAATCGGGAATTGACTAAACTGGCTCGGGAACTACGAGTCTATGCTGTTTCTCCCAACACTCTCTATGCCCATCTCCAAGTCATCCTCCTCTCTTTTCAGGGAAAACAGATGGAGGAAAAGTCCAAGCAAGTTCTCAATCTTTTGCTTGCCATCCAAAAAGATCATGAGAAACTAGAAAACAGTCTTGGTACCCTTGGCCGCCACGTCACCAATGCCTTTAATCAAATGTCCGAAGTAAATTCTTCTGCGGGTCTCCTTGGGCAGAAACTAAATCAGACAAAACAATTAAAAGAAAGTGAAGATTAACCTCTCTCTTTTATTCTCTCTCCTAAGCGTAGGAGAGAGAAAATGCGTTTGACAGCCTTACCTAAATCTTCTGATATTTCTTTATTAGAGAATCTAATTTCAGTTATTCCAAACGCTTTTATGTATTTGGTCCGATACTCGTCATACTCTTTACGTTGTTTGTGAATCTCACCATCCAACTCAATCGCTAGTTTTCTGTCCGGACAATAAAAATCTATTACGTAATTATCAACACTAAATTGTCTTTTAAACTTGAAGCCCAAACCTTTTCTTCTCAGTTTTTCCCAAAGTAATTTCTCAGCAAGAGTTGATTTTAACCTGAGGTCTCGTCTTCGATATAACATTCGATTGGCACTAAATATTTGTCTTTTCTGCTCCATGCTCATAAATTCATTCTACTCTTTTAACCTCTCTCTTTTGTTCTCTCTCCTAAGCGTAGGAGAGAGATAGAGAGAGGTGTATAATCTAGACAATGAATAATATAATTCAACTTAATGTTAAACGCGTCAATGGCAAGAGCGTTGACCTAAATAATAAAGAAAATAGAGAAAAAATAGAGAAATATATTTTGCCTATCATTGAAAATAATGTGGGATGGGATACAGCGTATATAAATAAAGAAAATATTTGGATTTTGGACAAAGAAAAACTTCAAAATGCAATTGATGCAACTTTAGGGTCTGATAATAAGTGTAAAGTTTGGATCTACCTAAAAGACGGCGAACCAGCCGGACTATTTCAAGCCAGAGTAGATGGCAATATTATGAGTGGATACGGAATTGTTATAAGACCAGATTTACAAGGCAAGAAAACAGGAATTGCCGATGAACTTTACAAATTGGCCAAGGGTTATATATTATTTGGCTGGACCAGTAACCCAGCAATTGTTGCCAAACACAGAAAACTTGGGAGAACGGTGTTTTATCCTACCAATGACTATGATGAAACTGCAGACAAACTTGTAAAAGATTCTTTGAGTAGTTGGGAAAACGATAGTTGGAAGAAATTAAAATTTGGAGTTGCCCAGTCTGAATATTTCAATGAAAAAAGAGGTGTTGAATACTTAGAGCTAAACGATAGTTTGTTTGGGGAAAACAGAATTACTAAGTCTGACCACGAAGCCATTAAATACATAATTGGTTTACACCAAGCCGAAGGGGCAATAGTGACGTTAGCTAACCTCTCCCTTTCGTTCCCTCTCCTAAGCTTAGGAGAGGGATATGGGAGAGGTATATAATTAGTTTAGACCAAGCCGAAGGGGCAATTATTACATTTCCGGATGGTGTATAATTCAAGCATGAAGTATCGGACACTTGGGAAAACTGGATTGAAAGTTTCTGAAATAGGAATGGGGACATGGCAGTTGGCCAATGATCCAAATATGTGGGTGGGGTCAGATTTGGACGAGAGTGTGAGAGCTTTGTATAAATTTGTTGAGCTTGGGGGAAACTTTATAGACACGGCTTGGATTTATGGATACGACGATAAAAATCCTGATAGACATCCTTCGGAAGAATTGATTGGTAAATATTTAAAAGAGTCTGGAAAGCGTAATGACTTGATAATAGCTACTAAAATTCCCGGTAAGAACATGCATTGGCCAGCATTAGATGGCGTTCCTCTTTCTGAAGTATTTCCCAACGATTGGATTGAAGGCTGCGTGGACAACTCACTTCGAAGTTTGGGTGTCGATTCTATCGATCTAATGCAATTTCATGTCTGGCAAGACGACTTTGCAAAGGACGATGGCTGGAAGCAGACAATAGAAAAAATAACTAAGTCTGGAAAAGTTAAACATTGGGGAATTTCTATAAATGATTATCAGCCAGAAAATTGTTTAAAGACACTTGATACTGGTTTAATTTCTACGATTCAATTTATATTTAACATCTTTCACCAGAAACCCACAGAGAAATTGTTGCCCTACGCAAAGAAAAACAATATAGGTCTGATAGCCAGAGTTCCTCTTGATGAAGGTGGATTGTCTGGAAATATAAACTCTGAAACTAAATTTGAAGATGGAGATTTTAGAAAAAATTATTTTGCAGGTGTTAGATTAACTGAACTGGACTCAAGAGTAAAGAAACTAAATGAACTCTTGGGTGCTGAAGCCAAGACTCTTCCAGAATTAGCTCTTAGATACATATTGTCTTGGGATGAAGTATCAACAGTAATTCCCGGAATCCGAAAAGTTAAATATGCGCAATTAAATATAGAAGCATCAGATGGGAATAAATTGTCAGAAAAACTAATGGAAGAATTAAAGAATCATGTTTGGGAAAGAAATTTCTATTGAGTAGGAGTAGCAGATGGGGTGGCGTCGGGGGCAATAATTGCTGCCGGAAGGGGGGGATTGATGACGGGCTTGGGTAGGGTGGCCTCAGGTGTGGTTAATTGAGATGGTACAGAAGTTTTCTTGGTTTCGACAGGAGGAAGAGTTGCCTTGAGCTCTTCCAATTCTTTGCTAGCCTTGGCATAGTCCTCAGAAGACTTTTCCAATAGAGTTAAAGCCTTTTCGAGACTAGCGATAGCTGCATCATTTTGTTTTTTCTCTTTTAGAGCCAAAGCTAGATTGTAATGGGCATTGGCTAAGTCTGGTTTGACATCGGTTGCAGATTGAAACATACGAACAGCATCGTCATAATTTTTTTGTGAGTAAAAAACTCCACCAAGGGCAATTCTAAGGTTTGGATTTGTGGGGTCCAAAATGATAGCTTGTTGATAAGAGGCCAATGTCCAAGCATCTGCTCCTTGGGCAAAGTTGAGAAGACTTCTATAAATACCTGCCAGATTTTCCATATTTGTCACCTTGTTGGGATTGAGTGCAATCGCATTTTTGGCTTCTCTGATAGCTTGTTGAACAAGCTGGGTAATTGTGGCTCTGTCTTGTTCGGAAAGAGTCTTACTACTGGCCAGAGTGTTGGCAATTAACATATTGGTTTGAGAGTAGGCGACTCGATAGTTATCTCTGTAAGGATTAATCTTGATAGCTTCGATTAGAGTGTCGTAGGTGGTTTTACCGTCATTGGCAGAAGCAGCCATGAGTGATTTTTGAAACAAAAACTCTCCCCAATAAGCTCGACCAACGCCATAAATCGTACCAATCGTTAATAAAACTGAGACAATCATCATAACCCAAGGGAGGATAGGTACAGTTTTAGTGGATGTACCAGCTACAATATCGAGAGAAGATTCGGAAACAGTTGAGATTCCACTCAACCTGTGGCTGGCCACCAATAAACCTGCAATTGTAAAGGCTAGAAAAATGCCCAAGGTTGTAAAGGGTACAAAAAGGCCAACGATAGTTATAAAAATAGCTGCTGCAGCTATGGCCATTACTTGGTTATCTGCAGTGTAAAATGATTTGCGGGCCAAAGATAATAGTTTAAGTGTCCACAATGCATAAGCGACGATTCCCAAAAATCCTGTCAAGGTAAGTATTTGGAGATATTGATTACTACTGGTTGCAAATCTGACTGTCCAATTTGGACTAGCATTAAATGCTACTGGTCTAAAGCGAGTAAAGTCGGACAAAAAAGTCCCGGGACCGGACCCTAGGATGGGAGAAGTCTTGAGAACTTCCAAAGCAATAGCCCAGCCAGTTGATGGTGAAAGAAAAACTGGTCGGTAGTTGTAGCCAGTAATACCCAAAGCGATTAAATTGACAAAGATAAACCCTGCAAGCAAGACACCTGTGGCACTATTGGCCTTAATTTTAATAAGGTTAAATCCTGCCAAGATTAGACCAACAACTAAATAGATAATAAGATTAATTGAGCTTCCGGCTGGTGACCAAAGTTCGAAGCTAAATGCCGAAAGGGAAGTCGGAAGCATTTTGGTAGCTAGGCCGGTCCCCCAGAAAATGGCGATTAGAGATAAGATGAAAGTGGAAAGTAGGATAGCAGAGAAGATTTGTTCAAAATCTCTCTTGGTTCGAACTATATTAGCAATAGCAAAAGCTATAATCATTGAGGCCAAATAAGTACCGACTTGTCCAGGATCCAAAATAGCCTCAAGCTTGTTTGGACTATATATAATAGTCGAAAGCAATAAAGAGATCATAAGCAGGAGTGATGGCGCATCTAGCGGAGTGTGTAAAATTTTTATTTGCCTTTGGTTTAACCACTGAACTGATAAGGTAATCAAAAGAGCCAAAGCTCCGGCAATTAACAATACTTGTTTGTTGAAATCATAAAATTCTGAAGTGACTGGCAAAAACCACAAAGGAAGAAAAAAACTTAAGACACAGATAATGAATACTCCAACTTTTTGCATAACTACATCTATTAAAGTTAAAAAATAGCCGTCTGTCAATAGGAATCAAAGTAAGTCTGTACCCTAGACAAAAGGTCTGTACCTAGTTCGATGGTGCTCACTTGCTCCGTGAATTTTAATTAGTTCCAAATGTTTCTTGGTGGCATAACCTTTGTTTTGTTTCCAAAGATATTTATTATCGAGACTACTCATATATTTATCTCGAGTGACTTTGGCAACTATCGAGGCGGCCATAACTTCTGGAATTTTTGAATCGGCTTTGATTATGCTTTTGACACCTTCTATTTTTAGGTTTCCGTCGGCAATATAAACTTCAGCATTCAATTTGGATTTTAAGCGACGGAATATTTCTCGGTTCGCCCATCCAATACCAAACTGATTTATTTCTTCAACACTTATAAACTC
>CAYHWU010000010.1:6226-11188 GCA_964360495.1 uncultured Gammaproteobacteria bacterium
TATGGATATACCCAAATGTCGATTTCCACCTTTCATTCTTTTTGCGAGAAACTTCTTCGTAGTGAGGGATTAAATATTGGCCTGGATACGGGATTTAAGCTTTTGTCCGTGACAGATGCAATCGACCTGTTTGCCAAGAATCTATTTAAGTTTAAATTGGACTACTATCGCCCCCTGGGGAACCCAAACAAATTTATTAGTGCACTTCTTACACATTTTAGTAGACTGGCCGACGAAGACGTTTCCCCAGATCAGTATTTAGAATTTGAGAAAAATGAGTTGTCAGAAAGTTACAAACAATGGTCTGATCTAAAAATTGAAAAAAGTTATATGGAATTTGGTGATGTTATATCTTATGCCATTCGACTGCTGCGCAAAAAGCCATACAAAAAATTTAAATATATATTGGTTGATGAGTTTCAAGATACTAACTACTCACAAAACTTGTTGGTGAATTTATTAGTCAATGAAAACCAAAACTTAACAGTCGTAGCCGATGATGACCAGGCCATTTATCGCTGGCGGGGAGCATCTTTTTCTAACGTCGTCCAGTTTAGAAAAAATTATCCCACGGCAAAGCTTGTCACTCTCAATCAAAATTATCGCTCAACCCAAGAAATACTCGATCGCTCTTATGACTTAATTCAGCACAACAATCCAGATAGGCTTGAGATAAAAGAAAAGATAGATAAGAAGCTAAAATCGATAAGTGTTCAAGGTGAAAAGGTCGAATTTATGCATTTTGATCGAGTAGATAGCGAGGCCCTGGGAGTAATTCAAAAAATCCAAGAATTGGGAGTCGATTATAAAGATGTGGCAATTTTGGTAAGAGCTAATAATCATGCCGAGCCATTCATTAAGGCTTTTGAAGAACATGGGATACCTTTTCAATTTTTGGGACCTGGTCAATTATTTTACCAACCAGAAATCAAAGATCTGATTTCGTTTCTCAAAGTATTGGTTGACCTCTATGACAACGCTTCGTTTTACAGAGTTCTAGCTATGCCAGTTTGGGGGATCACGGGTCGGGAAATAGTGGAGCTAAGCTCGATTGCTAAAAAAGAAAATATTAGTCTATTTGTAGCTGCCGAAAAGAGTGAAGTAGAAAGTATCAAAATTGCCATGGCAGTTTTTCTTCGTCACCTAGATATGGTTAATACTCAGAGTGCTGGAAAGATTCTTTACAGTTTCCTCAAAGATTCCAAATTTATGACCCATGTCTTGGATGAGAAGAAAATAATTAATATCACCAAGTTCTTTGACAAGATAAAACTTTATGAGATGACACATGAAGAGATCTCGACGAGGGATGTTCTTTCTTGGATAAATCTTTCCATGCAACTTGGAGAGTCGCCACTAGTTAACTCCATGGATTGGGCAAGTAATGATGCTGTAAATATTTTGACTGTTCATTCGGCCAAAGGATTGGAATTCAAAGTTGTCTTTATAGTTAATTTGGTGTCTCTAAGATTTCCAAGCACCGAAAGAAAAGAGCCAATACCTATTCCAGAAGCCCTCATAAAAGAAGAATTGCCAGAAGGGGACTTTCATCTCCAAGAAGAAAGACGTTTGTTTTATGTGGCCATGACCCGTGCCCGCGAAAGATTATTTTTGACGGCTTCAGATCTCTACGGTGATGGAAAAAGAGAAAAGAAAATTTCGCCATTCGTTGAAGAGTGTAAAGCAGTTCGGATTGAACAGACTACAGCTCCCATACAAGAAGTGACAAGTGACAAAGTGACAAGTGACAAAGTAGTGGTTAACTATTTAAGTTATTCTCAAATCCAAACCTTCTTGGACTGTCCCCTGCACTACAAAGCCAAATATATTTTGAAAATTCCAACCCCTCAAACAGCTTCTCAAAGTTTTGGTTCTTCTATTCACTTAGTAATGAAAGAATATTACGAGAATCCCAAAAATAATCTCTTAGATCTTCTAAAGAAAAACTGGATTAAAGAAGGATACGACACTGTCGAGCATGAACAATTGTTTTTCAAAAAAGGCGAAAAGTTTTTGAGAGAGTATCAAAAAGAAAACACTTCTAAAATATTAATGCTGGAGCAACCATTTATGGTGCCCTTGTCTTATCAAAATAAATTCTTGAGAATCGGGGGTAAGATCGATAGGGTTGATGAACTGCCAGATGGAACAATTGAAATTATAGATTACAAAACTGGAGCCCACCCCATGACCCAAAAAGAGGCAGATAAAAATTTGCAATTGTCTATCTATGCTTTGGCTGCCAATGCTCTAAATATTGGTCAAGAAATAAAATTATCACTCTATTATTTCGAAGATCAAACCAAAGTGACAACTACCAGGACTTCTGATCAACTCGAAGCAGCTGTGGCTGAGATCTTTGGTGTTGCCAAGCAAATTGAAACCTCAGATTTCAAATGTTCCGGCGGTTTCTATTGCCAAAACTGTGAATTCCAAATGTTATGTGACATTGGAAATTGAACTTCTGTTCCACCAAAAGACTTTTTGAAGTGGGAGAAGCCTAGCCAGTCTTTGTTGGGATGGCGATCATCGTAGATACCTTCAAAATCCCAAAATTTACATTTTCTTTTTTTGGCTTCTTGGATGCATTTCCAAACAACTGAATATGGTAAATTCTGTTTTGTTCCTTCAGCCGTTGCCCCGGCATAATAATAGTAGGCGATGTTATCGTGAATCAAAATCAAAGCCCCTGCTTCGTTATTTATAGTTATACAAAAAGCATTTTTCCCAAAACACTTTATTAGGCTCGAATAGTCCTTTTCGCTCGGAATCCACAAGTTTTTTCTTCTTGCAGATTTTTTCCAAATTTCATAAAAATTTATAAAATTATTACTTGTCACTTGATACTTGTCACTTGTTACTTTTCGTAAGTTATAGCGACAATCTTTTTTGAACTGAGCAAGGATATTTTTGAGAGATGGAGTCAGATCGATGCGTAAAGTCTTGGTTGGCGAGTTGTCTATCTTCAGCAACCAAACATGATGTTTTTTGAGAATGGCTTTCCAGTTCTTTGGCAACTTGCCACGTCTAACTTTGGCAATTGCACCAAAAATCCATAGGGGACGAATAAAGATATTTTTCTCTACAATCCAGCCTAATGAGGTAATATATTTCGCAAACGCGCTAGACTGCCTAAGATCTGCCATCTTGTAAACTCTGCTAACCTAAATAACCAATAAAAAAGAGGGCTTATTATTAAATCGTATGTACCAATAAAAGTGACAAGCTTTGGTCCAAATTGTTCTTTAAACTTGGTGAACCCACGTCCTTCTTCGAAGCCCCATAAATCATAAATCTTGCATCCCTGAGCTTTGCCCCAAAGAGCCGTTTCCCAAAGCATAAGACTTGGAGCCTGGACATTTCTAAACTTGTCGCTACTTGCCCCGTAGGGATAATAGATTCTATCTTCGTATTTAAATATTATCCAAGCCGTAAGAATTTCATTTTGATACTCGGCTACAAACAAATGAGCGATTTTGTCATGAAGATGCTTCCACATATTTCTAAAATATTTTTCATCGTGGGCATAGAATCCCTGGCGTTTCTGTGTTTGATTATTTAGAGCGATAAAGACATCAATGTCTTTGCTTTCTTTTATTACCACATTGTGTTTTTGGGCAACCTTAATGTTGTATCTGCCCTTCTGGTGCATATTCTTCAAAAGTTCTTCTTTGGCTTGGGTTAAATCTAAATAAAACGTCTGAGGTGTAAAAAATCTTCTGCCTTTTACAAAACCTTTGGGCATTTTGCCTTCTTGTACATCTGGCTCAAAGCGAACACCTATTCCACCAATTTTAATTGCTTCACTTTTTATATCTGTGACATCTGTGTCACTTGGTACTTGGCACTTGCCACTATAACCAAAGTAATAAGGGGTATGAGGAATCTTGCTCCAGATAATCTGAAAACTACCAACTTGTGAAACTAGGTTACCATTGGATTTACGGAACTCACCCCATTCTGGTGATTGCAGGGGATGACCTTTACTTTCTTGCATATCTTTATTATACTCGAGTTATGAATAAGTGGCTTTTGGGGATAATTGCAGTAATTGTAGTTTTAGCCATGTGGATGGTGGGTAGTTACAATAGCTTTGTTACCCTAGGAAATGGAATTGATGGACAATGGAAACAAGTTGAAGTCCAATACCAACGCCGTTTTGATTTGATTCCCAATTTGGTCGAGGCAACCAAAGGCATCATGAAACAAGAAAAAGAAGTCTTTGGAATGATCGCCGAAGCCAGAACCAGATATTCGGGAGCAACTACAGCAGATGCCAAAGCAACAGCCGCTAGTGGTATGGAATCCGCACTTTCCCGCTTGTTGGTTGTCATGGAAAACTATCCTCAGCTCAAGAGTGATCAATCGGTCATCAGAGTTCAAGATGAGTTGGCAGGAACCGAAAACAGAATTGCTACCGAACGTCGTCGCTATAACGAATTGGTTCAGTCTTACAATACCCAAGCTTCAGTTGTACCTGGAAACATTGTCGCCAAAATCTTTGGTTTTAGTTTGAAATCTTACTTCAACTCCACAGCTGGGTCCGAAAATGCTCCTGTCGTTTCTTTTTAGTCTTCTGGCTCTAGTAAGCCCAAATGGTCATGTCAATGATTTGGCGAAAGTTTTTAATTCGTCTCAAACTGTTGCTTTGGAACAAAAGCTAGTTGATTACGAAAAAAATACTACCAATGAAATTGCTATTCTTACGATTAAAAGCTTGGAAGGTCAAGATATTGACGAATTTGGGATAAAAGCTTTTGAACAATGGAAAATTGGTAAGAAGGGTAAAGATAATGGCCTCTTGATCACTGTGGCGGTGGATGAACACAAAATGCGCATTGATGTGGGTTATGGCTTGGAAGCTAAAATAAACGATGCCAGGGCGGGGGACATCATCCGCAATATCATGGCCCCAGAATTTAGAAACAATGATTATTATGCTGGAGTCGATAAAGCTGTTGA
>CAYHWU010000010.1:11288-14901 GCA_964360495.1 uncultured Gammaproteobacteria bacterium
GGCGGAAGTTCTGGGGGAGGTGGTTCTAGTGGTAGCTGGTAATAAGAAGTCGTTCTGGAATGTCTGATAAAAAGCGAGAGGGGATACTGGCACTTCTTTGGCCAAAAATGGTGCGTTGACTGGCACAAGTCAAAAAAAGTTTGTCCATTGCTCTGGTAATGGCGACGTAAGCAAGTCTGCGTTCTTCTTCGAGGTCTAATATTTCTAATCCTACTCGTGAGTGGGGAAATAATCCTTCTTCAAGACCCACAATAAAAACAGTTTTAAATTCTAAGCCCTTAGCTGCGTGTATGGTGGTTAAGGTTACCGAATCCACATGCTCTCCTGCTCTTTTACTCTCACGCTCTATTAACGCAATTTGTTCTAAAAACAAATTAATATCAGGGTGGGCAAAGGCCACATTCCTCAATTCTTTAATATTCTCCAACCTCTCCATATCTTCTTCATTCTCTGGATCATATAGTTCCAGATATCTAGTTATTTTGAGAATTCCGTCCAGAATTTCAGTAGTGGTTTGATTTTGAAGTTGAATGTTGGCAGTAAGAAGCTTGCTGAGTCTCGTTTTCCCAATCTTTTCAGCACGTTTCCTTGAGACATCGTCGTCAGGATGGATCAGGAGTCTAATGTAGGCCAAGATATCTTTGATTTCTTTTCTCTCATAAAATCTGACTCCGCCAACCAAAGTGTAGGGAATGCCTTGGCGCAAAAAGACTTCTTCAATGATACGTGATTGAGCGTTGGTGCGATACAAAACTGCCGTATTCTTATAATCAATAATTTGTGAAGCCACAAACTCTGCCTCCGACCACTCGTTGTCTGCAGCATAGAAAGTTATTTTTGATCCAGCATCCCTGTCTGTCCACAGCGACAAAATGGGGTGGTGGGTATTCTTGGAAACTACCAAATTGGCTGCATCCAAGATGTTTTGTGTCGAGCGATAATTTTGTTCAAGATTAATTGTTGTCAGATCTGGAAAATCACTTTTGAGCATCAACATGTTTTTGTAATCTGCTCCTCGCCAGGAATAAATGGCTTGAGAAAAGTCACCCACACAAGTGAGATGTTTGTCTTTTTGAACAAGCTTTTTGGTAATTTGGTATTGAGCTTTATTTGTATCTTGATATTCATCGACCAAAACATGAGTAAATGTTTTTTGCAGCGATTCCAAGACTTCTGGGTTTTTTAATAGTTCCACTGTTTTGACTAATAAATCATCGAAATCTAGGGCACTATATTGTTTTAGTAAGTTTTGGTAGATGGGGTAAATGCGAGCAACGGTTCTTTGAAAATCACCTCTGGCAAAGCTGTCATATTCAATTGGTCCAATTAGCTCATTCTTGGCACTAGAGATTGTATGAAGTACTGAATGAGGTTTTATATATTTTGGATCAGCGCCAATTTTGGCAAAGACTTGTTTGATAGTATCAATCTGGTCATCAGTATCAAAAATAGTGAAATCAACTGGTAGTCCCGCCTCTGTGTGAAACCTCCGTAAAATTTTGGCACAAAAGCTGTGATAAGTACCACCATTTACTAAATTTGAGTTGGGTATTCGACGCAACATTTCCTGGGCCGCCCTATTGGTAAAAGTCATCAGGAGAATATTTTCTGCCGGTACACCATTTTTAATAAAATATTGAACCCGGTGGGTCAGAACCTTGGTCTTTCCCGAGCCAGCCCCGGCTAAAATTAAAAGTGGAGTATCGGCAAAAGTAACCGCCTCTTGTTGAGCCTTGTTCAATCCTTGTAGAATAGAGTCCATGGCAACTTATTATACCCGTCTGAAGCGCCAGATATTATCGCGAGTTTATCTCAAAAGGACTTTGCTCGCACTATTTATAGTATTCATCGTATTAATATCGTTGTTAGTATTAAAGCCGGCCTGGGATTTGTCCCAAGTTAGGTTGAATGCGACAGCCGGGAGAACTAATATCTTAGTCTTGGGAGTAGGCGGGGGTGACCACGAAGGGGGAGATCTGACAGATGCGATTGGCTTAGTCTCAATTAGCCAAACTCCGCCAGACTTGGCCATCATTTCTATTCCCCGGGATGTTTGGATTGCATCTCTGCGCACCAAAATAAACTCGGTCTATCATTATGGTGAAGAAAAACAGGTAGGAGGTGGAGGATTTGTTTTAGCCAAGTCAGCAGTTTCAGAAGTTGTAGGTTTACCAATTCATTATGCAGTGCTCTTAGACTTTTCGGGTTTTGAAAAGATTGTCGATTATCTTGGTGGTGTTGATGTTAATGTCGAAAAATCATTTGAAGATCACGAATACCCAATTACTGGAAAAGAAAATGACCCATGTATTACCTGTCGTTATGAGACTATTGCGTTCACGTTCGGTAGAACTCATATGGATGGTGCAACTGCTCTCAAATTTGTGCGTTCTCGTCATGCCGAAGGTGACGAAGGCACCGATTATGCCAGAAGCAAACGCCAGGACTTAGTAGTCGTCGCCATCCGAGAAAAAATATTAAAAAATCCTCTAAAAATATGGGGCCTATATCAAGAAATTACCAATTATGTCAAAGCAGATATTCCAACTAGTCTGTATCCGGCCTTTGTCAAAACAGGTATGAGTATTTATCAGACAAAACCTAAGTCTGTGCAAATTACTGACCTTCTCGAAAATCCCGATATTCAAGAGAGATATGATTATCAATGGGTGCTAGTTTCCAAATCTGGCAGTTGGCAAAGTATTCACACGCACATCAAAGACCTTTTGACCGTTGGCAACGGTAAATGATGGGAAGCGATCCAAATAATAATCTTCCTGATTTGCTTCAAGAATCACATAGTTGATGTGATATTTAGGGAATAGTGAGGCATCTCCTGCAAACATGGCATTAACATCTCTCTCACGCTGCCCATAATTGATTCCCCAGGACCATAACCAGCCACGAAAACCCATGACTATTTTACGACCAGCTAGGTCAACCACCCAGTGATTGTGATTGTCTTTTGTTAAAAATATACTCTCTTTTGGAGTTCTTACTTTTATGGTTTCAGCCGAAAGCATATCCGCCCGGCTCCACATTTGTAATTTGTTTTTTTCAAAATTGAGCCACGATCCAGCATCGATACCCCCTGATAATAAAAGGCTAGCTAAAATAATCATGGCTATGGCTTTGGGGATTCTCACCAAAAACCATCCAGCTAAAATTGCAGATGCTAAATACCAAAATCGCAAAAATTTAGTATTGTCGTTTTCCCAAGGCTGAAAAATCCAAATATTACAAGCGATAAATATAATTAAAAATGGCAGGTATAGCCAAAAAAGACGACGGTCTTTAAAATAACTAGTAATCCAGGCAATAGGCAACAGGGGTAGTAGCAAGCCAATATTTTTGAACCAAAACCAGAGCCAATTATCTTTTTGAACATGGGCTGCCCAACCGAGTTGTAATTTAATGAAGTTTGAAGTTTGAATAGAGAAGTATGAATATTGAGGAATAGCCAATAAAATGCTGGGAATAAAAAATAAAAACCATTTACGATGGGGTTTGTATAAAAAGTACATACCCGAAACTGCCATGACAACCAAATAAGTATGAGCATGGAAAAAGGGGATCATTCCGGCAATCAAACCAGCGAGTAAAAAATAACCAC
>CAYHWU010000010.1:15001-17034 GCA_964360495.1 uncultured Gammaproteobacteria bacterium
TCAAATAAAAATGGATAAGCCAGACGTATGCCTGAATACCATGGGTTTTGGGGTGGCCAGTTGGCTCCGTAAAGCCAATTTGAGATATAACCAATGTGGCCTGCCCAATCTCCCCAAACATTGCTACCACCTGCCCAAATCCCATCGGACTTGACCACCAACATTTGGGAGAAGAGTTTAATTAAGTAAATTGACCAACCAATAATAGTCACAGGATACAGGAGTGAAGGCACAGAAGATTTTATTTTTACAGTTTTTATTATTAAAATAAAAACTGCAATAAACCCGACTACTGCTGGCCAAACGTAAAAATCTTTATAAATTAACGAAACCAAGAATGATGCCCAGGTAGCCACCATGGTTGAGGCGACAATGGCAATAGAAATTATCTCCATGAAGGCAACCAAAAATATTGGTTAACAAGTTCTTTTGGCACTGGCAACCCAATCCAAATTGGGAAAAAATACACAAAAGCCACAAGACCCAGGCCACAAACCCCAAAAGTTAAATATTTATTTTTTACTTGCGATAAAGTATACGCAAGCGCCATGCATAGAAACGGTACAGAGGGGAGATAGTGATAAAGAAACATAATTCGGGGAGCTCTGGCCCAAGGCAGCCAAAATGCCAAGAATCCAATAACTATCAACCATTTACGCTTATAGAGAGTATAGAGAAGCGCAGGAATACCCAGCCACCAGAGAATGGGGTTGCCCAGAGCATAAATATTGGCGATGGTTTGTTTTTGATAATCAACGTAATACCAGACTGTCCGGATCATAAGTGGCCAAGTCCACCAAGAAGACTGATATGTATGGGTAGCGGTCAAATTGGTGTTGTACCACCACATTTGTTTTTGTAGTTCCCAAAAGTTAGCAAGCGATCCTCCTAAAATAAAATATTGAGAATAAGATAATAAATAAATTCCAGCAATCATCATAAGCATGGGTAAAATATTTTTTCGCCAACCAAAAAGAGCCAGTGCATAAAGTCCAGTCCACTTTGTAGCAAGTAGTAACCCGAGAGAGATGCTCAAAAATAATATATTTTTTCTATGCGCAATAAATGCGTAAAAGCATAAAAGTATAAAAAACAGAGAATAAATATCGTTCATGTTTATGCGTGATTGGACCAAAATGAGTCCATCCAGGCTGGCAAAGAGACAAGCGAGAAGTGCATATTCTCGAGGCATTAGTTTATTAGAGATTAGATAAATTAGAGCGATACACAAAGTGCCAATAACTGCAGAGCCTACTCGCCAACCAAAGGAGTTATCTCCAAATATCAAAATGCCCAATGCTGAAATTAATTTAGCGAGTGGTGGGTGAGTCCATCCATAAGCTGTACCAGCGACAGCAGAGGTGTGAGACCATTCGTAAGCATCTTTATTGCCTTTTACAAATTCTTGAGTAGTAAATGCATTGTAGACTTCGTCAAAATAATAGCCTGTGGGTAGATTAAGATTCCAAAGCCGAGTGATGAGAGCAAAAGCAATTATTAGACCAAACATTTTAAAACGCCAGCATTAAAGTACCCAAGGCCACCATGACAAGTCCGGCAATGGAGATAGTCCAGGTGCCAGCTACTGAGCCAGCTTGGGTAAGATTGGTAGCTGGAGTAGGAGTAGGACCAGTGACTGTACAGACACAACTGCTAGAAGTCACACATGATGGATTTCGACAAGATCCAGAGTAACAAATCATACTCGATGGACAATCGGTATTTCCGGTACAACTGGTGTTACAGAATGGTACTGGAGTTGGTGTCGGTCTGGGTGTTGGTGTAGGTGTTGGTTGGCTACAACTACAATTTGTGGCATTGGAACATTGTGGATTTCTACAGAATCCAGAGTAACAGATAAGATCAGATGGACAATCTGTGTTGGCTATACAGGTGTAATTACAACCAGTGACTGGTGTCGGGGTCGGCGTGGGTGTTGGTCGTGGTGTGGGTGTAGGTGTTGGTGTTGGACTTGCCCCAATCGGAGTCGGAGACGAAGTGGGGACCAAAGCCAAGACTGTAAATTGTGTCGA
>CAYHWU010000011.1:0-1964 GCA_964360495.1 uncultured Gammaproteobacteria bacterium
AGCTTGTACTTTGTATGAGCTCGTAAAGCCATCCAATCCTGCCTGCATCAGATGCGCGATTATATTTTGGATTTTTTGAGGTTTAACATGAGGATATGTCTCTTCTAGTGTCTGGGTCGAATAACCTTGTTTTACCAGTTGAAAAACTCTCTCCAAAGGAATTCTCGTACCCGAGATCACCGGAGTCCCCCCTAACACTTTTGGATTAATAGAAATATATTTCTTTAAGATCTTTGGCATATTGTCATTATATACCAAAATACAAAAACACTATCAAAATGGCTAGGGTGTGGAGGATTTGGTCGACACCGAGATATTTTCTTTTTAATTCCACTCTAATGGCATCAATAATAATATGAGTTATACCTATAAATAAACTGGCTTGGATAAACACTAAGTAGGACTGAAAATAGAGAGCGATAATTAATCCCGAACTGATGCCCATAATTAGGCCATGAAGCAGCATTTGTTTGTTGAGTCTTCGCTTTTTTTTGGCAACGTCGTTACTTTGTAAACTAAAATCAAATAAAAAGTGTGCAGCCACTGCCAGAAAGAAAAAGATTAAAAGTTTCATTTGAGTTCTTTAATAATTTCTTTTTTAACCCGCTGAACTTCGGTTTTGACAATTTTTTCCACATCGTCTTTGATATGTTCACGCAAAACATCCCAGTGTTTCTCATCTTCGGGATTTTGGGAAAAGTCTTTGAGAAAAACATGATGCTTGTCTTTGGGCATCAGTTCCAGAAGTGCAGACAAGACATGGTTGCGCATTGTTCTTTGGACAATGACAGTTAGCTCTGCGTCCCCGCTCAAATGTTTCTCCAGTTCTGAGAGATCGAGGTGCTTATCGAAAAAAGTTTTTTTAGTCATTTTTGAGTGGTTCTTCTAATGGTCCCAAAGGAATTTTGTCCCCAGGATCATCTACAAAAAATAATACCACAGGACCCTTTTGCATACCTACATTTAGACCCAAATAGGCCATGATTTCCGGACTTCCCCCAAAATGTTTACCTGTCCACCACGAAGGACCCGAGTCAGCAACCACGGCAATAATAGTTTTACCATTAACCGGATTGGTAACAACCACCTTGCGGTACTTGTACCAGTCCCGTAAGTAGGCAAGTCTGGTTGTCCAATCTGGCAAATACAAAGTTTGGACAGCGACATAATATTTCTCTTTTTCGACATCGGGTACATAGCCCCAGGCCCCTTTGCCAGGTGTAATTCCAGATTGGATAAATTGCCCATGTTGCTCTGCTGTATCTCCCGGAAATCTGGGCATGTGTTGTTCGGCCCCAATCAGGCCATAACTACGGTTTAATCTCTCTCCTTCATATTTGGCATAAGCCTTGAGATTAAAATTCTTTAAATATATATCACTAATTTCTTGTTCCTGATTTTGGGGGTCAGTTATCTTTTGCAAATCCAAAAGAAATTGTTGCCTAGAGTTTAGCTTAACATCAAAATGAATTTGCTCTGGAGCAGAAAGGGCTGGGATTTGGGGAGCTCCCAAAAACAAAGTTCCAGCAAAGGCTGACGTTAACAAAAATTTTCCCAAGCGGGCTTGAGAGTTGAGGTGCTTAACCTTGAGCTTGGCTCTGATGGATTCGGGCAAGAGTTTCATCCTTCTTTAATATTAGCATCGATTCTGTCAGAGGTGGAGTGATCTTCTGTCCGCAAACTGCAAGACGTAAGTCCATGTAAAAACTTTTATCTTTCCCTGCTATGGCCGTTTCTATTCCTTGTTTAGTCCAGACAGCATCTTTTAGTAAATCGTGGGCTTGTTTCATATTTATACTTGTCATTGGTTCAGGTCTAACAAAGAAAAAGTTGATCAATCCCTTAACCTCATTTAAATTATTAATTCTTTCTTTAATCAGAGGAATTATTTCCAAAGTTATTTCTGGTACTGATAGCTTAATTAAAGACAGTAGTTCCTCGTCTGTTTTTTGACGAATATAAAA
>CAYHWU010000011.1:2064-16581 GCA_964360495.1 uncultured Gammaproteobacteria bacterium
CTGATAGCTTAATTAAAGACAGTAGTTCCTCGTCTGTTTTTTGACGAATATAAAATCCATTAAACCATTTGAGTTTCTTGTCTTCAAACCGGGGATTACTTTCTTGAAAGCCATTGATGTCGAATTCTTTGACAAATTCTTCTAGAGTATAAGTTTCTCGATTATCTTTGGGGGCCCAACCCAAAAGCATGACAAAATTTAAAAGAGCTTCTGGCAAATAACCTTCTTTTAAAAATTCTTCCGCAAAGACTGAATCCCGACGCTTGGAAAGCTTTTTGCCAGTTGTGCTTGAAAGAATATCAGAAAGATGACCGATTTCTGGCCGTTGTCCATCTAAATATTCAAAAACCAAAAGATGAATTGGGGTACTAGGCAACCAATCGTGCCCTCTTAGGATGTGAGTAATTTTAAGTTCAAGATCATCGACCATGGCTGCCAAATGGTAAGTTGGATAGCCATCACTTTTTAAAAGAGTAGCGTCGTAAACATCGTTGGTATTCCAAGAAATATCTTTTTTGTGAACAAAATCGTGATAAGTAACGATCTTATTGTCTGGAACTCTGAGACGAATGGCACCAGTTTCATAGTTTTTGTCACGACAAGGATTTCGCAGTTCCTTGGAGTCACATTGACAATAAAAGGCGTGGTCTTCGGCCACTAACCTTTTGGCAGCTTTTTGATAAATCTCTAATCTTTCAGATTGCAAATAATATTCATCCCAATTTAGGCCAAATTTTTTGAGGGTTTCTTTCAAAGCCTCAGTTGCCCCTTCTACTTCACGCTTTTGATCGGTGTCTTCCACTCGTAAAATGAACTGACCATTTTCGTGTTTGGCCATGGCGTAGGCATACAAAGCAGTTCTCAAACCACCAATATGCAAAAACCCTGTGGGTGAGGGGGCAAAGCGGGTACGAATCATGCTACAATTCTATCATGGCAACCCTTGGTGAAGTAGGCTATTACTCTAGAAGAATTGTGAAGTGGGGAATCATCTCCGTCATTATTATTATGCTCATCCCTTTTGTTTTTCGGATTATTAAATCAATATATCTGACTTTGCTGCCTCCTGCTCCCCCAGCCCCTACCGTCAGTTATGGCAAACTCCCACTTCTCAATTTTGAATTGGCTAATTCGGCTTATAAACCCCAACTTCGCTTAGAAACCATTGAAGGCAAACTACCCGGTCTTTCAAATGTGGGCCAAGTGTATTTTGTGGAAACTAGTAGATCAAGAATATTATCTTTGGACAAAGTCAAACTTAAGGCTCGCTACCTGGGCTTTGACCGTGAACCCGAAGCCTTGGACGAACGGACCTACAAGTTTACTCACCCCAAAGATCCTAGTGTCTTAACGGTCGATATTATTTCTGACAAGCTCCAATTCCGCTATGACTGGGTAACCAACCAAGAACTCTATACCAAAACCCTGACTCTGCCCCGGGAACAAGTTGTCTCGGAGGCCAAAAGCTTTTTGCAAAGCCTAAATTTGTTGCCGGCAGATATTGCTGAAAGCCAAATCAAAATCACTTATTTGACTGCGACCCCACCGACCCTGACTCCGGCTATCTCTGCCTCCGAAGCCAATTTTGCCAGAGCCGACTTTTATAGAAGTGATAAAGATGGTTTAAAGTTTGTAGCTCCTGGTATCGAATCCGCCCCGATCAGTATCGTTTTGGGTTCTAAAATTATTCTGGCCGACTACAATTATTCCAAAACTATTGATGGGGATTTTGCTACATACCCACTGCGTGGAGTTCAAGCAGCTTGGGACGAATTAGTTGGTGGTGGTGGTTATATTGCTAAGCCTGCTGCTAATAACGTTGCCGTACGTAAAGTATCTTTGGCCTACTTTGAATCAAATCTTCCTCAGCGATTTTTGCAACCAGTCTATGTTTTTGAGGGCGATGGTGGGTTTACGGCTTTTGTCCAAGCGATTTCCCCGGATTATGTCGATCCAAGGTCAGCCAAGTAAAACTAGCGTAGACCCAATCGATTAATTTTTCTGTTTCCATAAAGCGGTCTCCACTACCCAAAACCGACAAGATTACTTCATGCTCATTACGAGAGACCAGTGTCACCAAAGATTGACCAGCTCCTTCGGTAAAACCAGTTTTGACCCCTAAGACTCCCGGGATTTTTCCCAAAAGTTGATTGACATTTTTGAGAACATATTCTTGATTGTTTTCTAGGGCAATCACCGTACTTTCTGAAGACACAATTTTGGCAAATTCAATTTTCTTCATGGCAATGTCAGCCAGAATCGCCAGATCACGAGCGGTAGAATAATGGCTGGCTTCATCGAGCCCAGTCGGATTAACAAAGTGGGTATTTTTGAGACCCAACTCATCGACTTTGGCATTCATGGCAACAATAAAAGCAGGTCTGCCTCCTTCGTAGTTCTCGGCTAAAATTTCTGCCGCATCATTGCCTGAGTAAACTAAAAGCGAAAATAATAATTGTTCAACCGAAACTTTGTCCCCCGGTTTAAATCCCACTGATTGGCCAATTTTGTAACTACGACTGACGGTGATAACTTGATCGAGTGGAAATTTTTCCATGGCCACGAGGGCTGTCATCATCTTGGTCGTCGAGGCTGGGGGTACACGCAGATCAGCGTTGTGTTCCCATAAGGTCACATTACTTGCTCGGTCGACTACCAAAATACTTCTGGCAAAAACTTCGGGGTCAACAACAGTTTCTTTACGAATTGGTAATGGCGGTAAAGTAACAGCGTTCTCAACACTAAATATTTTCTTCTGACCTAGACTCTCACCAAAAACCACTACAACAGTGATCAGTGTAAGAACCAACAATAATCTGGGAATTGCCTTATTTAGCAGCATATCGCCCAATTATACCCCCTGAAGCCTCAATATAGTCCTTGTATCTCATTATTATAGATTTGCATCTATCTCCTGCATTAAATGCTATATTCTCATTTGCGCTTAGATTTTCATCTACATAAGTTGGTATTTCAAACAACTTTCCAAATGGAGGAATAGCTCCAATTTGAAGTTGGGTTAATTGAAGTACTTCTTCCGGCGTGGCAAAACGTAGGTCTTTAACATTAAATTCACTCTTAAAAGATCTTGTGTCCAACTTGTGTGAACATGGCAGTACTATTAATATTGGTTTTTTGTCAGCAAAACAAACTAAGGCTTTTGCCCCCTGATCCATACTCGTACCCCTTACTCTGGCAGAATCAGCACAAGTCGGTGTAGGCTCATGCTCTAAAGCTCGATATTCAATATGACTGCTATTTAGAAGCTGGATTATTTTTTCGTAAACTGACATCAATTCTTTCCATGTCTCTTGGAAACATACAAGCTTCACGAATATTCTTAAGTCCCAAAATGTGCATAGTCATACGCTCGGCTCCAAGAGCAAACCCTCCCAAAGGTGGAACCCCATATCTAAATGATTGGAGATATAGCTCGACGTCTTCAGCTCTTACACCCCATTCTTTTGCATTTTTGAGAATTTGTTCATAATCATTTAACCGTTGCCCACCACTTGACCATTCGACACCACGACCAATCAAATCGACACTATATGCATAAGTTGGGTCCTCTGGATCTGGATAAACATAGAATGGTTTCTTTTTAGTCAAGAAATGCGAAATAAAGACCAGATCTGAGCCATATTCTTCCAAACTCCACCTGCAAATTTCTCGTTCGTCTTCTGGAGCCAGATCTTTCTCCTGTCTCACATCTCGACCAGTACGTTTAAAAATAACTTCTTGAGCATCACGAAGTTTGATGACAGGTATTTTGTCAGACAGTTTTGGAAGCGTGGCTCCAAACATGTCCAATTCGCGAAGACACTTTTTTGCAACCTCGTCAAATATGTATCTTATGACATATTCCTCCATCTCCTGGACCTCTTCCCATGACTCAATAAATCCGAATTCAACATCCAAACTTACTACTTCAGTTAGGTGTCGCGTTGTGACACTGGGTTCTGCACGAAAAACCTTGTTGACACTAAATACTCGCTCAAAATCTCCGACTAATAATGATTTATATAATTGAGGACTTTGAGATAAATAGGCTTCGTGTTCAAAATATTTGACTTTAAATACTTCAGCCCCACCTTCAGCTACAGCTGGAGTAATACAGGGGGCTTGGAATTCCAAGAAATCACGGGCCTGAAGAGCTTTTCGGAACGCATCTATGATTACTGCTTGGACTTTAAAAATTGCCTGGACTTTGGGATGTCTCATGGTTAGTGACCGATGATCAAGGAGGGTTGGTAATTCCAGATCCAAATTTTCCTTACCCATATCAAAAGGTAACTCAGCAGATTTGGCGACTACCTCCACTTTTTCGGCAGACATTTCAACAGCGCCGGTCAAAAGCTTTGGATTAATTAATTTTTCTGGTCTAGCTTGAATTTTGCCCGTAATATAGACCACGTCTTCACTATGCAGACTTCCTGCAAGTTCTGGACTTAGGACCACTTGAAGTAGTCCTGTGCGGTCACGCAGATCAATAAAAACTATTTTTCCATGATCACGGCGCGTGTTCACCCAGCCTTTTATCAAGACTGTCTCGCCAATTTTGGATATAGTTTCTGAGATTAATGTTCTGGTCATAAAAACAAAAAAGACCCTTTCGATCAGCTCCCATGTGCCATCTGATCATCGGATCTTTGTAAACTTTCGCAAACTAATTGGTTGTCAACCCAACTTAAACCGCTTGCTTAACAATAGTTGTATTATCTCACATTATGACTTACTGTCAATGTAGGTAATCCGCTGATCAAACGTAATCTTAAAAGTCTCCATAAATTCATGTCTACCCAAAAGAGGGGGAACATCATTAGATTCCAAAAAACCAAGTGGAATATCTCTCTCCCATTTTCCCAATTTAACTCGGATTTTATTTTTCAACAAATAAACCTTCGATCCTCCCCCTACACCAAAAGTGGAAAGAGTGGTGGTATCTAGACCTTTGATTATCCCCAATTCTTCCATGTAATTTCTGGGAAGTAGTGTGTAGTCTGCTCCGCTATCTATAATCATCATCGCCCCAGACCAATTTTTTCTTTTTTTTGACCAAAAATACACTTGAGCGTGGGGACGATAAATTGATCCAAACAAATCAGAGTTTTCTCTGTCAAACGGTAGTTCCATAAATTATTTTGCCAATAATACCAATGTGTCCGCCTTGGGAATATAAGTCAGCGTGGGAACCTTTCCCTGTTGATATACCTTATCAAGTGAAGATGAAACCTTTTTCCAATTTCCTGCCACCAAAACCTTACCTTCCACGAGCAACAAATGCTTACCTTTGTATTTAGGATTACCAAAAACAGTACTCTTTTTCATAATCATAGTATCCATCTTGACGAAAACAAAGTCAAGGCTATATAATACATTTCAATGCAAACCCAACCTATGTATCATTTAGACGCCTTGACCCTTAAATTGGGTCTAATTTGCGTCCTATTTATTTGGAATGATAAGGTGGAGGGATTGGTAAAGTAAGAAATAAACAAAGTTAAAAAAACCAAAAACCCTCCAAATAGGAGGGTTTTTTAGTTTCTATAAATATATGAAAATAAAAATAGGTTGCAGCCCAAACACAATAACTACTTTGATCGAACTAGGTCAGACTGAGGTGCTGGGGCCAGCATTCATTGGCTTAAACACAGAAGAAGCAGTAAAGATGGCAGAAAAAATAGAGCTAGAAACAGATGCTCAAACTGAAAAAGCATGCTGGCTATCTAGAATGTTAGAAATGAGATCGAAGGAGACTCAAGTTGCTCCAGCTCGACCACGAAATAACAGAGAAAGAAGGTGAAACTAGATGAAAGAAATAACTTTAAATTATAGAAATATATGCGGACCAGCTAGTTCGGAGGAAAACGCTGAGTGGAATCCAAAAGCCAATCCACCCAAACCAGTTCCCGTACCTACACCTCAACCTGGCCCAAAGAAATAATTTATTTTTTTGGAGGGGGAATGACGAATTCTCCCTCCCAATTTGATATAATGTTTCTGCTTATTATGTGTAAAGCTATTAGTGAATCGGAATTGACAGGCAGAGATCCAAACAATCCTGCCATAATCAAAAGGAATACTCCTTTGTGGGAGCTTGTTTTGAAGTTGATTAAAGATGCTAGTCAGTCTAGACCTCAACAGTCCGGACATTCAACTGAAGACTCGAGTTCCCATTGAAATTATTTTCTTCTACTTGATAGATAAGATTATATTTACCATTGGGCAGAGACTGGCCGTTGAACCAAATGGCATCCAAATTGCTGGCTTTGAATTTGAAATGCTTGTTGTCTTTACCAACTGGACGAACGTCTGAAACTTCCACCCCTGGGGTGGAAAATACAGGCGAGGGGTTGCCGAGCCCGTAAGGTTCAAGCTCTTTAAGCTTAGAAAGTAGAGAGTAGTCGATAGAAAGTAGAGGGATCTCCAAGTCTACTCTCTGAGTTTTTTTAAGTAGCTTGGGATCAATTTTTGTTTCACTAAGTAACTTAAGTAACTTGGGAAGATTAATGTTGGACACTGTAAATCCAGCAGCTGCGGCGTGTCCACCAACGGCAACTAGCAAGTCTGAATATTGTCGCAAGTGATCTGTAATATGAAAGCCAGAGACAGAGCGGCAAGAAGCTTTACTTTCAGTTTCTCCGACACTAATGGCAATACTTGGCCGGTGATATTTTTCAGTCAATTTTCCAGCAATCAGGCCAATTACTCCAGGATGATAGCCAGCATCTGAAACAACAATGAGATCTGGCAAATTGTTTTCATCGAGTATTCCCAGAGCATGATCGACTGCAGTTTTAGTTTCATCTTGTCGTTGTTTGTTGGTCTCTCCTAAAAGTTTAGCCAGCTCCCCTGCTTGCTTAGCATTTTTGGTACATAGTAGTCTCAAACTATCGATAGCGTGTTCGAGTCTGCCCATGGCATTTATCCGTGGCCCAACTATATAGCCAATCTCGTATGTCGATATTTTTTTAATGGCTGCTTCTTGAAACAAAGCCAAAAGCCCCATTCTTGAAGTATTTTTTATTTCTTCTAGTCCATGTTTAACAAAACTGCGATTTGTTCCTATAAGTGGCATCATGTCACAAACTGTAGCGATTGCTGGCAATTCGAGACTAGGAGGTGTGTGTAAATAATCTCGGGCAAAAAACCAGGCCAAACCGGCTGCGCAAGACGAAGTTGAATGTAAAATAACATCAGCATGTGGTAATTTTTCTTCTGATTCATGATGATCGATAACAATAACGTCACAATCGTGAGCTTTAATATATTTGATTTGTTCGTGGGCAACAATGCCATTGTCGATAGTAATAATCAGCTTAGCTCCTTGGGATAAGCAATGATCGATGCCTTTGATCGATAGTCCGTAACCTTCTGATTCCCGGTGAGGGATGTGGGGGAAAACATTTTTGTAATTGGCATAAATAGTTTCCCAAAGAATAGCTGTCCCACAAATTCCGTCAACATCATAATCACCATAAACTGCAATTTTGTTGCCCAAAGTAACGTGTTTCTTGATCAGATCTATTGCCGGTTGACTATCAAAGGGAGAAATAATAGTTGATGGATGAGTGGGATTAAAAAACTCTTGAGTGTCTTTGATTCCTCTTAATTCCAATATCTTTGTAACGATCTCATCAGCTCTCATGCTACAATTCTACTATGAAGATAAACATTAATCCCCCTCTACTTGTTTTGGACATCTTACAGAAATTCAAGAAAGCCAAATACGAAATTTATATTGTTGGTGGAGTGGTTCGTGATGCCATTTTAAACAAGCCGCTTTATGACTGGGATTTAACTACCAATGCCACGCCCGAACAAATATTAGAAACCTTTCCTGAGGGTTTTTATGACAATAAATTTGGCACTGTGGGTATTCGAAATGGCGATGAAAGGCCGATAGAAATTACTACTTTCAGAACCGAGTCAGGCTATTCAGACAATAGGCATCCAGATAATATTTCTTGGGGGGAAACATTGGAAGAAGATCTAAAACGTCGAGATTTTACTATAAACGCCATGGCTATTGATCATAACTTTGAACTTATAGATCTTTACAAAGGCATGGATGATTTAAACAACAAACTTATCCGAGCCGTCGGAAACCCAAAAGAGAGATTTGAAGAAGATGCCTTACGCATGTTGAGAGCCGTCAGAATTGCTTCACAATTAGGATTTACTGTTGAATCGACAACCCTCAAGGCTATTCAGGATAATGCTTCAAGCATCAAGAAGATTTCAGCCGAACGCATCCATGACGAACTTCTAAAAATGTTTGGAAGTCCTTATCCTGCCGATGGATATTTGTTGTTACACAATAGTGGTTTAGGTCAAGAGTTGTTACCAGAAATGGAAGCTACTTTTGGAGTCGAACAAAAAAGCCCAGGGCGACACCATATTTTCGATGTGGGAACTCACAGTGTCGAATCACTGCGAAATTGTAATTCAAAAGATCCCATTACACGCTTTGCGACACTTATTCACGATGTAGGCAAAGCCAGAACTCAAAAAGTCTTGGAGACTGGGACAATTACTTTTTACAATCACGAAATGGAATCGGCAAAAATTGCCGCAAAAATTGCTGATCGTTTCCGTTTTTCAAATTCGCAAAAAGATAAATTTATCAGACTAGTACGTTGGCACCAATTTACAGTCGATGAGAGGCAAACCGATTCTGCAATTCGGAGATTTATACGAAACGTCGGTCTGGAAAATGTGACAGACATGATTGCCTTACGGGTGGCAGACCGCCTTGGAGGGGGGGCTCGTGCTACCAGCTGGAGACTAGAGGAATATAAAACTAGAATTGAAGAAGTTCAACAACAACCATTTTCAATTACTGATCTAAAAATTTCTGGAAAAGATGTTATGGAAATAAAAAAGATTACCCCTGGTCCCATGGTGGGCAAATACCTACAAGCTATTTTTGAAGAAGTGGAAAAAGGACTTCCTAACGAGCGAGAGATCTTGATTCCCAAATTGACAGAATTGGAGCTGCATTAAAAATTGATGAATATGTTCCCGAGACTATTCCAATCAATAAAGCTGCTACAAACCATCTAATTGATTCTCCTCCAAACAGTAGTAAAACAACCAAAGTTAAAATTGCAGTCAACGAAGTATTTAAAGAACGCACCAGTGTTTCAGACAGAGAAAAATCTACCACTTCTTCAAAAGTATTTTTGGGCATTTTGGGCAGATTCTCTCTCACCCGGTCAAAAACCACGATGGTGTCGTGAACAGAAAATCCAATGACGGTCAAAACTGCAGTGACAAAAAGCGAGTCTATTTCTACATGCCAAACGGCTCCAAAGATAGAGAAAATTCCAACTACCACCAACGCATCGTGTAATAAGGCAACAACAGCACTTACTCCAAACTTCCAAGACGAATAAGGTTTGGGTACATGTCTAAAAGACCAAGCTATATAGGCAATAATCATGAGAGATGCTACGCCCATAGCCATAAAGGCTTTTTGGGTCAGCTCTTTTCCCACTACAGGTCCTACTGTCTCAAATCTAGTTTCGACAACGTCATCATATTTGGATTTTAATTCTGCAAGTAATTTTTCTTTTTGGGAATTGTCCATTTCGTGCGTTCTTAAAACATAGGTATTGTCAGAAGATTTTTGAACCAAAGTAGCATACTTTTCCAACTCGGCTTTGTCTATTTTGGCTGATGTTATTTCAAGTAATGTTCCTCCTGTAAAATCAATCGACAATTTCAGACCATTTTTAACCAAAGAAATCGTACCTGGAATCAGAATAATCAAAGAAATAGCAAAGTATATAAATTTATATTTTAATAGTTTCATTTGCTACGATTGTAAAACAAATCAAGTAAAGTTTTGGTTACTGTTATAGCTGAGAATAATGATACTGCAATTCCCAATGCTAGAGTTAGAGCAAACCCACGCACAGACCCAGTTCCAAACCAAAATAATATTCCAGCAGTAATAAGAGAGCTCATGTTACTGTCTTTAATCGAATTCCAAGCTCTATGGAATCCAAGCTCCACAGCTGCTTTTTTTGGCCTTCCCCAGGCAATCTCTTCTTTGATACGTTCAAATATTAAAATATTTGCATCTACCGCCATGCCAATTGATAAAATCACTCCAGCAATACCAGCGAGAGTCAAAGTGATGGGAACCAGACGCACCAGAGTTAGCGTAATCAAGACATATAATCCCAAAGCCAAATCAGCTAAAACTCCCTTGAGACCATAATTGGCAATCATAAATAAACAAACCACGACCAAGCCCACAGCTCCAGCAAACAAACTCTTTTGAATTGACTCAGCTCCGAGTGTCGCACCCACATTGCGTTGTTCAATAATTTTTATCGGTAGTGGTAAAGCACCCGCATTCAGATTAATCACCAACCTCTTGGCTTCCTCGACAGTAAAGTTTCCGGTAATCACTGCCTGACCATCGGTAATAGCATTACTGACTAAAGGGGGATTCATTATCATTTGGTCATCTAAGAAAATGGCTAAAGGACGACCAACATTTCTTTTGGTGATTTCAGCAAACTTTTTGGCTCCATCTGTAGAAAACTGCAGCCCCACACTTGACTTGCCGTTTTGGAATTGGACAGTCGCCCGTTGTAAATCGGCTCCACTTAAATTGGTCGTTTTAAAATCTGTTTGGGCAGATGGGGTCGCCACTTTTGATTCACGAAACTCGAGTTGAGCTGTTTGGCCAATCAGACTTATGGCTTGGTTAATATCAGAAATTCCTGCCAATTCCACAATAATCCGTGAGTCTGTACCAGATTTGGCAATTTGGATCAGAGGTTCGGAAACTCCCAGGGAATTAATTCGCCTTTCGATATTGGCTTTGGTTGATTCAACAGCCGAGGCCTTGTCTGCATCAGCTAGTTTTGAAGTATCGGCCTGATAGACCAAATGCACTCCACCCTGAAGATCCAAGCCCATTCTCAAACTGAGATCGCGTGGAAATCTAAAATATTTATTTGTTAAACCCGGAGGTAGATTAGCATAAACAGCAAAAGCTAAAACCGAAAGAATGAGTAGGAGTTTTAACTTCATGCCGTCAAGTCCTCCTCATCACCCACAATCAAAAACCGACTATTGGTAAGTATACTCAACAAAAATGGATCACGCCTAGTTCTTCTAAATTTTAATTCTTCGGTTGTCATCGGTGTGTAGTTAATGGTCGCTCCTCGTTTTTGTTCTTCTTCGTGAATTAGAGCATTCAACTCATTTATATTTACTTCCCCCACTACCAAGACGTCAACATCGTCTGGTTTTTTCCTGGGTTCATGACGAACAAATTTTCCAGAAAACATGACAATATTAAGGTGTCCCAACTTGGACTTGTTTTTCAAAAGTGCATAACCAAGACCTGTAGTCTTGGCTATCATCGACAATAAATCTTGATACAAAGGATAATCTTTTCTAAACCAATAATAAAGTCGGTTGCCTCGTTGCTCCTTTTTGACCACCCCTGCTTCTTCCAAATGTAAAAGTTCTCTCCTAACGGCATTTATCTCTTCATCCACACGTCGGACCAAATCACGGACATGAAACATTTGACTAGGATCTGATAAAAATTCTTCCAGAAGCTTGACTCGGGTTTTGCTGATAAATAAGTCTTTGAGCATATTAAGTATTCAATTACTTATTATACTCGATTATATTCCCATCGGGTACTATTTCTACCCAGATCTGACCTTTGTTGAAAACAAACTCCTTACCTTCGGCCATAAACTTGGTTCTCACCGTTGGAGAAAGCTTGCTCCAGGTGCCAACAACGGCTTTTCCATCCTGAAACATAATCGCCTTACCAGTTCCAGTTACCTGATAATCCATATGCAAGTGCTCGTCCAATGGACCAAACTCTTTGGCGAATTGAATAACAACTGCTTTGGCTTTGATGGGATCGTCAGTATTCAAATCCGCTACAGCTTTTCCGCCATTCATTCTGGCATAGGTATTATCAGTAGCTGAATATTTCCAGGCCACATCGTAATCTGGTTTATTATTCCAGAACTTGAAAGCAATATCTGTGACATTGCCTTTCTCAGTTCCATCGTCCTTAAATTTCCAAGGGATAAAGAACTTATCCCATTCCCCATCATTCTGCCAATCACGCTTGGCAGCGGTTTTGTACAATTCTTCAGTAAAACAAGCCATGGTGTGCTCATAGGCCACTTCTTGATCGAGTCTGTTGGTCAATCTATGACAAGATTTAAAATCCAAACCAAATTGATCCATATCTTTAATTTTGTTCCTACGAATAAAACACAGAGCCTTGGCCTGTTCATTTACAGTTGGATCATCACAATTGCCGGCTCCCCCAACATGGTTATAAAGAGCATCGTACTCGGCAACTAGCTTTGTATAATAGATACGTGCACTACGTACTGGGGCTAGAGTAATATTTTGTCCAGCAATGTCACACATAAAAATACCCATTTGCCGGGTAATACCACCTTCAGCTACAGCCTCATAGACCAAATCGGCCGATGACAAACCAGACAGGGGCCGAGAATCTAGGTGATTTTCAATCATCACAGCCAAAGGTCTACGAGTTACCCAAACATCTTTGTATGACTTGGGATACAAAACACCATTGATGGGACAGGCTTCGGTTCTGGGAACGGCAGGATCAATCTTTGGGGGTTTAACCTTTGGCGTGGGAGAAGAAACAGGAGAAACTATTCGAGTGCTAAATTTACCTACCAGTTGGGTAACTCCATAGGTCATTCCCATTGAGACCACAAACAGTAACAAACCAGCGACCAGATATTTGGCGATACGCATTGTTTAATGTTATCATAACTTCATGCAAAGTTTCTACATCCCAACAATGGTTTTACCTGTCAAACAAATAAAAAGGGATCTTTTGAAAACTGTTCTTATTACGACAGGGATCTTGATTTTGCTTGGACTATTTAAGATATGGAAGAATGGCTGAAAGGCCAGTGAGTACAAAGTAAAAAGCTACTAAATAATTGAGAAGCTTTGGAAACATTAGAACTAAAACTCCAAAGATCAGAGAGACCAAACCTTGCATCATAGCTATATTATACACAAAAAATACCTGGAGGCTAGTAAGCCAGATTCTGTTCTCGCCCCGCTGAGCGGGGTTCGTGATTAATCTATCTTACGCCCTCAATCTTCTCTAGTATCGGGGGTAGCTGCCCACTAGAATTCGGAGGTTGCAGCAGGGAGGATTGCCCGTTTCACATCACTCGTCTCTGTTGCTCTAACTGGCGGTCTCCCGCTCCAGCTTACGCTGGACACCTTGCTACCAGCTGTCTGGACTTTCCTCTCCTCTTCGCCTTTCGGCTACGAAGGAGTAAATCACCTGCCTCCAGGTGTCTTTATTATACTCGAAAGAACGGTCTTCAGTACGATTATCACTGGGACAGCCATAATTGCCCCCCCTGGTCCATTGAGGCGAAAACCAATCATCAATCCCAAAAAGACAATCACTGGACTAACTCCAAGAGCAGTGGCCATCACTTTGGGAACTAGTAAATTGTTTTCTAAAAATTGAACTATCAAATAGAGGGCTACTGTAGCGACTGCCACCACTGGACTAATTGTCAGAGCTACCAACACTGCAGGAACGGCAGAAATAGTTGGGCCAAAGGTAGGAATAATTTCCAAAAGCCCAGCCAAAAGCGACAAGGGCAAAGCGCTGTCCACTCCCAAGATTGACAGTCCAATATATGTAAGTATTCCAACGACAGTCATCAAAATCAACTCGCCTCTCAACCAGGCCCCAAGATTCTTTTCAGTTTTGGTCACCATTTCTTTAAATTTATCGGGGACATGACTATCGATAGTTTTACGCTCAAGCAACATATAAAAAGTAATCACCATAATAGTTAAAACGCTAAACACGTTATTTACGAGTCCCAAGGTCAATTTGAAAAGATTTTCAGGTAAGGTCGTCACCAAACCCAAAATCTGTTGAGTAATTTCCTGCTGATGAGAGCTCAAGAATTCTATTTGGGAAACTGCTTGAGGAATTCTAACCACAAGCTTTGAAGTTTGTTCTATAACAGCAGGGATTAGACCTGCAAACATTATCCCAACTACAGCCCAAATCACAACGTAAATAAAAATTATAGACAAGACTCTTGGAAAGCGAAATGATTCCAACTTATCTACTAATGGACTAATTGCAGCCATCAAGACCAAAGACACAAAAGTCATGACTACAATGTCGCTAATTCTATAAAGCAGCCACAACAAAATCCCGAATAGGGCTGTAAAAATGATTGTCCTGTACGAAATCTCTATTTTCCGAGGCATACTTCATTATATCAAACCAAGCAATATCCTTTTGCTTTTTGAACCAAACTAGTTGCTTCTTGGCAATCTCAATTTCTTTTTTGACAAACTCCTCACTTAGTCCCCTTTCTTTAACCCGCTGTTTAATTCTTTCTATTAAAAACTCTTTGGGAGCAGTCAGGCCAATCTGCAAGTACCTCACCCCTAACCCCTCTCCTAATTTAGGAGAGGGGGATTGAGCTATTT
>CAYHWU010000012.1:0-16265 GCA_964360495.1 uncultured Gammaproteobacteria bacterium
ATCCTAATGTTGGCAAACCCAGCTTTTGCCTTAAAGTATGGAAACATTGTTTTTAGACCCGCTTTTTTTAGAAATTGGAGACAACTCGTGTCTCACCCCATTTTAGCCTGCAGCGTATTTTTATTGAAATCTCTTGAGACCATAGCGGGCATTTTGGGAATGCTTACCTCTAAGGTTCCGTTTCTCAAAGAGGATATTAAAGTTGGTATTTGGAAATGACACATCCTAAAGTTTCAATAATTATCGTAAATTTTAACCAAAAGCAGCTTACTTTAAACTGTTTGAAGTCATTGGGGAAGGTGACTTATTCCAATTATGAAATAATAGTCGTTGATAATGATTCTCAAGATGGTTCGGTAGAAGCAATATCGAAAATGTATCCAAAGGTTAGGCAAGTTTTGAACAAGAGTAATTCTGGCTATGTGGGTGGAAATAATGCCGGGATCAAACAGGCACTTGGAAAATATCTATTAATCTTAAACAACGACACTATTGTAACCCCTGATTTTATTGAACCTTTGGTGATTGATCTCGAAAAAGACACCAGTTTAGGAATAGTACAAAGTAAGATATTTATTATGGATAATCCGAAACAACTTGATAATGTAGTTTCATATTTGACAAATATTGGTTTTCTGTTTCATATTGGCTATTTGGATATAGATAAGCCCGAATATAAAAAGTTTAGAGAGACATTTGCAGCCAAGGGTGCCTGTATGATGGTCAGGAAATCAGTTTTCGAACTGGGTGCTTTTGACGAAAAATACTGGTGCTATTTTGAAGAATCCGATCTTTGCTGGCGTGCTTGGGTTATGGGATATCATGTTGCTTTCGAACCTAAGTCTATTATTTATCATAAAATGGGGGCAACGAGTACGACCATGAAAAGCGCTTTCATCCATTATCACTCGTTTAAAAACAGAATAAGAACGATTATCAAGAATGCTTCTATAATGACACTCTTTTGGATGCTCCCTGCTCATGTGATCGTTTGTATAGCATTATCGGCTTATTTCTTCTTATCAGGACAGACTGAAGGGGCTGTGGCGATACTTAAGGCAATATGGTGGAATCTGTTAAATGTAAATGATACGTTAGAGAGACGAAGTCTTATTCAAAAAAAGCGTAAATTAGATGACAGTGAGATTTTTAGATTGGTATTGAAAAACCCTTCACAATCATTCTATTTGCACCACCTGTCTTTAGTAAGAGCAAATTTGAAAAAGGGCTAGATCCAACCTTTTGGCCGAACAGAATACCACTTCATTAGGGTTCTGATAGAATCCTCAAGACTTCTTTTGGGTCTCCATCTAAGAATTCTTTTGGCTTTCTGGTTTGAGGCTACCGCTTGAGCACATTCTCCCTTTCGGGAAATACTTTTACTAACTTTCAATTTAGAACCGGTAGTTTTTTGAACAGTTTCAATTATCTCGAGGACCGAATAGCCAATGCCTGTGCCTAAATTAATAATTTGATTTCCCTTTCCTTTCAATAGCAACTCCAGAGCTTTCAGGTGAGCTATGTTTAGATCCACGACGTTTACATAATCTCGAATTGGAGTTCGATCTTTGGTGTTGACTCGAGAACAAGTTAGGTTAAACGTTTCTATTCCCATTGAGCTTCGAACGGCATTTTGTATCAAGTGAACAGAGGGGTTTTTGGCGTCACCAAAATTGCCATCATCACTTGCCCCACATACATTAAAATATCTTAAGATCATGAAATTTATATTTAGCGATTTATTAAACCATTGAATAATTTGTTCTGACATCAATTTTGATTGACCATATGGGCTACTGGGAATAGTAGTGTGACTTTCATCTATAAGTGTTTGTTTGGTTTCGCCATAGACAGTAGATGATGAAGAAAATACGATGTTCTTGATTCCAAACTTTACCATATGGTTTAATAAGTTATTGGTCCCATTGGCATTAACATAAAAATATTTATAAGGGTTCTGCATGGACTCATTTACTGAGCAGACTCCTGCATAATGAATGACTGCCTTTATATTTGTTTCTTTTTCTAATATAGAATCTAAATTATTGCAAATATCCTGAGTATAATAACGAATTCTAGCCGGTCCATATTGTTTTACTAACAACTTAAGGGGTTGACGATAACCTGAAAAGAAATTGTCAATTACTACCAGTTCATATCCATTTTCTAATAATTGTTTACAGGCATTTGATCCAATATAACCACCCCCTCCTGTAACCAATATCTTTGTCATTGAGAAATTTCTTTGACCGCTAGCAAGCCGATAGAATCTTCCGGGTTCTTCTTGGTATGTAAATGGTGGGTTATTTCAACTAAAACTCCCCACACCAGTGCCCAGAAGATCTTAGGTCTCCATTTTAGTTCTGCCTCATCAGTTCTCATTACATTACAAAGTTTGGTGCCATATATACCTTCAACGTGATATCCTCTTTTCTTGAAATCTTTAACAGTCCAGCCTGAAAGATGTGCCTGGAGTTTGTTGTCTTTGTTAAATTGAGGAATAAATCCATTAGGTGTGACCAAGATGATTTTCTTTCGTGCAATTTTCTCCATGTTATCGAGAAGCTTATATCCGTCCTCTTTTTTTAGATGTTCTATCACATCTAGGGCTATCACTGCATCAAATGATTTTGCTTTTGCCAACGAGCTCAACTTCTTTATGTCTCCATGTATGTATGAATTATGTATTTTTCTTTTTTTACTATCTTCGATCGCGGGCTTGTATGCATCCACTCCAACAGAAGTATACTTTTCCTCTAGGAAACTAATAGGGGAGTTATCTCCACATCCAACGTCTAGTATTGTCCTACAGTCTTTCAAGTGTTTTTCTATTTCTACGATGAAAGTTGCTAAAACAAAACGTGGAAAAGTCTTTTTCAAAATCCTAAAAAATTTTCTCATGTGATTTAATACTCTAACGATTTTAACCGCTCGGTCTTCGTTTGACAATAGTGTTTATCGTATGCCTCGGACAATTATAATATCTCCGATTTTTAACTTGTCCAAAATCCATTCAAGAGGATAGAGTAATAAGAAAAGAAAAGTAAAATGGTTAGTGTCGATCTCCTTTTTCAGAATACCGTTTATAGTGTAGATAATACTTCTACCTAAACCGTCACCGGAACAAAAAGAAACTGAAATTTGAGAGAAACCTGCTTTATCAACAAGTCTCGAAAGCGTATCGGGAGAAAAAACAAAAAGATGTCTAGGCACATCAAGGTTATACCAGTGTATACCAAAGATCTTACTCACCATACTTTTGGCGTTCGGTGTTCCTAGTACAATTTCTCCTCCCTTTTTTAGTTTCTTATAAATAAGTTGTAAACAATGATGTGGGTTGGGTAAATGTTCAATCACATGGTATAACCTAATACAGTCAAAATAATTATCTGGAAAATCTTCTATTTTTTCATACCCGCCCAATTTAATATTCGTAAGACCTCTTTTTTTTGCCAATTTGATTGCATTCCTGTCTATTTCTAATCCGTACACTTCCCATCCCAATTTTTTCAAAGCTATTAATGTATCACCCGATCCACACCCCACATCAAGGACCCTCCATGGTTTCTTGTCAGGTCGTTTTGGTATTCCTGGTACGCTTTGAACAAGGAAAGAAAATACTCTGCTTAAGATTGTTGGTTCATAATATTTATCTATAAGATATGAGCGAAACTGTCTTATTAGTCCACTTAATCCTTTTATTTTGCCCTTGTATGAATAATATTGTTGACGGGGATAGTGCTTCTTGAGTACGTTTTTCGACGGCTGTGGATCAAGAAAAAACAGACCACACTCATGACATGACTTGACATCAAACTGTCCTGGAACATTAAACATTCGATCCCTTGTCCTAAATAAAAAAAGAAATTCTTTTTTTTGACAAACAAGACAACGAGACATTTTAATTGTTTTTTCTAATTACCATTATGAACCCTTTCGAGAAATTCCAAAAGAATGGATTAAAGCGAATAAGTCTTAGACCCAATTTCTTTACAAGAGTGAATCCCAATTGATTTTTTCCACATCCAATATATGCACTATTTTCATCAAATGGCAAAATGAATTCATAATGGCAGTCGTATTGATCAAAAAACTTTTTCATACCGCCATATCCTTGAGAATAGGAACAATCCTTATACGATTTAATGCCTTTTGTCAGTTCTAGATATTTATTTGCGAGTGGTAGTGGCAGCCATGATAAAAAAGGAAGACCATAATGTTGTTCAAAGACCCAGTATTTATTAGGAGCAGTCAGGTAGATTACCCCTCCCTTTTTAAGTAAAGAAAAAATCCGGTCAAAACCAATTTTAGGAGTTGACATGTGTTCGAAAACTGTAAAATGGGTGATTAGATCAAATTTAGACACAGTCTTGAATCTTTCAATCACAGAGTTATGAAATTTCAGATTTTTTATTCCCTTTCCATTTCTAAGAGCATTTAAATAAGCTTTTTTTAATGGTTCAACGCCAGTTACACTACCAAAAAATTTAGACATCTCAATCGCATATTCACCATGACCAGAACCAACGTCAAGAACGGCGATAGACTTGGGGTCAGTATTAAGATATTTTTTAGCTGTCTCTACAACTTCCTTAACGACTCCCTCGACAACTTTTCCTTCCCACGGAGTTTGGGGTAAGCCATAGCGCTTAGTTTGATCAGACATTGTCATATTTTCACACAAAACTATGCTAGAATCAACACTATGAAAAAATTGAAGCTGACAATCTTTTTTCCATATTTAGACGATTGGGCCACAATTGGAAGCTTGCTTTTACTGGCCGGAAACCAAGCAAGAAAAATCACTTCCAATTATGAACTCCTGGTGGTTAATGATGGTAGCAATATAAAGTCGACTCAAGCTTTGGAAGTATATAAAAAACAGATTCCTAAATTAAGACTGATTAAGCACCCGTATAATTTGGGCTATGGAGGAGCATTGCGCAGTGGTTTCAAATTTGCTCGAGGAGAACTTATTTTTTATACAGATGGTGATGGGCAGTATGATGTTCGAGAATTAGAATTATTGTATCGGGCTTATCGACCAGGAATAGGTATGGTTAATGGATATAAAACCAAACGGCATGATCCCTGGTATAGAATTATTCTTGGTAGTATTTATCATCGGCTTGTAAAAATGGCTTTCCTGCTCCCCATTAGAGACACCGATTGTGATTTTAGGCTTATTGAACGCAGAGTTTTTAAGAATGTTAAGTTGTTTGAGAACACTGGAACAATTTGTGTTGAGTTGGTCAAAAAAATTGATCACTTTGGGTATAAAATAAAAGAAGTGGCGGTTAGTCATTATGATCGGCCAAGTGGCTTTAGCCAATTTTTTAATTTCTTAAGGTTATATAAAACATTTATCCGTTTGTATAAGCTATGGTGGAAACTTATCGTCATGAAATCGTATCACGTATAGTGAGTTTTATACTTCCTCTAACATTCTTGTTACTTTCATTAATCAGGTTTTCTTTTTTTCCCTACCCTGAAATATTGACTGAAATTTATTTTCGCAATCAAGGAATGTTGCCGTATCAGCAAATTAATGACCAGCACTTTCCTGGGATGATGCTTTTGCCATTGAATCTGAGCACCTTGGGCATCAGTTCAGTTGATGGTTTGCGTATCTTTCACTTGGTACTAGTGATAATCAATTTTTTAATACTAAATAAGCTGACCCGTTATTTTTCTAACCCAATTAGACTAATCGGGTTGTCGCTTTTTGCAATATTCTTCATAACTTGGGAAGGTCACATTTTATGGATAGATTCAGTAGTGGCAACCTTGTCTTTAATTGGTTTCTATTTATTACACACAAGATCAAAAAGTTATTTATTAACAGGGTTAGTCTTTGGTTTAATTTTACTTTTTAAACAACCTGGAATATTGCTTTGTGGAATAGCTGCTATTTGGATTTTGACTACAAAGCCAAAAGTAAAATCCTTTTTGGTCTTTGTCATTGGGGGAGTGTTACCCATGGGATTGGCATCAATGTATTTATACTCGATTGGCGTTTGGAATGATTTTTGGTTTTGGACTGTAGTTCATAATTTGACGGGGTACACATTCTTAGAAGGTCGACAACCACTTTTAAGTGAACAAATTAGGTTAATGATACTTTGGATCCCTGGTTTGTTGGCAGCTACTCGAATTAAACAAGATTGGCTTTATGGATTATATATCTTGGCCGCCTCAATATTTTTATTTCCTCGTTTTGGGTTGATTCATGCTCAGGTTGTTTTGCCGATACTTGTTTTTCTAATTACTCAATGGTTAGCTAATAATTCTAAATTCATTGTATTGGGATTGATTCTTGTGGTGATGGGCTTGGGTTTATGGTATCGATCTGCTAGGCGGGAGTCAGCTGGAAAAGTATACTTCTATGATTCCTCTATACAAGCAACCCTCGATTTTGTTGAAACTACAGCTGACAAAAACAAATCCATCTACGTTTTTGGTGTCAATGATAATATTTACCATTTAACTCAAACCCTACCTCCGACCAAACATTGGGTAGAGTTGTTGCGAGGAAATATTTCTTACAGTGTTGAAGATTTTTTAATAAAAACCTTAAAGAACGATCCACCTCAATTTATTTTGGTTGATCCACTGGCGATTCAAGATGGGATTTTGGTACGAAACTTTGCTCCTCGAGTCTGGGATTATATAATTACTAATTACCAAATAAATCTAAATTTAGCCAATGGCATAAATGTCTGGTATCCTAAAAATGAGACCAATTAAACTTATAATTAATGGTATTTTTTTCCTTCTCTTAATCGGAGGAGCAGTATTGCTAGCAACAAACCACTTTGGTAGAGCAGGTGAAGTTCTGACTGGGGCATATCTTGTAGCCTTCTTTGTTTTGATAATCAATGTCTTCACTCGGACATCAAAATTTACAGAACCTTCTGTCATAAATAAAAATCACTATTTACTTACGTTGATTATATTGGGTTTTGTGTTTTGGAGGATATTATTTACAAATTATGTGAATCTTGGTCACGATTCTAATTTCTTTTCCAATCAAGTTATGGTCAATTTGTCCATCTGGCCTTCAACTTGGGAATCTATTTTAGGAGGGGTGGATTTGGGACACAATCAATTACGAAGTATGTGGATGCAGCCGCTCTTGATAGGCCTAGCTGCACTCTTTCGTCTAGGATTGACTTTCCCTTTACTTGTTAAATTATTAACAGGACTTCAATTGATAGTGGGGGTGTGGGGAGTTTTCAAACTTTTATCTAGAATGGGATTACCTTCATGGCTTCATTCACTTGGAGCAATATTTTATTTCACTAATACTTATTATCTGGTTAATATGGATGGGGGATTGGTTTATTTATGTTTTGCCTATGCACTTTTTCCATTGGCTGTGTATACAATATTCACAACCAAGAATTTCATTTATTCCTGTCTAGTGTGGCTGGTCATTTCTTTTTTTGACGCCCGGAGTCTGTTTGTTTTGGCATTAATTTCTGGGGTAAATAGGCTTATAAAACCAGGACTGATTCTAACCTTAATCTTGATGGTTCATGGTTTTTGGTTGATACCAGCCTTTTTTTATCACCAAAATATTGTTTTTAACCAAATTCGAACGGGGGACGATTTTAGCTTTTCAAGCCCAGCTCACACTTTATTTTTGTCTCAGCCTCATTGGTACTCAAATATTTTTGGAAACATCCAATCCCCCAGGTGGTATTTAGTTTTGTTACCCATAATTGTCTTTCTTGGTCTATGGCAAGTAAAAAAAAGCCAGTCTTCGTGGATATTTTCGATTTGGATTTTAATGGGATTATTTTTAGTTACCGGCAGTATTGGTCCATTTGGATCTATTTACACCTGGCTTATTACTAATGTGCCCGGGTTTTGGATATTTCGAGATCCATCAAAGTTTACTCCAATTCTGATTCTGGGATATATGGGTATGTTGTGCTATGGCCTCGAATTTATTGGTAATCATCTGCCTAAACGTTTGCTTCAGATTGGAGCTAGTATTTTACTTATCAGTTTTGCCTTTCCGGTTATATTGGGCAAAACTACTGGTGCATTTAGTGATAATCCATTATCCCAAAGCTTCATTGCTCTTTCCAATAAACTTGAACAACTACCAGGATTTGCAAGAATTTTATGGTTACCCGAAAAACCCCCTCTTGGAGTTATTGGACAAACTAAAATTTGGACTGAAGCTAAGGAACTATTAACTAAGCGGCCGTTTCTTTCTGGGGTTGATGGAACTTATGAATATTTGAATTATATCCGATCAAGGTCTGCTCGAGATTTGTTTCAAGCAACAGGAATTAAATATATTATTTATCCTTTCCCAGATGAGCGTGCCCAAGCCCTTAAACCTGAAGATCGCAAATATTATTTTTGGCAGAGAGATTGGTTATCATCTCAAACTTGGTTAAAAAATATATCGTCGATTCCAGAAGTGCCGGTATTTGAAGCAAATTATCCCGTTTCCGAGGTTTACAGTCTCGGACAAATGGCATATGTTGTGGGACCAGATGACACGTATGAACAAGCCAAGCTCGATTTAAGCCAAACTGGGGTGGTTCACTTAAATAATACCCAGCCGTTAACAGATCTAGATAGATTGATCACTCAAAATTCGTATTTAATTTTTAATCGTGGCGATAATCTTGATCTGGCTATGAGTCAGACTACTCGGTCGAATTTCATTTCTTTATCAGATAAAGTGCGGTCCGAAAAAGACCCGAGTGGTTGGTGGAGCCGGACTCAAGGCAATGCTCTTTTTTTGAAAAATTATCTTCTTGACCGTTATGGAGTGTTTAATAATGACGTTGATTTTAATCTTGGTCATATTTTGGCAGAGGGTGACCAAACTTTAAAATTAAATTACAATTTCCCTGACGGCCATCTCTTTATTAGAGTTCTAGAAAGCTCGGCTGGTGGGAGCCTAAGGTTTGTGATTAATGATCGGGAATTGAAACTTTCAACCCAGTCGACTGACAATGTTTTTCGTTGGCGGGACTTGGGGCAAATTTCCGATTTAAATATGATAACTTTAGAGAGTCATGGCCAGATAAATATTATAAACACGTTGACTGTGGTTCCTGAAGACGAATATCAAAAGATATCGAATCAACTAAGGTTAATTCTTGCCAAAAATGTTTCCATTCAAAATAAAGCCATTGAAGTGGAATATGATCGGCATTCTTCGACTAAATACCAATTTACAATTAATAAGGCTCCCGTCTGGATAGTTCTCTCTCAGAGCTACGACCCTTGGTGGAAGGTGTCGGGTTTAAACCAGAAGCCTACTCCAGTTTATGATATGCTTAACGCTTTCTATATTGAAAAACCTGGAACATATACTCTGGAATATGACTTGCAGAAATATGTTTACTGGGGGGTAATCCTATCACTTGTTGGTCTGGTTGGAATTTGGATCGTGAACAAATATGCAAGCCAGCGAATACACTAATATTGTAAGGGAAGAGAAGAAACATTTTTGGTATCAAGCCAATCGGTCGTTTGCCCAAACATTGTTAGAAAAATATATCTTCTCACGGAGAATAAAAATTTTGGATGCTGGGTGTGGTGTAGGAAGTAACTGGCATATTTTGGCCAAATTGGGAAGTGTGGTGGGTATAGATAACCATAAATCTGCCATTAAACATGCTAGACGATACTCTTATGACAAGTTGGTGTTAGGTGATGTAAATAACTTACCATTTCTAAATAGTAAATTTGACCTGGTAACTTCATTTGATGTTTTGTATCACCAACAAGTGATGCCCCAAAAAGCTATTTCTGAATTTTTTAGGGTTCTTAAGCCTGGTGGTTGGTTGTTGATCAGAGTCCCAGCCTTTGAATTTTTAAGAGGACAGCATGATGTGATTGTCAAAACAAAACAACGCTTTACTGCTCAAGAAATCAAAGAGTTGTTTGTTGAGTCCGGGTTTGAAATTGTTAAACTAACATATTTTAACGCGAGTCTCTTTTTGCCTCTCTTGCTCAAACGACATTTCTTTAATAAGTCGGGTTCAGATATTGGTCCGTTACCTCAATTTATAAACTGGTGTTTGCGACAGTGGCTGCGTTTGGAAGAGTACATTGTCCAAGTAGTAAATTTACCCTTTGGGACCTCTGTCTATTGTTTGGCAATCAAGTTAAAATCTAAATAGTTATGAAAATTGTAGCCCAATGTTTGATACGTAATGAAGAAAGATGGATTTGGTATGCTCTAAAATCCGTATTGGATCATGTTGATTTGATTCAGGTTTGGGATGATGACTCCCAAGACCAAACTACGGCAATTATTGAAAGTATTAACAGCCCAAAAATTCAATATCGAAAAGTTAAAATAAATTCCCCGATGGAACATACCCAAATGCGCCAGCAAATGTTGGATGAAGCCCAGGCTGACTGGATATTAACTTTAGATGGGGATGAAGTTTGGTGGCAGGAGTCAATTGCCAAGGTTGTTTTAACAATTAGAAAACATCCCAATAAGGCAGGAATTATATCTCCCTTTATAAACGCAGTTGGTGATATCTATCATTATCAGGATTCACGAGCCAGTCATTATCGGATTCATAATTATTTTGGTCCCTATACTATTCGAGCAATAAATCGTAGTCTCCCCGGCCTACATCTTGCCAGTAATCCCCATGGTCGTCAGGAATACCAAACCAGTGATGGTACCGCCATACAAAATCTTCCCCTGAATCAATTAGTCTTTGTGGACAAGCCCTTTTTACACTTGACTCATCTTCAACGTTCGAGGACCTTAACTGTCGATAGACAGACACTTAAACGTAGTTTTAAATATCGCTACGAGTTGGGAGCAGAAATCGAGACTTTGCCTGAAGTCTTTTACTTAAGTACTCCCACGATAGTTCCAGACCCTTGGACGAGACGAAATGTGAAATATTGGCTTTGGGCTTTATGGCAAACGCCACTCAAACTTATCAAGCGTTCAATATTTACTTCAGCACAAGAAGGTTATTAAAACTGATTAAGAAAAATAGTTCTTAAACCACAACTCAAGCATTAAAAGATGCCAGAGTTTCGGACCCAAATCATTTGTTTCGGAGTGTTGCATTAACATTTGTGAGATCTCTGATGTGGAAAAAAAGTCATTGACTCTGGCATGGCGAGTGACTAAAACTGATCTAGCATAGGCATTTAATTCTTTGGTAAACCAAGCTGATAGGGGAATACTGAAACCCATTTTGGGACGGTAGATAATATTTGAGGGTAAAATTTTTGTCAAAGCCTTCTTAAGTATGTATTTAGTCTCGCCATTTCTAACCTTAAGTGAAAAAGGGATTTGGGCTGCCAATTCCACTAACTTATGATCAAGATATGGCGATCGGCATTCTAGTCCAGAATTCATACTGGCGATGTCCATTTTTACATTGAGATCATTGTTTAAATAATGTTTGAAATCAGCGTACATTGCTTGGTCTCGGACATCTTTAGAATGACTATCATGAAATGCCTGGTGATAAAGATCGTGAGATTGAGGATAAGAAAAAATACTTTTGTAAGTAATGTACTTTTCTAACACCCCACCACGCATTGAATTTGGATACTTGCCAAAAGGAATAAACTTAGTAATAGGATATAAAAGATAATCTCTCTGGAGTTTTAGATGGTGATTGTAACCAGCGAAGTTCTCATCACCACCGTCGCCATTCAAAATAACCTTGACATGTTTTCTTGCCAGTTGACTTACCATGTGGGCAACCAAAGCACTGCTGTCTCCAAATGGCTCCTCATAAATTCTGGCGATTTCAGGAAGTATTTCTGCTGATTGTGGGTTTGCCGTTAATACGACATGATCGGTTTTAAATATCTCCGAGACCTGTTTTGCATATTTGGATTCATCCCAACGATCATTAGAAAAACCGATAGTAAACGTTTTTATTGGCTGTAAAGAATTTTTTGCCATCATTGCTACCACTGAACTTGAATCAACTCCACCGGACAAAAAAGCCCCAACGGGGACGTCTGAGATCATTCTCAGTTTAGTGGCTTGTTCCAACAGATCTAAAATTTTCTCACTCCATTCAGTTTCACTCAGATTTAGTTTGTTGGAATAATCTATATCCCAGTAACAGTGTTTAGTCAATTTTCTAGTAGATAAACTGAGTAATAAATAATGACCAGGTTCTAATTTAAATATATTTTTAAATCCTGTCTTTGGGGCTGGTACATATCCCCAGTTAAGATAAGAATATATGTCCTCAATATCTGGTTGAGAGACGACTTCTTTTTGAGTTAGAATTGCCTTAAGTTCAGAGGCAAAGATAAATTCTTGACCATCGAAAAAATATTTGAGTGGCTTTTTGCCTGTACGATCTCGAGCCAAAAATATAACTTGTCTTTTTCGGTCGTAAATTGCAAAAGCAAACATTCCTCGTAAATGGTTTAGTGATTTTTCTTGGTATTTATCATACATGGCTAAAATTACCTCAGTATCGGATCGAGATTTAAATCGATATCCAAGTTTTTGAAGTTTGTTTCTTAATTCATTGTGGTTATAAATTTCTCCATTGAAAGTTATCCAATATCGATCAAGGTAGGTCATGGGTTGATGTCCAGTGGGAGTCAAATCGATAATTGCTAGCCTCCGGTGTACCAATCCAACTCGTCTATCAGAGCTAATAAATATTCCACTGTCGTCTGGTCCGCGGTGAGCAACAGCCAAAGAAAGACGCCTGAGTTCAGACTTTATAATAGGTTTTTCAAAACTAATTTTACCTGCGATTCCACACATATAATGAATATTTCAATATACACCAAATAGCCCATATTCCATCCCGCCAATTAATCTTTTTGCCTTCAATGTAGCTACGTCCGGAATAACCGATGCCCACTTCATATATCCGAAAGCCCATTTGAGCAACTTTAATTGTAAATTCTGGTTCAAATCCAAAACGATTTTCTTTTATATTGAGTTTTAAAGAAACTTGTTTGGTAAAAACTTTATAACAAGTCTCCATATCCGTCAAATTGAGATTGGTTGCAATATTGGTTAAGAGGGTTAGAAACTTGTTGCCCAACATGTGCCAGAAATATAAGACGCGGTGGGCGTCACTACCCATAAATCTTGAACCATATACCACATCCGCTTTATTTTCCAAGATTGGTTTGATCAATTTTGAATATTCCCGTGGATCATATTCCAGATCCGCATCCTGAATGATAAAGATGTTTCCCGTAGCTATTTTTAGTGCGTCTCTAATTGCTGCCCCTTTCCCCTCATTTCTTTTTTTGTTAATAATTTTGACTTTTCTGTTTCCTGTGTCTTGTATCCTGTGCCTAGTCCCGTCGGAGGAACCATCATTCACTACAATTATTTCTTTTGTTAATCTATTTGCCAAGACTTTTTTTAAGACAGCCGAAACAGTCGCTTCTTCGTTGTAGGCTGGTATAATTACTGTCAGATTCATAGCGAAGCTGATTATACAATGAAAATAGCATTTTTAAGTTTTTATTCGGGAACTGTTTATAGAGGAGTTGAAACCTTTGTGCACGAATTATCGAACAAACTAGTAAATTTAGGACACGAAGTAATCGTTTATCAGGGCGGAAAAAAATTATACGGGTCAAATTATAAAACGATAACAATTCCTGTTTATTGGGATATAGCCAAAAAGAGATCTTATATCTCCTTTTTGAATTATCATGCCATCTTAGTGAAAAAATTTACCAATTTGGTCTTAAGCCAGATGGAAAGTGATGTCGATGTAATTTTTCCCACCAACGGACAGTGGCAAAGCGTTTTATGTAGTATTTGGACAAAATCAAATCATAAAAAAATGATTATTTCCGGTCAATCAGGTCCCGGATTTGATGATCGGATAAATATTTGGACATTTCCCGACGTATTTATCGGACTGACAGGTTTTCAACGTGATTGGGCAAAAAGAGTTAATCCTTTTGTAAAAAATGCAAAGATACCAAATGGAGTTGATCTGGATAAATTTAAACCAAGAATTAAAAGTAATTTCTTTAATTTATCCAAACCCATAATTTTATCTGTTTCGGCGTTAGTTCCTTGGAAGCGCCAAGAATTAATAATACAGGCTGTTTCAAAATTAAATATCGGATCGCTAGTTTTAGTGGGTAAAGGAGAAGAAGAACAAAAACTTTCAAAACTAGGAAATCAATTATTGCCAAGAAGATTCAAAATTGTATCATTTGATTATCATGAAATGCCAAAAGTCTATTTCCAGGCTGATTTATTTACTTTTAGTACAGTTTCTTGGGAATCGTTTGGCATCGTGTTAGTAGAAGCCATGGCCTCGGGATTGCCGGTTGTAGCGACTGATGATCCGATTCGGCGTGAGATAGTGGGAGAGGCGGGATTATTTGTGGACCCGACTGATACTAAGAAATATTCAGAAACCCTAGAACAAGCCCTAAAAATTAATTGGGGCGACAAGCCGAGAAAACAAGCAGAAAAGTTTTCTTGGGATAAAATTGCCAAACAATATGAAGATATCTGTATCAATAATTACTAGAGATAAAACGAAGATTCTATCTAAATGTCTTGAGACAGCAAGACAAGTATCTGACGATGTGGTGATAGTTACCAATGATGATCATAAATTTGTAAACTTTAGCGATCAGAAGAATTATGCAGCATCTCTTTGTAAATATGACTGGATTTTATCCTTAGACGATGACGAATGGCTGTCGTCAGAATTAATAAAGGAAATAAATAAATTGTCTGGAGAATACTCAGCTTACAAGATCCCAAGATTAAATTATATTTTTGGCAAAGCTATTTATCATACCAATTGGGGACCGACCGACGATACGCATGTTTGGCTCTACAACAGACAAAAATGTCATTGGGTGGGGGAGGTACATGAGGAAGTACTGGTAAAGGGCAAAGTGCAAAAACTCAAAGGGCACAAAATACACAACAACTATCAAACTGTGGAACAATTTATGACTAAGCTCAATGACTATACCTCTCGTGAACAAAAGCTGGTAAACCCAATTTATGAATTTTTACGCAGATACATATGGCACAAAGGTTTTCTGGATGGCTGGCACGGTTTGTTTTTGAGCTATTTAATGATGATTTATTACACTGTTGTTTGGGTAAAATTATGGCAAAAGAAAAATATCTCTTAATTGGTATTTTACTCTTAGGCTTGGTACTAAGACTAATCAATCTTGGCCAAAGTTTTTGGTTGGATGAGGCCTCTCAAGCACAAATGTCAGCTCTGTCGATCTCTCAAATTTGGTTTGAGCGTCAGGGAGATTTTCACCCTCCCTTGTTTTATTTTTTATCCCACTATTGGATGCAAGTGAACCAGTCTGAGATTTGGCTTAGGCTTTTACCAGTATCTTTTGGGATAATATCTGTAGGTTTGATTTATTTCATAAACAGAAAAATTGGTTTAATTGCAGCATTCTTTTTGGCCATAAATCCATATCACATTTATTACTCTCAGGAATTTAGAAGCTATTCTTTGCTTACTATGCTTGGATTGCTTTCCATGCTTTTAATGCAAAGAAAGAAATATATCTGGATGGCAGTTGTCAACGCTTTAATTCTTTATACACATTACTCAGGAATATTTTTAATTTTGACCCAGATGTTAATTGATCCAAAGACTACTTTCTACTTTCTACTTTCTATAATCTTATACGTACCATGGATTCCAAGATTTTTTGAACAATTACAGATGGGAGTGAATATAGATACGGTGCTACCAGGCTGGCGAAATGTTTTGAGTTTGAGTCCAATCAAAGCTGTCCCTGAAATATTATTTAAGTTTATGGCCGGAAGAATTAATCTCTTTCCTCGTTGGTTGTATGCAATTTATATAATTTTTGTTTTGGGAACATTCTCACTAACATTCTTTATTAATAGAATCGAGAGAAAAGTACTATGGATGTGGTTGGGAATCCCGGTTTTACTCAGCTTAGTAGTATCTTTTTGGATACCCCAGACCCAAACCTTTAGACTGATTTATATTTTGCCTGCGATGATCATGATTTTGGCTGGAGCAGCTCAGAAGTTTCCCAAACTGATGGTTACTCTTATTGTCTACATAAGTATTGTAGGCAATGTCTTGTATTTTACCCGTGATAGGTTGCAAAGAGAGCAATGGCGTCAAGCTATTGGTTTTCTCCAAACTCAACATCAGCCGGTAGTTGTCAATTTCATGGACAAGTTCGCTCCATTTTATTGGTACGCACCAAACTTACAAGTAGTGACAAGTAACAAAGTGACAAGTGACATGAAAACTTTTTGGTACATG
>CAYHWU010000013.1:0-15954 GCA_964360495.1 uncultured Gammaproteobacteria bacterium
ATTATTCGTAGGATTTTTTTGTAAGTTGTTTATACAACTCATCCACATGGTCATGATAGTGGCGGAAGGAGCGGTGCTTGTGAGTTCGATGGGGAACAAGAGCTCCTGAGAAATTCTTGGGAATATGTAGAAGCTCATGAATTAATATTTTTTCTTGCTCATCCAAAGATTGACGGTCAAATTTCTCCGAAATAACTTCAATACAATAATGGGGTTCTATCCCCAACCCCATTTGCCAAATCTTGGGTAGGCTCCAAATACGAGCATAAGCCCTGCCTGTCGAACCGGTACTGCGAAAGCAAATAAGATTTCTAAAGTCTATATATTCAAGCTGCAGTTCAGGCACCAAGAAATCGATGCGTTTTTGAATATCAGGAGCTGGTAATAAGTTCATCGCCTTCAGTTATACCAAAATCCATGTTCGTAATAATAGTAGATCCTCTTTTAGCGGACTCGACCTCATGATAATCGTCCTTTAAGATAGTAACTATAAATTTGTGATTGTTGATGCGCAGTCTATCTCCGAGGTGAACATCGCCGACCAAATCTACTGCCATACAACTGGTGGACGGATACACAGAAACTACTGTTCCTATTTTGTAGTCTGCCACACTTCTATTTTATCACCGACTTCAATCTTATTGGCGTCTATAAAACCGGCGTTTACTTCCAACACTTTGTTCACATCATATGGAGGATAAAGAGTGGTAGGGTTTGAGATGTTTCGAGATAGATAGACAATTTTTCCGTCACGAATCCAAACAAAATCTAAATTGATCTTCATGTCTTTCATCCAAAAAGAATATTTATCTGGTCGGTCAAAGATAAACAACATTCCCGAATCGGAATCCAACTTATCACGCCCTGATAATCCCTGCTCTCTTTTGCTTTCAGTGTCTGCAATTTCCACCCAAATTTCGGAGTCTCGGACTCTGAGTTTTGAGATGACAACTTTTGGAGTAAACAAGTCTTTGATTCTTTGCCAAATATTTAAAGGAGCACTCGACGTTTCACCACTTTTGAAACTAGCCAAGGATTCAATGATTACAGGGTTTGCAAGCAAGGGGCTTCCAGCAATTTTGGGAACTCTTTCAATCTCCCAATAAGCAGTTTTGGGTTGACCACCTGGATCAAGCAATGAAAAACCAGCAAAATCTCCACTGCCGGCCATCAATATAAAGGGGGTAATGGCCACAATGTTGGAAGATTTCCAGACCTCAAAAGCTGGGATCCAAAAACCACTTTCACGCAAGGTTCCGGTTTCGGTGATAAAAATTGGCTTGTTTGTTCTTAAATAATTCAACTCATACTGATAACTTAAAATTCCATAGCGATTGGTGGTATATGGACTGGCTTTAAAACCAGGATTAGGATAAGCGTGGACTGACAGACCATCGAGATAGGCCAGCCATTCCGGCTGGTAAACATTCATTTGCCTATAAAATTCAAAAGCATCCATAGAAGTCTTGGAATTTGGTGCAGACATATCCAAGCCTGCCGAAAGTAGAAAGTAGTCGACGGAACGATCTTTAAAAATTCGATTGGCATCAAGTATCATTGTTGCGTATTCGCCAGGCGAAACTTCACCTCCCCATTCATTGGCATGATTTGGCTCGTTGAACAAAATAATATATCTATTTTTGGTAGGCCAAGGCATATCTGAAAGAAAATTGGCAAAGTCGACAAGATCAAAAGGAGTGGGTTTGACCCAAGCGGGTCCTTCGGGATAAGTGGCCAAACGAATAATGGGAATCAATTTTTCTTTTTTGGCGTTATCAAAAAATCTGATCCACTTCTCTCGGTCACGATCATTGGATCTTATGGGAATGGTTACATATCCCCAACTCCCGCCACTACTATTTACGAGCTTGGCAGCTTGGTGAATTTCCTGAGGATCCAAAATATGCACGCCGACGCGATTATTGGGAACCGCCAAGGGATCGAAGACTGCCTGTGCAGGAGTGACAAAGTAACAGAGTGACAGAGTAACAAAGAGGAGGAAAAACTTCTTCATGTTTTCATGATATGACACACAGCTATTGCAAGAGCATCGGCAGTATTGTCAAAGTGAGTCTTCATGCCCTTTGTCTCACGCAGTTTAAACATGCGCTTCATTTTGTCTTTGATGACTTGCTTGTCCGCTTTACCAGTGCCCCCAATCATCAACTTTACTTGCATAGGAGCATAGTCGAAAACTGGTTTGCCTCCATGATGAATAGCCAATTTAATGACCCCAATAGCTTGGCCCACGGCAATAGCCGTCAGAGCGTTACTGGCAAAAAATAATCTTTCAATAGCTACTTCTTCTGGGTCATACTTCTCAATCAAGTCGGATATCCCCTGATATATCAGATTAAGTCTTACCCCATGGGCTTGCTTTTTATCAGTCGAGATCAGGCCACAACCCAAAACTTTACCGTTTTGAATTACGCCCCAACCGGTCGTTGCTGTACCTGGGTCAATGCCTAAAATTCTTTTCGTAGACATGATATGAAATATACGCTATTACGACAGTGAGCACAAAGGCCAAAACTAGGTTGTTATGCGTAATCTCCATTGCTACCTTGTGCCATATGTATAACCCGAAACCCAGGCTGGCAAGTCTGCGCACAATTTGAAATTTGAAATTTGAAATTTGAAGTGTCAGATGTAGTGCTGATGCGCACCAAATTGCTACCCACAAGTAGCCAAAAACTACTATAAAGATATTTTGGCTTTCACGAATATTTATAAAATTAAAGCTAATAAGTCCCAATACAAAAACTGGCAAACTGACAAACTGAGAAACTTTATCCTTATATATTGCCACCAAACTGCCAAGTATAAAAGGCTCCAAACGAACAAGGGTATTCATGTAAATGGAATAATAATTATTTGGATCAAAGAAAACAAATTTCAGCAAGATGCTAAGTAATAGTGCCACTGGCCAAAACTTCAAGATCCAAGGGTATATTACATAAACTTGCTCTTGCATCGAAACTGCCCAGAGATGACCGACAAGCACAAAGCTGCTCCAACCATGAAACATAACTTGCCAATTGCCAGCAAACAACATATAAGGCCAGGTTTGGCTAAAATTCCCAATTAAAAATAAATATAAAAAATAAAGTGGCCAAATACGCAAAATTCTTTTGACTAGATAATTTTTGTAAGAGGCTACTGGTTTTGCGATCAAAAATCCAGAAAGGGCAAACAACAAATCCATTCCTATCCATCCATTTTCTCGAATCAGAAGTATAGGAACTTGTATGTGGTGCAAAAAGACCCATACAAATCCAAGAAGTCTAATAATATCCAAGGCCTCAAAGTACATACTTCTCAAATTTTAACATTTTGTCATTTTGTCAGAATGAAGTTCGACTATTGATCTGGTTCGAGGAATCTCTATCTGATCAGTGTGATGACATCCACTAATCACAATATCCCAGTCGGCCGCAGAAATATTTAAAATTTGAGCTAACACAGCGGCAAAAGATCTATATTTTGGAAGTCTTGTTAGCGTACACAAGTTAATAGCACACAATTTGTATAAATGAGCATCTCCATCTAGATTGTCATATTCGCTTAATAATGGATTAATTAGATAATGCGATCCCGAGAGTAGGCAAACATTTTCAGTTGCATGTTTAAACTTCTTGTGACTAATATAATGCATATGAGTAAATCTGCTACCTACAAGTTCAGCTTTAGAAATATCTTTATTAACCCCTTTTGCCCAACTTGCTACAACATCATAAACGTAAGCCAGCTCAGTTTTAGGCCCATGGACATCTGGGATACACTCAACAAACTTCATATCCGTATTATACTATAGGATATGATAAAATGTTCAGTAAACTATGCCATTCAAAGAAGACTCATACGAAAAAACTACATTCTCGACTACACAAATATGGAAAGATAAGGATAATGGATACTCAGGTCTTGGAAGGGATTTACTTTCAAAGTTCGAGTTATGGGCACTCTCACAACATGCCACGGCAATAATTGGGATGTTTGCTCCCGAATTGGACAGAGAAGAAGAGGCCAGAATATTTTATATTAGAAATAAATTCTCTATTGATCATGGCAACAGACTATATAAAAGACTGACTTAACTTGCACATCGGGAGTGAAAGATTTAACTACAATATTTACTGATCACATCAGCCAAGCCGTCATCGTCTACAGTGGGAGCAATATAGTCTGCGATTTCTTTTAGTTCGCTCACAGCATTACCCATGGCTACTTTTAAACCACTTCCCATAAGTAAAGGAAAATCATTGTATCCATCACCAATTCCAATTATTTCATCATTTGAAATACCCAAAATATTTGCCAATTCAAATACAGCATGCTGTTTTGTGGCGTTACTATGCGAAAAATAAACATCGACAAGGTGATCACCTTTGTATGAAGCCGCTTTGATACAGGCCACATCTTTCAACTCGTCACTAACTTTTTTAATTAAATCTTCTGCCTGAGCTAGGGTTATATCGTGTACAGATATTTTGCGAACTTTTGAACCCTCTGGTACTTTGAGAGGTTTTTCTAGTCCACCAGTATCACACGAAGCTCTAAAAAGTTCGAAGCCCTGGCTCATTTCGAGAATTCTATTTGCATGTTCATTTGTCAAAACTGCTTCCCAAAGCACAGAACCATCTTTACTGTCGACAATAACTGCTCCATTGTCGACGATACATGGCCTTCCTGTTGCCAAAGAGAATATCAGACCGTTATTTACTGCGTTCTTTATCGCACTAGTCACTACGTCCGATGGCAAAGCGTTTGGATTTAGTTTAGTTAATGTTCCATCGATATCCGAAACCAAAGCTTTATATTTCATAGTTCATGTATTTTATCACTAGCCTGCACACTTCCACAGATTATTTAAGCACTTGAGTAGTCGACGTCTTGAGACGGGATTTGGCTTTTCGAATATCATCTGGAACTTTTAGTTTTTCGGGCATAGTACCACCCAACTCTTTAATAGTTTGACGCACCTTTCGACCAACTTCAAAATGTGCCTGGTTAGCTTTGGCCTCACCCTGAATCATTTCTCTTTTCAATTTGGCATCAGTTTGAGTAGCCCTAAATAAATTTGCAGCCAATTCTTCACTTCCCATAAAATCAAGAATCTTTTGATTCTTCTTCAATTTCTTTACTTGTTGGATTTGCTTCATATCCAGACCACCATACAATCCCATGTATCCATAATTAGTAAAGGTCGCATAGTTACCCACACCAGCTCTACTAGCGGTTTCAGACAGATGTTTATTGTGGGCAGTAACTTCTCCGCGCAAATATATACGCTTTTGGTCTTCCATCAGTTGATCTTGAACTTCCTGCCTTCTGGTTTGAATTGCAAAATAAGTTTGCCCCAAAGCCACAATTTCTTTGGATGGGTCGGCATTTTGCATGATCAAATAGCATGCGTAGCGGGAAAGATGAGTATTTTCGATCTTACGTGATGCATTACTACCTATTTCGACCATATCGAGGACATCCTCGAAATGGTTATTCTTCGGTTGTTTGCTTTTTTGACATGCTTCTTTGGCTCTATTTAGAACTGGTAAAAAATGACGATATTCAGAATAACCCAAGATATCTGCCAATTCTCTAGCTGACCAGTATTCACCCCCATATTCGTTAATCTTCTTTAGTTTCTCAAATACCATCACCGTATCTTCCATAATTTTAATTTATTCCAAAACTTACCCGAAGTCAATAGCTTTTAGTGCCACACCCTCCTGATTTCTTGTACCCAGCGTCAACCGCCTCTTTCTCTGTGCAAAACCACTGCTCACCACGCCAGAGCTCAATGCGGGTGACATTGTACTGAATACAACCTGGAAAATGATAGGCTTTGTCGCCCTTAAATAACCATTCTTCTATGATATTGCCCTTAATGACACATTTTGGCTGTTTTTTGTTCTCATACTGCATACACAACTCACTATAAATCCCCTTCTTATTCTTTTTATTTTCTAGATCAATATTTTTTAGTATGTGTTTGGTGTCGAGGGTTGATGGTGAATAAGCCACCCAGCCTGTCTCAATTAATTTTTGGTCTATCCACTCTTTGCCAATAAAAACACTGGCTATCTGCCGGCCAAACCTATCCCGTGCCACCGCATACATATTTATTTTCTTGCCCAAAACTAACTTTTCCAATTCGGCTTTGGCTTGTAAACCACCACAATTTGTAGGTTCTGGGGCGTTTAAGGTATCAAATCTAATAATTGATCTATCGGTCGTCTCAAAAGTATCGCCATCTTTGACTTGGGAGACTGTATACCAAGTCTTCTCGCGAATAGATTGCGCCTGCCAGCTAACAAATGTAAGTAGTCCAATAGCCCCAGCTACAATACGTTTCTTCACAATAAATATATGATACACTAATACTATGGCTGAGAGGAAGTTTGAAGGCCAAGTAATTGCAGACGTAATAGAGCTTAGATTTGCATCTTCGGGAAAGTTGGTATCGCTGTCTAAAAAGCTTGGGGATTTTGTAACTAGAGGTGAGATTATTGCAGTTTTAGATAAAAAACTATTGCAATTGGAACTAGATCAAAAATTGGCAGATAGCATGATCGTACGAAGTAAGAAAGTTATGGTACAGGCAGACCTCGATGCTTCGGTGCGCGATGTGGAACTGGCTAAATATAAACTCGATCAGACTGACCTCTATGCTCCCTGTAACGGCCAAATAATTGATTTGGGTGGAAATATAGTTGGCTTAAATGTTACGCCATCGGCTAATGCGATAAAGATAATTAAGATTGAATTGATATTTAGAATTAAAATAAAACCAGAAGAAGTGCATTTGTTTAACAATCCAGGAGTAGAGTTGCCAATAGATTTTCCAAAAATCGGCAAGAAGATTTTTGCCAAACCCTCCCTCCCTCGTCCCAACGATGACTTTGAATATTTTGTCGACTTTGCCTTACAGGAGACAAAAGACTTACCTGTAGGAATAGAAGGAATATTAGTGCTGTGACAAGTTAAGCAATTTTTCTTATTTTATAAACAGTGTGACCTTTGCGATTTCGGACTTCTTTCATACTCAAATTGGGAAGAACAACAATCCTTGGAATGAGATGGTTTAATGCATTTACTACAACAACCCAAAGCTCACCATTTGAATTCAAGTGTTCAAACGGAGTTAATATAAATTCTTGTCTGATTGCATCGTCTCCAATTTTGGCGGGAACATTGGAAATGATTAAATCAAACTTATTATTAGCTATAGTTTCTAACCCCACACTGCCAAAAACTTCTGCATTTTTTATATTATTTTTTTCAATATTTAAACGAGAATAACGCACAGCTAGCAAATCTCGGTCTAGCAAAGTTACCTGGCTCTGAGGATATTTACTTGCCATTGTGATGCCAATAGGACCATAACCACACCCAATGTCTAAAATTGTTTTAGGGTCTTTTACATCAATACTTCTAATTAAAACGTCGGTGCCATGATCAATATCAAAAGTTGAAAATAAAGTTTCTGCCACGTTAAAAACAAGCTTTTTCCCTTCGAAAGGATACACTATCTGTTTTTTATAATACGAATCCATAATCGAGTTTGTGTGAACGTTTTCGAAAAAATTCGAACGGATTTCAAACAAAGGTAGGCGCAGCGAGTGCGGCCGGCCACTCGCCACGCCATCTTCGCTCAGCCTTCGGCCTCGCTAATATTTTTTATTTTTTGCGCGCGCGATTTTTGCTCGGCTCCGCCGAGCAATTTATTTTACTTTTTGTGTCCTACTTCTTTCGAAAATTGTTCAGCACCTTGCAAGAAGTCAATCATTCCTTGTTTTCCTCTTTTTGAAACTTCTTCCATTTGCTCTCGTGCTGTTTTAGGGCGCATTGCGTGAGCACCATTCCATTGCAATGGATCGCTCACCAATCTCTGGAAAACTCTTTCTTTCAATGCTCCTTGCGTCATTCCAACAAGATTCTCACCCCCAACTGTAACTGGAGGTTTGGTTGCTTTATCAATAATCCCTTTTATTGCACCTATTATCTCCATATTTATTTAACACCTCCTTCATTATCTTGATCTGCTTTTAGCAATTCAACCATCCGTTTCATTCTTTCAGTTGCTAAATGAAATGAAGTCTGTGAATCTAGGCCTCGGCCAAGACTCGGTGTTTTACATTTTTTACCTTGTGCATCAATATATTCACCTTTTTGTAAAGCTTGATCAACTCTTTTGTTAAATGCTTCTTCAACTGTTGGATCGTTCGCATCATAAATCCGATCACTTCCAGTTATCTGATAATTTATTTGAGCTCGAGCTTCGCCCAAAATAAACTTACCAAATTCGGCTTGTGTCATCGCTGGTTTTTTTGGTTCAGGTGTTGGTTGTGTTTCTGACATATTTGCACCTCCTTTCTTCTGATTATATCAAGAAATAATAAAAATTTCATATTTTCGTATTTATAAGTTTTTGGCCAAGTTTTATTTTGTAAAGACTTTCAATAAAATCAGTTCCAGCGTAACCGGCCAAAAAAGAAACTTGCCATTCCGTATCAGCCAAAATTCCAGCAGCGGCTCCAACAATTCCAGAAATTGCAATCGTTATCAAAAAATATTCAGGTTTAAAATGATTTGCTTTTTCGATGGTTTTGTTTTTAACAAAACCCACTAATCCTCTGATTATTCCACCTATAAAACCAGCTAAAAGGTAAATCAAATATTTTTCCATTTTTTAATCACCTCCAAGACCAATTATACACGAAAATCGAAAAAGCAAATCTTGTAATATTCCACTTGTTTTTCTGTTTTGTTTTTTGGTATATTGATATTGGATACAGATTTTGGGAATTGCGTTTTTTGATGGCGCAATCAGACAGTAAGACGCAATTCTTATCTGTATCCAACTGGTTGCGCCATTAAAGTTTATAAATAAAAGTTCTTTAAAATTTTTGCGTTTTTCTTCATTCTTTTTTACGGCGGCTCTCGGCGAATTTGAATTATGCCTTTGCAGCGCTGTCTGCGGAGGGGGGCGCAGCCAGCGCTGCACCCAATCCTCTTTCGATTTCCAAAATTGTGACCCCGATGGGAATCGAACCCATGATTTCTTGGATGAAAGCCAAGCGTCCTGGACCGCTAGACGACGGGGCCGTACTCAGGGTATAATTATAACATCTCTGGGGCGGTAGCTCAGCGGTAGAGCAGCACCCTTTTAAGGTGAATGTCCTGGGTTCGATCCCCAGTCGCCCCACAATTATCTTCCTTCAATAACATAGAAGTTGGTAGTTTCGTTGGGATACATGAGGGGTTCTAAGCGCTTGGCAAAGGGAGGCAAATACTTGGTCACTTCCAAATCTGGTTCTTTACTAGAGACTATAAGCAGAGTTTTCTTACCAGTCTCACCATCTGCCCAGATCTGCTTCCAGACTTTTTCTCCCGGCAATAATAAGTAAATGTTGTCTATTTGATTTGCCCGGACATTTGAATAAGGCTCGACTACAGGAAGTGGCAACATGGCCTGGAATTTGCTTGGGTCAAACTTGGTGTAATAGAGATAGATCATAAGCAGCGTGTCGTATTTTCCATCAACTATTACTCGGTCATATTTATCTTTGTTTGCCACAGCGAGTTTGACCGCTTGATCAAAGCCATATTGAAATGGCAGAGCACTTTCCCACCTGTAAATTGAGAAGTAGTATGAGAAAACGAAGAGGCTAGATATTAGAAGACCCAGCATATAAACCCGAAATATGAATTTTGAATTACGAAGTATGAATTCCATACCCATAGAAATTGTGAGCAAGAGAGCTGGGAGGACAATGAAGAGACGGGCTGCATGGGGATTGTCAGAGCGAGTAAGTGAAGCTGGAATTGCCCCGATGATAAGCCAAAAAGCCAACATCCAGTTTTTGGTCTTGGCGATGACATAAATTCCAATTACAAAAGGAATAATTTCAATTAAATAAAGCATGCCAATATCATCTTGCTTGGGAGAGTGCCTCAATTCGTTGTCACCACGGACAAACAAAAAGTCGGTCGAAAAAGCCGAAATATAATTTTTGAGCCACAGGCCTCCCCAGAGAGTCAGTTTGTTGTAAATTATTTTATCAATTAATCTTGGTTGTAAACCCACCCCTGCATCGCCTGAGGATTGCTGTTGTGTCTGACGCAAGACATTGACATCGGCTGCAGTCGTTGGATTTGTAAAAACTGACAGCTCTCGGAAACGTTGGCCTGATTTGCCAAAGATTCCATCTGCAACGACAATCGAACTTAATAGGGCAAATATAAGAATGGCCACCAGAGAAATCTTTTTGCCGTTTTTTATAACTAAAAACAAAACAAATAGAGGAACAAACATCTTAGCCGTTGCATAGGCAAACATCGATAGGCCAAACAACAGGGCTGAAGTCTTGTATTTGCCTCGCAAGAATGTCGCCAGACCCAATAAGAAATAGAGGGACATGACTATCGACTCGAGGGCTTGCCTGCTATAGGTAATATGCCATATAGAGAGTGACATAGTGACAAGTGACAAAGTGGCAAGAAGTTTATTCTTGGTTAGAAAATAAGTCATTAGGCCAAAGGTAACAACACCCAAAATTCCAAAGATTGCCGGTAGTGTTCGCAATGGTAAGTTGACTACTGGAACTAGTAAATAAATTAATACCGGGGTTCGGTATTCTGCAAAAGAATGGGGAAAAAGAGGCAATATGTTACCAAAATAGTCTTTCCCAGTTTTCAGAAGCGATCTAGCTTGATATCCTCCGTCGAGCTCATCCCAGTGATAACCATTGGGTAAATTATTAAGACTTAGAAGTCTTAAAGCGCTAGCTATTAATATTAATAGCAGCCACTTGGCGATTGGATTTTTCCCGAACATAGTACAATTTGGCCCGGCGAACCTGGCCGGTCTTTTTGACCTCAATCTTGGCAATCCAAGGAGAAACCACGGGGAAGATTCTCTCCACCCCGATATTTGCAGTCGACATTTTGCGAACTGTAAAAGTCTTATTTTCAGCTTCACGACCTCTGATGGCTATCAAAAGACCTTCAAAAATCTGAATTCTTTCCTTGTCACCTTCTTTGATCCGTAAATGAACCCGAACAATGTCTCCAACGTGGATATTTACATCTTTTACTGTGAGCGAGATTGCCATATGGGCTATTTTAACAGATTATCTATAGCTTTCACAAGCTGAGGACTCCAATTTAGACCATAAGGCAAGGGCATGGTCCTCTCTTCAAAGACCAAATTGGCTGGAGTTTTCCCCTTGTTTGCCGACAATAAACCGTTTAAAGCTACTAGTTTTGCTGAGGGCAAACCCTTCTCAATATATATACTCATGGGTTTTATTTCTTTATCTTCAAAATCCTGAGCTGATTCTGCCAAAAGAGTAATCACAGACCCCTCTTCTTCGTCTTGTTCGATCTTGCCTGTTATCAAAACCAAGCTATCCACTTTCCAACAACCAATTGAGGCAGCATAGGTCTTGGGGAAAACAACCACCTCGATACTTTTACCAAGATCTGAAAGTTTGGCAAAGCACATTGGTTGGTTATTAGTTTTTGTCATAACCACTCGACAAGCTTCAACAATTCCACCCACGGTCACTTTTTTGCCATTGCAATTCTCGGCATACAGATCAGCTATCCGGTGAGTAACAAAGTCTCCCATTCGAGATAATTTTTCAGCATGAGGGTGCTCGGTGAGATAAAAACCCAAAAGCTCCTTTTCCATCCCCAATTTTTGGCCTTTTTCAAACTCGTCAATATTGGGTAAAACAACTTCTTCTTCGGCAAACAACATCGATTGACTACTATTAGTTTTGGTTTTACGGATTTTGTCTAAGACTGCCAGCATGGCAGACCGACGGCCAAACTGATCGAGTGCTCCAGCCTTGATCAGGCTTTCCAAAACTTTGCGGTTGACCTTGGAAGCGTCGACTCGCAAACACAAATCGGTCAGCGACTTAAACTCTCCCTCTTCTCGAGCTTTGAGAATAATGCTAATGGCTACTTCACCAACATTTTTAATGGCCGAGAGTCCAAACCTAATTGATTTATCATCTATAGAAAAGATTGTGTCTGATTTGTTGATATCTGGAGGCAAAACTGGAATCTTTAGGTGTTTACACTCTTCTATCGCCTCCACTATTTTTTCAGTGTCCCCAGATTCTGCAGTGAGAAGGGCCGTCATATATTCAACTGGATAATTGGCTTTGAGATATGAAGTCTGATATGAAACTATTCCATATGAAGCAGCGTGAGCTTTGTTGAAGCCATAACCTTGGAAAGGCACAAACAACTCCCAGAGTTTCTCAGATTCGACTTCACTCATCTTTGAATGCTCTTGACAGCCCTTGACGAATATTTCATGCTGCTTGGCCATTTCTTCAGGGATTTTCTTACCAATGGCTTTTCTAAATTTATCAACTGAATTCCAATCGTAACCAGCAATTTCTAAAGCTGTAAACAAAACATCGTCTTGATAAACCAGAATGCCATATGATTTGTCTAAATATTTTTCCATCTTCGGGTGATAGTAGGTGATTTTGGACTTACCATTCTTACGGGCAATATATTCAGGAATATTGGCCATCGGTCCTGGTCTAAAAATAGCCACCATAATCATCAAATCTTCCACTCGATTTGGTTTGAGCTCTTTGAGCCATTTGGTCATACCTGAACCTCCCAGTTGGAAAGTACCCATGGTGTCACCTCGAGCCAACATGGTAAAAGTCTTTTTGTCATTTAGAGGAATCTTATCCAAAATAATTTTGATGTTGTTTCTTTTTTCAATTAAATCGCGGGCGGCTCCCAAAATTGACAGATTTCTAATTCCCAAAATATCAAATTTTACCAGACCCACATCTTCGCAAGCATGCATTTCGTATTGGGTAATGATTTTGGTCCCTTTGGGTTCTAGCTGAAGCGGGGTGTAGTCGGTCATAATATTGGGAGAGACCACTGTTCCTGCCGCGTGGACTGAGGCGTGTCGGGCATTCCCTTCAATTTCTCGAGACAGATCAACAATTTGTTTGACATTGGGATCTGTGTCGTACATCGCCTTAAGCTCTGGCGACTCTTTGAGAGCTCTATCAATCGTCATGGGAAAACCTTGAGCACCCAATGGAATAACTTTGGCAACTCTGTCTCCCAGTGAATACGGTTGGCCCAAGACCCGAGTGACGTCACGCACAGCTGCTCTGGCCAACATTCTTCCAAAAGTACATATCTGGGCTACTTTGTCTTTGCCATATTTATCAGTGACATAAGCTATCAGTTCTTCACGTCTATCATCTGCAATATCTAAATCGATATCAGGAGGAGAAGGACGGAAAGGATTTAAGAAACGTTCAAAAGGGAGCAAATATTTAATTGGATCAACTGTAGTAATTCCCATAGTATAGGAAACTACCGAGCCAGCAGCCGAACCTCTGGTATTGGTAATTATGCCATGGTCGGTACACCAGTTAACCAAATCTGCCATCATCAAAAAATATGGAGCGTAGCCTTTGCCACAAATGGTCTCTAATTCAAAATCAATTCTTTTTTCCAATTCGGGGTCGACCCTGTCGTATCTCTCAGGGATTCGCCTTTTAACTTCACTTTTTAAATACTCACCTGGCTCTAAGTTGCCTGGGACATCGACTTTGGGGAAATACCATTTACCCAACTCAATTTGGATATCGACCATTTCGGCAACTTTGAGAGTGTTACTAATAGCATCGGGTAAATCTGGAAAAAGGCTTTCCATTTCACTGACATCTTTTAAGTAAAAAGTTGGGGTATCGATATAGCGAATCCTCTCTGTGTCTGAAATATTTTTACCTGTCGAAATACAAACCAAAGCATCTTGAGCTGTGGCATCGGTCGATTTTATATAGTGGGCATCGTTTGTAGATACCAAAGGAATTCCCAGCTCCCGACTTAGTTTTATTGTTCCTTCAACCCAAATATCTTCGTCTGACTGAACTTTAGTTAGTTTGTCTAATATACGTGGCTGATTGGTGAGATTTTGAAAATAATCTTTATAATTATGACGTTGGACTTCCAAAAAATAGCGCTCACCAAACACTTCGGAGAACCAAGACGCAATCTCTTTGGCACTTTCATAATTTCCGGCCGTAAGAGCCTGAGCAATTTCTCCCTTGGGGCAGGCAGAGGTTACAATTAAACCTTCCCCATATTCTTTTAATAATTCACGGGTAAATCTGGGTTTGTAATAAACCCCTTCGACTTGGGCAATGGTTGAAAGTTTCATCAAATTTTTGTAGCCTGTGTAATTTTGAGCCAGAAGTAGCAAGTGATTGTTTTCCCCTTTGCCTTCTTTAATGGTGTGATTTTTGACGGTGGTATAAGCTTCCATCCCGATCAGGGGTTTAATGCCTTCCTTTTGGCATTCTTTATAAAATTCGATGGCCCCATACATGTTGCCATGATCAGTAATGGCTACAGCTGGCATTTCCAGCTCTTTGACACGACGAACCAGCTTCTTTATCTTGGAAAGGCCATCCAGGAGCGAATACTCTGTGTGACAATGTAGATGTACAAATTTGGCAGACATAGTTTGTTATCAGTGACTCAATCACTGTTTCTATAATACTGTTATTGTTATAGCTTATCGAACTCTCTTTTATCAATACCCATTTGATTAATAATATTTTTGAGTGTGCCGGGGGCAACTTCCATGTGATGAGGAATGACACATGTCTTTTGCGTTTTTGAATTCCACCAGATTTCATGGGAACCAGTGCTTCGTCTAAACACAAATCCTACCTTTTTGGCCTTTTTGACCACATCGGGATATCGTAGTGGCTTCATTTATAAAGCTGGTGCTAATATTGACAAATCGAACTTGAAATTGGTTTCCGACCTGTTTTGACGCTTCAGCTTCAAAGGAACTTTTTTGTCTTCTTGCTCATAAATTGATATCAATTCCTTGGCAATCTTGGTTATATTTTCCACAGCTTCCTCCAATGAATAACCCTGTGCGTAACAATCTGACCACAATAAACATGAGGCAACATAGTAATTACCCTCTTTTTTTACCTCAATTGGTAATTCGTATTCATTAACCAACGCTACCTTTTTCATAATTTAATTATACCGTGTCAATGCAATAGGTCTAATACTTCCACCCCTGGGGTGGAACCATCTCAATTTAGGTATATACTTTGATTATGGCTAGCAGAGAAGAGCCATTGGTAAGCGGAGAGTACTATCATGTATTCAATCGAGGTGTCGCCAAGCAAAATGTTTTTTCTTCTGACTCTGATTACCGTCAAGCTATTCTTTCATTAGATTACTATCAATACAGTAATCTTCCCATGAAATTGTCCAGATACAAACAACTAACATTAGAGGGACAAAGAGAAGTTAAATCCAAAATTGAGGACTTAGACTCAAAGCTGGTACAGGTAGTTGCATTTGTGCTAATGCCAAATCATTGGCATTTTTTGTTAAAACAAATAGCTGATGAAGGAGTTTCACAATTTATTGGACAGTTTTGCAATAGCTATACAAGATACTACAATACAAGACATTCTCGAGTTGGGCATGTGTTTCAAGGAACATTTAAATCGGTACATATTGAATCACAAGAACAGCTTATTCATCTATCAAGGTATATTCATCTAAATCCATATGCAGCATCAATTATAAAAAAGTCTGAGTTATTAAATTATCCATGGTCGTCATTGCCAGAATATTTTAGTGGTCAATCAAACACTATCGAAATAAGTCCGATATTATCAATCTTTAAATCTACTGATAAATATAAGAGTTTTGTGTTTGATCACGCTGACTACGCAAGAGAGTTAGAACGAGTTAAGCATCTAACAATCGATGTTGAAGAATAATTCCACCCCGGGGGTGGAAGTTTATAATAGATCATTAATTAATTTTTGTGCAATGGAGATGTCGACATTTGGAAGATCGCGTTTGACTTGACCGATGAGGGCTCCAATGGCTTGGGTTTTACCTGCCTTTATG
>CAYHWU010000014.1:0-15543 GCA_964360495.1 uncultured Gammaproteobacteria bacterium
GCCCACAAAATATGGTAAACTAATTTACGTATGGATGATGCAGGTAAGACAATAATAAGTTTGACCGAGATGATTAATACTTCTCTGGGAGCAGTTGAAAGAGTCAAAGAAGAAAAAAATAAAGTTTCAGAAATGCTAGAAAGTATTTTTGATAATGATCCAGCGTACATGGAAGCCAACGAACAGGCCAAAGCTGCAGCCAAGGTCAAAGGCCAAGCCAAAAAAGCTATCATGCGTACACCCCAAGCAGCAGATCTGGACAGAAAAGTTACAGACCTTAAACAGCATCTGAAAGAATTAAATTCTAGTTTGTCTGACTATCTAAATGAATATATTCGTCAAACTGGAAGTATGCAATTTGAAGATAGCACCGGCAAGGTCCGTGATATCAAGATGAAATATGGCTTTTGATCCTGATGTGGTCTATGTCTCTCCTTCCTCGATAGCAGATTTTGAAAAGTGTCCCCAGTTATATTATTTGAGAAATGTTTTTCGTACTGTACGAGGACTGAAGCTTCAGCAAATTACTCCAGCCTTAGCTTTGGGTCAGACTGTTCACGATGCCATTGACCGCCTAGTTAAATTAGAACCCTCTGAGCGAAGTCTCAATAGGCTCTTGGAAGAGTTCGAATGGTCTTGGCAGGCAATATCTGGCCCCAAAGGGGGATTTACAACTGAAGAACAAGAATATAAGCAAAGGGGGACTGAGATGTTAAATAGATTTTGGGAGAATCCTCACTTTCATACCGCAGTTGGTGCTAAGATTCCCAATTTTCCCAAAGTAGATCTGGGGGAGAAACTTATTTTGACAGGGAAGTTAGATTGGGTTGAACAAGAGGGAGAGTCATATCATATTATTGACTTTAAAACTGGTAAGAATGAACAACGATCAGATTCGGTCCAATTGCCAACCTATGCTCTGATGGTTCATGAAATATTTAATACAACCAATATCAAAGCTAGTTATTGGTATTTGGACAAAACTAGTGAAATGCAGCCGGTAGAATTACCAGATTTGCAGCAGTCCAAAGTATTGTTAAGTCAAAAGGGTGAAATAATTAAGCTGGCCAGAAAGACAAATTCCATGCGTTGTCAGTCTGGTGGTCAATCCTGCTATGCTTGCGCAGATATGCTGGCTATTTCTAAAGGAGTTGGTAAACTGGTAACTATAGACCCAGCCCGCAAGCAAGAAATTTATATCTTAATTAAGAAAAATGAAACCACAAGCGAAGAATTACCATTCTAATTGGAACAGTGTCATCCCTTGGTATAACAAAGAAATGGAGGTTTCCATCCTGCGCCTCCTGTGCCTGAATCCTGAATCCAGTTTACTGGATGTGGGTTGTGGAAACGGGGCGTTGGCAAGGGCAATTCCCAAAAATATTAAATATTTGGGATTTGACGCTTCCCAGACTTTGATCAACCAAGCTTTGGACAAAAACCCCAATCATAAATTTATCGTCGCAGATGCGCAGAAGTTTATAGCGTCTGAGACGTATACCCATGCGGCCATGATTTTATCTTTGCAAAATATGAAAGATCCCCAGCAAGTTATAAAAAATATAAGAGCCAATAAAGTTTTATTGGTCCTAAATCACCCGATGTTTAGAATTCCTAGGCAATCTTCTTGGCTGACCGATGGCCGCAAAATAAACAGATATATTACTCCTTTAGAAATTCCGATTACTTCTCATCCCGGTGAACAAAATTCTGAAATTACCTGGACCTTTCACCACAGCTTGTCTGATTATTCAAAGTATGCCCATGAGGCTGGCTTCACAATTGATCTAATTGAGGAATGGGTGACAGATAGAAATGTCGAAAAAGTCCAAAAAGAATTTCCTCTGTTTATGGCTATCCTACTATCTCGTCGCGCTTAGAAGACAAAAATCTGCCCCAATTTTCCAAAAATCCCAAAATCAGTTTGAATGGGGCTTCTAATATAAAGTCAAAAACAAAAGTTAAAAAATTTAATTGTGACACCCCTCGGCTGACCAGATCACCAATGGCAACCATGGGTAGAGTGAAGACATCCCAACCTACAGAAGTAGTATCGTTCCGGGGTTGATAAGTATAAATCAAAGCTATTTGACGGATTCTGTAAGCAAAAAAAGTAACCACACTTAGAAAGAAAACAAACATGCCAATACTAATAATACTAGAGCCAACAAATTTTAAAACACTATATATAACATAAAAAACGAGTAAGAAAAGCAAAGCATAGAAAAAATAAAACAGGCTAAATTTGAAAGAGGAAATACTTTTATTAAGGGTTGTTATTTTTTCCCAAGAGTTGGCAGGAGTATCGTAGTTGAAAATAATCTCTGTGGCTCGAGCCAGAAGCTGTTCCTGGTTTTTGGGTTTAGGGAGATGAATATTTGAGACTATCAACCACATCACTCCCACTGGAACGATCATGTTAATAATTAGAGTTAAGTAATGAGTTTGGCCAAAAATTAAAAGTTCCAGGGGTGACTCTAGAAGAACACCGATAATCATTTTGGTTAAAAAGACATAAATTAAACTACGGATAGTGGCCGTATTCATACGCGATTTAACCAATCGTAATTGATCCTGCAGAACCAAGATCGCTTTTCTAGTGAAGACCTCTTGGTCGCAAAGAGATTTTTCAAATTCGATTGGTGCTGCAAAATATAAATCTCGAATCAACATCAATGGTCCCATCTGTTTTCTCACAAAGACACAGAGAGTGTTCAAAGCTTTTGTATCGATAACTTTTTTAAAAGCGGAATATGTTTCATCTAGATTTGATTGGGGATTAAGTTGATATAAATGGTAAGAAATTCCAGCTTCATCGGATTGAGAGAAAATTTTGTCGATGGCTACATATAGCATCAGATCGATATCTGGGTCATCAATCTCGATTCGTTTACGCAAAACATTGAATGCAAATTTAGTAAACTCATGATAATCGTGGTTGGGATTAAACGAGCTTTCAATTTCGGCAGAAATCAGTCCCAGTAACCAGTTGTGGTCAACTTCAGTTTTTCCCAATTTCTTGGAGTCATGACTAAAAACAATTTGCCGGCGCAAAATGCGTTCAATGGCTGCCCGTCGAACCAAGTGTTCTGCTCGATATTCCAAGGCATTGCGGGCCAGCTCATAAACCCTAGCTATTTTTGTCACAGCATCTTGTTGATCTGATTGGGTATGCAAATTGGCTGTCTTTCCACAACTAAGATTGGATATCAGTTTGGCAATGACGGGGTGTATTATCTCCATGACTTTGCTATTTTAGCAGTTATAATACATTTATGACCAATAAACCAATCGCTTACTTTTGCGCTGAGTACGCTCTAAATTCTATCTTGCCAACTTATGCTGGGGGAATGGGTATTTTGGCTGGAGATTATTTAAGGGAAGCTGACGAACAAAAACTACCCTTGGTAGCGGTAGGATTGTTTTATGATTTCGACAACTCGCCCAAAATTGCTCCTCTTTTGCAAATTGAAGTTCCTATTCAAGACCAAATGGTTCCAGTTCAGGTTTACAAATATTCTGTGGGGTCAATTCCAGTTTACTTACTTAGTTCTCCACCAATTACTCACAAATTATATGTAGCGGACAAAGAAACAAGATTGAAACAAGAAATAATTTTAGGTATTGGAGGTTTACGAGTGCTAGAGGCCCTAGGAATACACCCAGATATTTATCATCTCAATGAAGGTCACTCTGCATTTTTGACTCTAGAATTGATTCGACATGAGATGCAAGAAAAACATCTGAGTTTCGAAGAGGCGGTCTTTTTTGCCAAAAAACAAATTATTTTTACCAACCATACTTTAGTTGCTGCAGGCAGTGAAATCTATGACAGAGATTTGGTGTCATTGTTGCTTTTTGGGTATGCCCGGGAAATTGGGGTTCCAGTAGATGAAATTATTAAATTAGGTTTGGTTCCAGAATCGTCGGTTTTTTCACTAACAATGCTTGCCCTTCGCATGTCTGAAAATGTCAATGCTGTCAGTAAGCTTCATGCCAAAAAGGCCTCGGAAATTTGGACCGAACATGCCATGATTCCCATTACCAACGGTATTCACATTAAATCTTGGGATATGGTTGGAGATGATCTGGTTGCTGGTCATAAAACAAGAAAAGAAGAATTAATGAAAGAAATTGGCTGGGATCCCAATACACTAATATTGGGGTGGGCACGAAGATTTGTAGAATACAAAAGACCATTGGCAATTTTAGATCAGATTGATAGATTTGCCAAAATTGCTAGAAATAGCCAATCCCCAGTTAAAATAATTTTTTCAGGCGGACCACACGAGGCTGATAAACAAGGCCAAAAACTACTCGAGATATTAAGAAGAGTAATTAAAGATAAAATTGGAGATATCGCAACATATATTCCAGATTACGATATGGACGTGGCAAAAAAAATGGTTTCTGGTTGTGATGTCTGGCTAAATACCCCAGTAGTCGGTTACGAAGCTTGTGGAACTAGTGGCATGAAAGCTGCTTTAAACGGCACGCTTCCATGCTCTACATCCGATGGATGGGTGGGAGAGATTGATCTATATAAAATCGGCTGGGTGTTAAATGACGACGATTTGCAAAACAATATTTTGGATATTTTAGAATACGATATTGTTCCCATGTTTTATCAAAACAAACCAGTCTGGCATGAACACATGCACAATGCTAGAAATCTCATAAAAACTAAATTTAGTACGACTCGAATGTTAGGGGAGTACCAAGAGCGATTTTACAAACCGCTTGGTGTCAGTGGGGTCTGAGACTCGAACTAGCTCGACTCCAGTACGTACTACCGCAAAATCGTTGCGGCCTTCATAAATAGCATCACCGACAAAAACAATTTCGTCTTTGCTAATTTGTAAAATAGTTTCGAGTTGTTCGATGGCAAATCCTTTATCAATTCCAAGTCGTGTAACATCAATTGAGTTAATACCAGACAGAGAGACTTTAAATTGAGCCAGATGCTTTTTTATAGCATTTATAATTTCTGGACGACGATCGAATTTCAAGGATAGACGGGCAGACAAAGGGGCTTCTTGTCCAAGTGTCGAAAAAACTACTTCGCATTCTCGATCTTCAATTATCTGGCCATAAGTTTTGACAGGATGCTCGTAATTTATTTCTTTTAGAGCTTTATCAAAAGCCTCAAAAATCTGTTGTTTTTCATCTGGAGTCAACAAGGCTTGGTACATCACTTGCCACTGACCATTTTCATATTTATATAAACTTGCCCCTGAAGTAGGCATAATATATAAGTTCTCGTAAAATTTGTGATAATTGAGAAATTGTTTCTGGAATTGTTTAAACGAGGCCCCACCAATAACGGCCACCATTTTTATTTTTTGCAGTTGGGTCAACAAGTCAACCATCTCAGCATCAATATCAGTCTTACTTTCAGTCAGCGTTCCATCCAAATCAAAGGCGATCAACTTTTTCATAAGGATATAATTCGTCCAAACTTTTTGAGTATTAACAACTTGTCTAAGGTAAGGATACCTGACCATTCTGTTTTTACTCTCTCCCACTCATTTGGATATGTTCCCTGCCATGACCAAGTCGGAAGCCAAGCACCGCTATTATCTTGCGAATCGATCTCATAATCTAAATTCTCATCGATAAGACTTTGAAGCCGTTTATAATAAAATGAATCAGGAGAATCTATAACTTGTAGAGGACGCAAACCATATCCATTCCACTTTGTAGAATCAATAACCAAACAAGTATCAAGCAATCTGTCCAACTCGATAATTAAATCCTGCCGAAAGGCGTCTGGAATATTTTTAGATTCAGATAGTCTTTTGCAACACAAAAAGTCATGCATTTCAATTTCGTTAAGTTTCTTCAAAACGCTTAGTATTTTTTCTCCTAAATTAGAATTGAATTCAGGTAAATATCCCAGAATCTCTGCTGTGGGATTAAGATGGAAACCTGAAAACTTTTCTTTTTGATCTGCCTGATCCCACCATGGAGCATGCGGAGAGTTCTGTGCAGATAGTGGAATTATTCTCCAAGTTTTATTTTTTTTATCGTAATTGTTCAATAGATATTGGTTTGCAGATTCGATATTTTGTATTTGATAGGCGAGTGAAGTAGCTAAAACTGAACTATTTGGTGTTCGGAGATCAGGTTCTAGCGCATGGCCAAAACCACCATCAGTATTTTGAAATTTCTCTAGCTCTGTTTTTACTTCATCAACGGCATCATTTTCAAAATAAAAACGTAGCCGTGCCTTTTCAAGTGGTCTAGCATTTTGTTTAATCCACTTCAGAGCTTTTTTGAATGATTCTTTACTTAGATATTTCATACCAGTTTCTTCTTCTTTGATAATTTAAGAATATTCAAGACCGTAGTGTCAAAATCATCAGCAATTTCTTTAGCTTCTCTTCTTTTGAATTCTTTAAAATTTCTTTCGGCGATTTCTATTGCCAGTTCGTGAGATATCTTGCCTGCATCTTTTAAAATATTTTTATTGTTAATCTGTAAAAACGCATGAAGTTTTTCTATCCAATCTTTCATATACATAGGAATTCGCTGTATGGCCTGTCCTTGGGCAAATACCAGGTACTGTTCGACCAAATTATTCAAGACCAAAAGTTCCTGCTCACTTAAGTAATTTTTGGCAATTACTATTTCCTCTTTTGTTGGCTTACTGCCACGAAAGTTAGTCAGACCTATATTTGGTTTTTTACTGTCTACTCTACTGGCTATAATTTCTGCCGCTGTATTTCCTGTAATTGCATAATGCATCTTATTCTGTACAGTTTTAAAAAACAAAATACTTTGTTCGTTTTTTGGATCATAATCGACACTGGTGGCATAAATATCAGTAATTTTTCTATAAAATCTCTTTTCAGAGGTGCGAATATCTGTGATCCGGCGAGTTAATTCCTCAAAGTAATCAAAGGGTAAATCTGGATTTTTTAATCGCTCATCATCCATTACAAAACCTTTTACAATATACTCGCGCAATCTCAGGGTTGCCCATTGTCGAAATGTTGTAGCAATTCGGCTTTTTATTCTATAACCTACAGAAATAATTAGGTCAAGATTGTAGTATTCTAATTCACGTTTTATCTCACGATTGCCCTCCTTTTGAACTGTTAAGAATTTCTTAACAGTTGCTTTTTGATCTAACTCACCCTCTTCAAAGATATTTTTAACGTGCTGACTTATATTGTTTTTTGTAGTCTGAAACAGTTCTGCCAAAGCATTTTGCGTGAGCCAGACAGTTTCGTTTTCAAATCGGACATCAATCTTGGTTTCACCAGATTCGGTTTTGTAAATAATTATTTGTGATTGAGGTTGTGGCAATTTCATAATTGTACTTCAACTCTCTTATCTGTTGGAGCGTCAGGGTCTTGTACATAAAAATGTTCTGGAATAATTTTGAAAAAACGATATGGTGCAGGTTCTTTAAAAGATTCAGCTTTCATTTCAATATATGTTGTGTGATACCATTTAAAAGCTTCTGGCAGTTCCTCTTCTTTTAAGAGATATGCCTTTCCAGATCCCTGTACTCCATTGCCAGTTCCTTCTTTTTGGTGCGAATCAAATATTGCAAACGCAATCTGTGGATTTTTCAAGATGTGTTGAGTATGAAGTGAGTCTAACTGAGAAATAAAATAAAAAGTGTAATTATCACTAACAGCATAATACAAAGGGGCTACCCAGGGGATTAAATTTATCGTCGTACTCAAAGATAGATAAATGTTATTTTTTATAATAACTTTTGCAGTTTCTGTTGGTTTCACTGTTGTCATATTCAGTTGTCCGATTCCCTCGGACATCTAAAATTGTATCACTTTTTTTGATATTCGATCCTAATTATGGCGAATTCGCCGCAATTAAAAGTTAAAACTTTTAAACAACTAGTTCTTTCTTTAATTTCTCAATCATAGGCACTGCTACAGGGTCAAGTCCATAAAGCTTGGCGGTGGCCAGGGCTGTAACATTGGCCAAATCTAGAAAATTAAATATTTTATGCAACATATCGATGCCCTCAAGTTGAATAAACTTAGTAGGGATACCAATCTCGTTATAAAGTTTTGCCGTAATCACCATTCTCTTAACTACCTGAGGATGATCGTTTTCATCTGTCACAAATAAACCATAAAAATTATTAAATTTAGCAAAGCCATTTATTTCGTTATGATCAGCCTCAGGAAGAACATCATTAAAAGCTGGGATTTTGCCTGTCTCGTTAAATTTTATTTTAAAGATGTATCCTAAGGCTTGAAACTGACTTGAAGTATAAATCAAAGGAATGCGGTCTTTTATTTCAATGGGTTCGTTTGGTTTCACCTCTGGCAGCTCTAGTTTTTCTCCCAAAAGTTCGTACAAGGCTGCCAAACACAAATGGATAGCATCTCGTGGTTGAAGACCAGCTGGCAAGAGTATAAATTTTGTATTATCAAGCTTTGCTTTTTCCAAAAGCTTTCCACCTGTAGTAATAACTGCTCTATTGAGACCTGAGGCCTTGTCGTATGCATCCAAGACTTCCTCAGTGTTACCAGAGTAAGAACTCAGTACGACCAATTCGTTTTCTTTAACTTTTGGTAGTCCATAATCTCTATAAACAGTGATGTCCAATTCAGGTTTCAAGATTTTCAAAAGATCTGCTGCCAAATGTGATCCCCCCATGCCTACCACTATCATGTAACTAGTATATAATAAATTTATGAAGGTTTTGTTTGTCTGTGCTGAAGTCAGTCCATTTTCTGAAGTTGGAGGTTTGGCCAAAGTTGCTTACTTCTTACCAAAGGCACTCAAAAAAGCTGGTGTAGATATTAGGGTTTTTACACCAAAATACGGCATTATTAGTAACGATTTGTTAAAAGTTGATAGTGTCATCGATGGCCTAAATGTTTCGGATATCATTTGCAATGTCAAAGTTCTCAAAAATCCCAAAAAAGACGATCCCATTATCTATTTTCTCGAAAACAAAGAGTATTATGAGCAACGGGCCAATGTTTATAGTTATTCAGACGATCATATTCGTTTTGGGCTTTTGAGCAAGGCAGCTCTCGAATTTGTAAAACAAAGTGATTTTGTTCCTGACGTCATCCATATCAATGATTGGCATACTGGTTATTTGGCAAATTATTTGCGAACCGAATACAAAGACGAAGAAAAATTCAAAAATATTTCAACTGTTTTCTCAATTCACAACCTCCATCAAGGCGTTTTTGACTTTGATCATGCATCCGAAATGGATTATGACGATGGTAAAGGCGCCCTCGAGCCATTCTTTAGCGAACGCTTTATGAGACAAAATGGTTTAAAAAGAGGAATTATTCACTCTGATCTTATTAATACTGTATCCCAAACTTACTCTCGAGAGCTTTTAACTGAAGAATATGCACCCAAACTTTATAAACTATTCAAAGAATTGCGCAGTAAATTTTATGGTGTTTTAAATGGTCTTGATTATGCAAGCTTTGATCCAAAGAAAGACAAACTCATCAAAGCTCATTATTCTACTTACGACCTAACTGCCAGACAAGAAAATAAAGTTGATCTTCAGAGAGAATTCAATTTGGAATCTTCACAACATACTCCCATTTTGGCCATAGTTGGCAGACTCGATGGTCAAAAAGGTCTAGATCTGGTTATGGAGACCATCGATTTTATTCTCAAAGAATGCAAAGTCCAACTAGTCGTTTGTGGACCTGGCGATAACAGGCATCGTGACTTCTTTGCCAATTTAGAAAAAAAACATCCGGGCATGGTTGGAACCCACCTAATGTATGACAGTACTCTTCCAAGAAAAATATTTGCAGGAGCTGACATGCTCCTTATGCCCAGCAAATATGAACCAGGTGGAATTGTCGCCATCGAATCGATGCGCTACGGTTGTGTGCCCATTGTCCGCTCAACTGGGGGATTGGCTGATTCGGTCGTTGATTACGATCCAACCTCGAGCACAGGCACTGGGTTTTCTTTCAAGAACTTTTCGGCCATGAGTTTTCTGACGGCGGTAATTCGAGCTCTGGAAACATATAAAAATAAGGCTATTTGGACCAAAATTATGAAACGAGCCATGGAGCAAGATTTTTCTTGGGACAAATCGGCCAAAAAATATATTGACCTCTACAAGCGATCGGCAACACTTTTGTTGAATGCTGAGTAATTTGCTTCGACTTTGCCCGAAGTATGGTATGCCCACATTTTGTCCAAAAAGGCTTTGGTTTGTGAACCTTTGGGCATGCTGTTTACGCCACGTTCAACAAGGCCTGGGTGCCACCATGGCCAGTTGGACAGCCAATATAAATAGCAAGATGAAAAGGCTACATCGACATCAGGATTTAACTCCAATAATTTTAGATACTCTTTTTGAAGATCGTTTTTATCCCAAAGAGCAAAAGCTTGGCAATTCTGCCAGGTCGAAGGCTTAATATTGGTTACTTCAGGCGCCCAGGTGCAAAATTGGGCTATAGCTTGGGAGGCTGTTAAAAATTTGATATCAGACCGGTCCAAAAGGCTAGCCAAAACTTCCAGGCGTTCAGTGTAATGGTGGCCAAAGAGTTCAGCATCAGAGACTGCCACATTTAGGCCATCAGACAGCAGGTCTGACACAGCTTCGGCTTTGAGTTGACCCTGGTATCCCCGCAAGAGCTCACAAACACTTCGTTTATTGACCAATAAATACTTATTGTTGTATTTAACCATGGGAGAATATTCATCCAACGCTGATTCGTCAATCAAAACGTAGTTGTAGGGTAGGAGGTCTAGAGTTTCTTTGTTTATCGCAAGCTCTGACGGAAAAAATCCTGGGGATTTGTAATCAGTTTGAATTTGCCGAGCCAAAACTTCAGCGGGTACCAAGGGTAATAATGGGTGATATCTGGCGCTATTGAGAAACTCAACTTTTCCATCACGAGCCAAGCGATCAATCAATTCAAAGAATTCTGATGAACCAAGTTTTCTGATTTGGTCAACCAAACAAGCATTGATGTTAACGGTAATACCATAACCAGACTTGGAATCGAGCATCCGAAGTAGGGGAAGATAACAAAAAATCAAAATATTCCAAGTGATACTGTCTTCCTGGGTGGGAGGCTGGTAAAAATGCAAACTTAGTGACCAAAATTTCATGCATATCTAGTATACCACGCTGGTTTGCAATTAGACCTATAGTATGATAAGTTAGGCATTGTTTAACCACATAATTACAATAGTATTGGCAACCCATAGTTTGTCGCTGACCAACCGTTATGCGGTGTCTTTTGTAAACGAGGTTTTTAAGTACAATATTCTACACACAATCGAGCGTACGGGGAATGAATTTGCACTTAAACCTGGTGAGCAATTTTCATTCCATGGCAAAGGCACAAAAACCACCAATTCTGACTTTACTTTAGCTCAAGGTTTTAAATCAGATGGTTTCTTGGTGGCGACGGTGTTTGTCATCTTGCCTCACTAATGTATTTGACTGCCCTCAAAGCTGGACTCGATACCCGTGCGCCCGTCCGCCACGATTTTGCTAAGATTCCAGATATTGCCCGTGAATATGGAGTGTCTATTCACTCGGGAACCCCACAAATCTATATATTACCAATAATCGACCTTATACTATCAAGTTCAAATTTGTTAACAGTGGCAACTTGCTTACCCTCGAAATTACTCAGGTAGTTGGTGACAATCTTGGGGTCAACCAAATCAGTTTTCGTCAAAACAATGACTTGAGGTTTATCAATTAAACCTTGGCCGAATTTAGCTAGTTCTGCATTAATAGTTTCATAATCTTTCAAAATATCTTTGCTGTCGCAAGCAATGCAGTGGAGCAGTAAGCTCACTTTTTCGATATGTTTTAGGAAGCGAATACCCAAACCTTTCCCCCCTGAAGCTCCCTCGATAAGACCTGGAATATCAGCAATAATTTGACCGTTGTAGACGCCCAAGTTTGGCTCTAAGGTAGTAAATGGATAAGCTCCAACTTGAGCGTTGGCGTTGGTTAGACCGTTGAGAAGGGTGCTTTTACCAGCATTGGGTAGGCCAATCAAGCCATATTTGGCGATCAGTTTTAAAACGAGATGAGCGCTAATACTCTCACCAGGGAGCCCTGCCTGAGCCCGCAGGTTGCCCCCACGGCCTCCAAGCCCACCTTTACAGAGAAGAACACGCTGATCCAGATGATCGAGCTCAAGGTCGTTGACAGAAGTTCCAATAGGAACCGTGATCTCAATGTCTTTACCACTTTTACCGGTCGAATTGTTGGCTCCACCAGGCTCACCGTCACCGGCTTTGATCTGGGTTACACCCACAAAACGATTTAAAGCAGATAGATCTGAGGTAGTTGTGACATAAACATCCCCTCCTCGGCCACCGTCTCCTGGATGATAGGCTGATTTAAAAGCTTTAATTGGCGCAAATTTTCCAGCACCACCATGCCCAGCACTAATCTTGATCCTTATTTCATCTACCAACATATAATGGCATTATAGCTGTTTACTTGATGGCTAGAAGTTCGACTGTGAAGATGAGATCTGAATTTGGAGCAATGACGCCACCGGCTCCTCTTTCACCATAAGCCATGCTAGAGGGTATATATAGTTTACGTTTGCCGCCGACTTTCATGCCAGGCACTCCTTTGTCCCAGCCCTGGATCACCCTACCAACTCCAATTTGAGTTTCAAATGGTTGACCACGATCGAGTGAGCTATCAAATTTGATTCCAGAAATAAGAGTTCCAGTATAGTGCATAACCACAGTATCCCCAGGTTTTACTTCGGCTCCGGTTCCAACAACTGTGTCTTCAATTTTAAGTTCTGTAATTGGCTGCATAGTTGATATAGATTCTAAACGAGTAAGTGGCGGTTGTACAGACTTAGATTCTGGTATCAAAAACCAAGAGCCCAAGGCAATCGCCAGTACCAATATTACAAACATCAGCATTCCTTTTGTCATATTTTAAGCAATTGTAAAATTAAACCGATTATTCGATCTTTATTTTTTGGATCACTCTCAGCAACAAGAAGTGTCAGAGCAGTTAGTGCATCCGGTGTCATTTTTAAGGTATTCAAAATACCTGCTTTTTTGAGAAACCAAATAAAAGCAAATGCACCCGATCTTTTGTTTCCATCCATAAATGGATGATCCTTAACTATAAAATACAATAAATGAGCAGCTTTTTCTTCAATACTTGGATAAACATCTTGATCTGCAAATGATTGAAAAATATTGCCGACTATACCTTCGAAGCCACCAAAATTTCTTTCGACTCCGAAAATATCCGAGTTAATTTCAACTTTTAACTTTGATAGCGCGTCAGTCAATTCGTCGATAGAGAATTTAACTTGTTTCTTGGTGAAGCCAATCATTGGTAAATCACTTTTGTCGTATGCATCAAGGGACATCCAAGTTGAAGCAAACATCTTTACTAATTCCAACACACCACCCGTATCAATTGCGACGCTGTTTGGTAATAAACTTTTGACATCGTCAACGGCTTTCAAGAACATTTGGTAATTTCTTGTGACTAATCGTTTGTTTATTGAGTATCCTTTCGTGATATATTCTTTAAGTATTTTTGTTGACCATTTACGAAATAAAGTAGCTCGTGTGGAGTTGACTCTGTATCCAACAGACAATATTAGGTCTAGGTTAAAATACTCAACATCATAAGTTTTTCCATCCTTGGCAGTTGTTGCAAAAAATGCAACAACTGATTTCTCAACTAGTTCCTTTTCCTTAAATAGATTTTTGATGTGTCGAGAAATTACCGACTTATCACGCCCAAAAAGGTTGGAAATCTGATCCAAATTTGCCCAAATAGTATCATTGCCCAAATCACCTTTGAACTCAATTGCGCCAGACTTAGTTTGATAAGTGATTACATTATTTAAATTAAATTTTTTCATACTCTATTTATTATATACCTGTTAAAATAGAGGCTTGATATGGCCCAGGAAGACGTAGTCATAAGGTTTGATAACGTTAGCTTTGCTTACAATGACAAGAAAGTCATTTTGGAAGAGGCTAGCTTTAACGTGCGCAGAAACTCAATTGTGACCATTATTGGTCAAAATGGGGCGGGAAAAAGTACTATTTTCAAATTGCTTTTAGGAGAGCTTACTCCCCAATCGGGAAAAATAAATTTGGAACTTGGGACTACCATTGGTATTGCCCAGCAAATGGTTCCAGCAGAAAAATTGGATTTAGATATTTTGTCTTATTTCGATTATCCAGAGTCTGCTGTTCGTAAAATTATGAAGACGGTTAACCTCAACGTTCCCTTGAACAGAAAAGTGCGCGAGTTGTCTGGAGGCCAAAAGGCCAGATTGCTTTTGGGATATGCCCTTATTTCCAATCCCGATGTCTTGCTGCTCGACGAACCCACAAATAATTTGGACAAAACAGGAATTGGGGAGTTGACTACATTTCTCATGGAATACAAAAAAACTTGTATAGTTATTTCCCACGATGCTGATTTCTTAAACTGTTTTACCGATGGAGTTTTAAATCTCGACAGTCATATCCACAAAGTCGAACAATTTGTAGGAAATTATTATGACGTCTTTTTGGAAATTGCAGCCAAACTAGAGCGCGATCGCATGGCCAATGCCAGACTGCAAAAGAGTATCAAAGACCGCTTTGAAAAAGTGAATAAATTGGGAGGCAAAAGTATTGCCATGAGTCAGCTTGCTCGTCGTATTCGTGAAGACATTGAAGAAGACAGGGAAGAGCTGGTCGAAATGAGAAGGGAAGACAAGACCATTCCCGATTTTACAATTCCCAATCAGGAATATATTGGCTATATTATAAAAATCAAAAAACCTATCGAGACCGAATTGGTTAAAGGCAGCAGGCTTCTCATCAAGGGTCCAAATGGCATTGGCAAAAGTACACTTTTAAAATCTATTATCAAAAAGGAGAGCGCAGACATCAATCCCAATATTAGAGTGGGCTATTATAGCCAAGATTTTTCAGAACTAAACTTTGATCAAACTGCTTTTCAATCACTTTTGGAAGTCAGTGAGACGACCAGACACCAAGATATTTACGAAGCAGCAGTCAGATTTTTATTAAGTGGCGAAATGTTAAATAATCAAATTGGCTCGCTTTCCGATGGCCAAAAAGGTTTGCTTTGTTATGCCAGGTTTGTCTTGCAAAAGCCTGGAATTTTGATTTTAGATGAACCCACAAACCATATTAATTTTAGACATATTCCAGTTATTGCCAAGGCCATCAATGCTTACGAAGGTCCAATCATCCTCGTCAGCCATTTACCAGATTTTGTGGAGAAGATTAAGTTTGATAAGGAGTTGGATTTAGGAAGTTTATGATAACATTTTACTATGAGTGCAAATAATCAATTTCAAATTTTGGTAAACGCTGTGGTTTTTTGGGAGGACAAAGTTTTGATTTCCCAACGATCTTGGGAAGAAGAACACATGCCAGGAAGGTGGACAATTCCTGGTGGCAAAGTAGATCCAGTTAAAGAAGATGTTTTTGATATTTTACAAAAGACTGCCAAGAGGGAAGTCATGGAAGAAACAGGTGTCGAGATTGCTGACGAGATGGCACTCATTATGAACAATAGTT
>CAYHWU010000015.1:0-14285 GCA_964360495.1 uncultured Gammaproteobacteria bacterium
TTGGTTGGTAGGCTATCTATTTGCCAGCCTCTACAATTTCTTTTTGAAGAAATGATTGTTTCACTTAAGAAGTATATCCTGGGCCAATATGTTTTAGGAGTTTAAAATTTTTTCCCCGATAGTTTCCAACCTGAATGGCAATTGAACCTGATTTAGTTTTTACCCGTCGGATACTGCCGTAGTGCGGTTTCACCCTTTATTTTTACCAAATTTAGCTTCAATTGAAAATAGTTTACAAAAGGAAAAACTCAAAAGAACACTTTTTTGTCAAAAGTACTTGACTTTTAAAATAAAATGGAATATACTAGGCATATTAATTACAAATTAATGTAATTTAATAGATATATGGTAATAACAAGAATTAAAGCAAGCAATTTTTATGGGATAAAAGATCCTATAGAAGTAATCTTCACCGAAGGGGGTGAGAAAGAAAAGGTAGGTTATGTAAATATAAGGAAAGAAAGAGTATCTCTTATTTCTGGTTTTTATGGTGCTAACGCATCAGGTAAAAGTACTGTGCTAAATGTTATCGACACAATTGTTCGGATTATGTTAGCAAGACAACAGGAATTTATAATTGCACCTAATGGTATCAAACAAGAGACTGTCATCTCCTTTCCCAACTATCATACAAGTATGGAGACAAAACCCATTGTTATGGAGATGGACTTCATAATTGATGATAATGATAAATATAATTATTTAATTTCTATCACAAATGAAGGTAAAGAAATATCAGAAGAAGTCCTTTATAAAAATAGTAAGAAAATATTCAGTAGAAAAGATCATAGTATCTCGCTTGAAACGAGTGTAGAAAAAAAGATAGGTACTTTAGCAAAAAATATTGTAGCCCCTAAAAAATCTTCTTTCCTTTCTGTTATTTTAGATGAAAGTTCTGATATAGCAGTATTTGCTAATCTTAAAAACGAAATAGGTATTTCTGAGCTTAAACAAATTAAAAATAAATTTTGCTTTATTACTGATAAGAGGTCAGTTCAGATGGGACAAAATAATATAAATGGATTAGTGGATTTTGCTATTAATTATTTTAACGATACCAAAACACAAAGTGAAAAACTTGGTACTGTTAATTCTATAGTTAAATATTTTGAACCTTCTTTTGAGAGTCTTGTCATTAAAAAAGAAGGAGACAATAATCCCATCAATAAATCTTTTACTTTCACGTACGAGGCAAAATATAGTAACTTTTATAAGAATTTAGGTATCATGGAACTTTCTGCTGGGACAAGAGAGCTTATCGCTTATATGGGCCATGTTCTTAAAATTATAAAATCGGGCGGTATTGTTGTTTATGACGAAACAAGTAAGTACTACCATCCGGATATGGAAATTGCTATCCTAAATCTCTTCAAAGATAAAGATATAAACAAGCATAATGCTCAAATATTCTTTTCGTCACATAACCACGAAACTTTTGATCTCTTACAAAATGACCAAGCTCACATATTAGAGAAGAAGGATGATAATATTATCGTGTCAAAAGTATCAGATTATGATGTAAAGGAAAGAGATAATGTAAAAAGAATATATCGTCTCGGTTCTCTTGGTGGAGTACCTGATACCATTGATTTCAATAGAATAATAAATAATTTGCTTTAAAACGCATGAGTACTAAAAAAAGTTTTGATGTATATTATTTATTGGTTAGTGAAGGAACTGCTGAGTACAGGTTATTTGGCTACTTAACAAAAAATAAGTTCAAGAATGTGTTTAGTAAATCTAAGATAAAGTTTAGTGACAAGGTAGAGCTTGTGGAAGTTGGAGTATCCAGAGGTAAATTAAATAGTGCCGGAAACATTGGAGACTTTAAAAGAAAATATGAATTGATAAGAGAAAAATATAAGGGACAAAAAAGATTTTTCATGTTGGATAAAGACTTAAACGATTCATCAAAAATCGAGGAACTTATAAAACAAAACGGTGATATTGTTCAATTTTCGGAATACAACACTGAACATTTACTCTTAAAGTTTTCTGGCAAAAATCCTAAAAAACCTTCTGATTTCAATAACGACTTGGGTAATTTTAGAGATTATTGTAGAAAAGAATTTAAAAAGCAGTTTGGTAAAGAAGCATCTGATTTCAAAGATGTTGATTTTGATTCAGTATTTAAAAATGTCAAAGACAAGGATATAAAAAATGCTTTTACCGAGTTGTTTTCTACCTTATCTTGATTTATCAATAGTTCTGCTAAATAAAATTACTTGTTTCTTCATTAAATCTTCATAGCTTCTTTTGTAAACTCTCCCTTATGCAAAGTTGCAAAATAAACATTAAGGGCATGCATTGTCGGTCTTGCGAAATGCTCATTGAGGAAGAATTACTCAAGGTTCCAGGAGTTGCCAAGGTTTCGGTTCATCATCAGAAAGGTATCGCTTATGTTGATTGTCAGAATGATATAAACAATGCTGAGATAACGAAAGCCATCGAGAGGGCTGGGTATTCCCAAGGCATTGACCAACAGGGTTGGATATCCCGCGACCCTCGGGATTATCATGAATTGGGCACAGTTTTTTTGTTGGTAATGGGAGCATATTTGTTGGCTCGCGGTCTTGGAATATTTGGACTAAGTGATCTTATCTCTGGCAGTTACAATAGTTTGCCAGTGGTGTTTTTAATAGGTTTGACTGCCGGAGTTTCAACCTGTATGGCCTTGGTTGGCGGTTTAGTTTTGGGAGCCTCAGCTCGGTTTTCAGCTGCCAATCCCGGAGCTTCAAAACTTGAAAAATTCAAACCCCATCTTCTTTTTAATTTAGGGAGAATAATTTCTTATTTTATTTTGGGTGGACTAATTGGCTGGGTTGGATCGTTTTTTCAATTATCAACATCAGTCCTTGGCATTTTGACGATCGTAGTTGGTTTGGTGATGTTGGTTTTGGGGGGACAGCTGGTAGATATTTTTCCGGTTTTGAAAAAAGTTTCATTTACCTTGCCAAAATCGATTGGCAGAGCCTTGGGTATCAAAGAACAAACCAATCCGGCAATTTTGGGAGCCACAACTTTCTTTTTGCCCTGCGGTTTTACTCAAGCCATGCAACTCTACGCCATGAGTACCGGCAGTCCCATAACCGGAGCTTTGACTATGGGAGTGTTTGCTTTGGGGACTGCTCCGGGACTTTTGGGAGTAGGGGGATTGACGTCAATCGTCAAAGGATCTTTTGCCCGTTTATTTTTCAAAGGGGCAGGGGTCGTCGTGGCCATGCTTGCCATTTTTAATATCTCAAACGGCATAAACCTGTTGGGAATATTCCCCAGCGTCTTAGGCAGTGAAACTTCCGACCCTGCTGTAAAAATAGTTAACGGATTCCAAGAAATATACATGAAGCAAAATTCAAATGGCTATATTCCCAATAATTTTACAATTACCCAAGGGATTCCGGTCCGTTGGATAATTACATCAGAAAACATCAACACTTGTGCAAGTAGCATTATCTCCAGTAAACTTGGAATTCGTCAGGGATTGCGAAAAGGACAAAATATAATCGAATTTACACCGACAGAAGTTGGAACAGTGCGCTTCTCTTGCACCATGGGTATGTACAATGGAACATTTAATGTGGTAGAAAATAAAAAATATGTTGAATAAATTTAATCTCACTGGGCTTACTTGTAGTGCTTGCAAAAAATTATGTGAGATGATACTTTCTGACATATCCGGGGTAACAGCTGTAAATGTCGATCTTGGTCAAAAAACGGTAGAATTAAAAAGTGATAGAAAAATAGAATTGGACGAAGTTAATCAAGCCCTGAAAGAAACACACTATGAAGCCACAATTTGAAGTCGAAGGTCAACTAGAGCAGGATGAATTTGGAGGGTATACAATTAGATTGATGAAAAAATCAAAAATCGCCAAAACCGAACGCGTAAATTTGGCTATATCTGGGATGCATTGTTCATCCTGTGCCAATATTATCGAGCGTCAACTCAAAAAAGTTCCTGGGGTTTCTCAGGCTAATGTAAATTTTGCGTCTCAAAAAGCTTCTATAGTTTATGACCCCAGTCTTGCCAAAATCACTGATTTGGAAAATGCAGTTGCCAAAGCGGGTTATCAGGCTTCTCAAAAAGCCATCGATGAAACAGAAAAAATAAAATCAGAATGGCTCAGGTTTTTGGTTAGTTTCATATTGTCTGTCCCAATGATCTACTTTATGCTTTTTGATTTTTTTGGTTGGATACCAGGAGCCAAAATGCTGTTGCCTTATGTTGGAGTAATCTCGTTTATTTTAGCGACGCCGGTGCAGTTTTATATTGGTGCCGGATTTTATCGGGGAATGTTATCAGCTCTGCGGATGAAGACTTTCAATATGGATTCTCTGATTGCTATTGGCACATCTGTTGCTTATTTTTACAGTGTTGTGAACTTTGTCCAATATTGGGCGATGAACAATTCTTTGATAGGTCTTGAGGGGATGAAAATTCCTGAATTGTATTTTGAAACAGCAGCTTTTCTAATCACTTTCGTAATCTTAGGAAAATTTTTGGAAGCCAAGGCCAAAGGCCGAACTTCTGAAGCCATTCAAAAACTGATGGGATTGGCCGCCAAAACTGCACGGGTCATGCGCAATGGTGAAACCTTGGATGTCCCAATCGACCAAGTGATTAAGGGGGATGTGGTCTTGGTCAGGCCTGGTGAAAAAATCCCAGTAGATGGGGTAATTTTGAAAGGATCTTCGGCTATAGATGAATCAATGATTACCGGAGAAAGTTTGCCTGTCGAAAAACACGTGGGAGATAATGTCATCGGAGCCACTATCAATAAAACTGGCAGTTTTGAAATAGAAGCAACTCGGGTGGGCGCGGAAAGTACGCTGTCACAAATAATAAAATTGGTTGAAGATGCCCAAGGATCCAAAGCCCCCATTCAAGCCTTTGCTGACCGGATCTCTGCTTGGTTTGTGCCGGCAGTAATAATTATTGCCTTGATTACTTTTGGGATTTGGTACTTAGTACTTGGGGCAACACTCTCTTTCTCATTAATGGCCTTTACTGCCGTCATCGTCATTGCCTGTCCCTGTGCTTTGGGACTGGCTACACCCACAGCTATCATGGTGGGAACTGGCAAAGGTGCTGAACATGGAATATTGGTTAAAGGGGGCGAACCACTGGAAGCTGCGTGTAAAATCAAAGCCATAATTTTTGACAAGACCGGGACATTGACCTACGGCAAACCAACCGTGACCGATATCATTGGAGATGTATTGCAAATTTCAGCCAGCCTGGAAACCTATTCCGAACATTCATTGGCTGAAGCGATTGTCAAAAAATACGAGGGCAAATTATTTGCCGTTTCTGATTTTAGGGCTATTCCTGGCCAAGGTATTACGGGAGTAATTAATGACAAAACATATTTTTTTGGTAAACCAAAATATGAAACTTATCATGACTTGGAAAGTGCAGGCAAAACCGTCATGGAACTGTCTTGTGATGACAAAGTCTTGGGGGCAATAGCGGTTGCTGATACCGTCAAAGAAACTTCAAAAGAAGCGGTTGATCGCTTGCTGAAAATGGGCATAGATGTCTGGATGATAACTGGTGACAATGCCAGGACGGCAAAAGCGATTGCCCAACAGGTGGGAATCGTTAATATTTTGTCTGAGGTTCTACCTCAAGATAAAGCCGACGAGGTTAAGAAATTGCAAGCCATGGGCAAGAAGGTAGCCATGGTTGGAGATGGTATCAATGACGCCCCAGCTCTGGCACAGGCCGATTTGGGGATCGCCATGGGTTCTGGCACTGATGTGGCCATGGAGTCTGGGGGAATAGTTATAATTAAAAACGATCTTAGAGATGTGGTCAATGCTATAGATTTATCCAAAGAGACGATGCAAAAAATAAAACAAAATATGTTCTTTGCTTTGTTTTACAATGTCGCCGGGATCCCAATCGCTGCTCGGGTTTTTTCTTTTGCCGGACTTATTTTAAAGCCAGAACTAGCGGGTCTGGCGATGGCCTTGTCATCTATATCTGTGGTTAGTAACTCTTTATTATTAAGAGGTTACAAACCAGGGCACAAGAATTATGTCTCTATCATGGCGCCGTTTGCCATGACAATAGGCTTTGCTTGGTTGTTTTTTGAATTTGCCAGATTTAGTTCCGGCATGGCCAAATGACAAAACTTGCCCAACTTCAAGCAGATTTGGCTAAATACAAAGAAAAGCTAGCCGCAAAGATGAAAAACTTTCATGGGGTCAAACACGAAAGCTCACTTTCAGAATTGCGTTATACAGAAGTTATGGTGTTAAGAGATATTGTCAGATCATTGGAGCTTGAGATCAAGCAATTACAACCCAAATAATCCCACCTGGAAGGTGGGAATTACTACAGGTCTTGACTTTCAGAGAGAGAGAGAGAGAGAGTATCATCCGATTCTATGCAAATAGGAGAATACGATCCTCGAAACCACGCCGGTATTGTCTGGGTTGGTCAGGATGTAATTGTGGCAGACGCTGGCCAAGCAAAGCTTAACGAAGCTCCAGATGATATAAAAATCCCCATGGCTCAAATGACACTCGATAAATTAAAAGAAGAGATCGCTTTAGCAGATTTTTCTCGTGGTATTGGTGGAGCAATCATTCAAATAGTGAATGAATCTGCTGTAGATGACAAAATTGGGGCATATGCACGAGGAATTGTATTATTGGGATTAACAATCGATCAAGCTCGAGCTGCATCAATAGAACCTGAAGTATTTGGTCAGATAACAAGAATTGCCAGATTGAATATTGAGAAACACGAGGTTAAAAAAAGTTGAGGATTTTTATTTGTAATCAGCAAGTGGGACTATTTTTACCCCTTTAAATTTACTTTGATGTTTTGGGTTGTCGGTTACTAATATTGCATCCAGATTCTCTGCTAGAGCCACAAATGATGCGTCGTAGTAAGTCATTTGAGTCTCACTGGCGATCTGCATAGTTCGTAGGGCGGTTTCTTTGTCCAGCTCTTTAAATTTCAGTGGACCAGAATAGATGGTTGCCAGAGATGTCTTGGTCTGTTCTAAATCAAAATCCTTTTTCCATAAAACATTGCCCACCTCGTATTTTGCAAGTTCTGGTGTAAAGAGCTCTACTAAACTGCCTCTACAGTCAGTAAGCAGCTTGTCCGAAGCTTCAAGATTCTTTTCATTCTGGTCGCTTATCCACTTTACGATTACAGATGAATCTACCACGATTTTTTGCATATTAATGATTTTGTCGGTCCTTGGCGATCATAGCCGACAAATTTCCTCTTTTCCCCTTAAACGATCTGGAAATTCTGACTTTTTCCATAAAGTCATCCCAGTCTATGGCTGAAGATATTGAATTTAAAGTGGCGATAGGAAGACCGTCTCGGAGAATAATAAATTGACCAATAGTGGAAAGTTTATCAAAAACAACTCCAGCATTTCGGCGGAAGTATGTCAAAGGAATCATCTGGTTTGCCACATCAGCGATATTCAAATTATTCATATTCTCAGTATGTCATATAGTGTGTATTTTGTCAAGCACTGGATTGCACACTTCAAAAATTTGACTTCCAGAGAGAGAGTATTATCTGTAAATTATGATTGAAGTTGAGGTAGCTGATGTTTGTTCGGCTGGAAAGGGGTATATAGAGTTTGATCCCAAACGACTGAGTACAGATAGGGTGTTGTGTGCAAAGGGTGGAAAATGGGTTAAAGCGACGATTGAGGGTGATGGAAATATAAACAAGATTAGGGATGTTAGAGTAGATTGCTCTGGTTGTGTACTGGCTAGATCATTTTCAAAGACTTTGAAAATGAAAATCTAGTAAAATAACTTCATGAGCTTGAAAAAAATTTCAAAAAAAGGTTGAGGATTTTTGGTGTATAATAAAATTATGGCACAAACAAAACTGAAATCAGGATTACACGCATTGGTCTGGAAAGAAGGTAAATATTTTGTGGCTAAATGTGTCGAAGTTGAGGTTGCTAGTCAGGGAAGTACGCGGGTCGAAGCGCGAGCCAATTTGCAAGAAGCTTTGGAATTATATTTTGAGGACGATAAACTTCGTCTCCCATACTTATCCGATTTAAAGCTGTTGCCAGTCAACCTCGGGTATGCCTAAATTATACTCCGCCAAAGAAACACTTAAAGCCTTACACAAAGCCGGATTCGAAATTTATTCTCAGAAAGGCAGTCATATTAAACTTAGAGGATTACACCATGGTCGATTGCAAACAGTAATTGTTCCAAATCATAAAGAAATTGCCAAAGGAACTTTTTCTTCAATCCTCGCCCAAGCAGATATGACACGTCAAGAATTTGAAGAATTTATATAGAAATGGACTCAAAGAAATTTCAAAAAAAGGTTGAGGATTTTGAGTGCCAAAATTGTGGCACAAAAGTCACAGGGACTGGTTACACCAACCATTGCCCAAATTGTTTGTATAGTAAACATGTTGATGTTAATCCTGGAGATAGATTAAATACCTGTGGGGGAATGATGAAACCTCTGCGCATTGAATCTCAAAAAGGGGAGTTTGTGATTGTTCACAAATGTGAGAAGTGTAGGACTGAGAAGAGAAACAAGACCTCTCCACTGGATAATCTTTCTATAGTATAATTGGGCTCAAGGGTCGCTAGTTTAGCGGTTATAACGCGTTCCTGATAAGAACGAGGTGCCAGGTCCGACTCCTGGGCGACCCACTCTATTGTCTCAATATTGTCGAGGTGGAATCTTCAGTTTTAATTTCTGTTCTAGTTTCTATCTTAGAAATTGGTGTTGGCGTTGGTAATAGTCTCTCTGTCTCAATCTTTATTGGTGTTGGGGTTGGTCTAAATGGGGTTGGGGTAGGTATGGGACGCTCTTCACGTCTAAATTCTACTTTTCGTTCGATTTCACGCTTGATCTCTTGGATTTTTGGAGCTTCTCTTTCGACCTCGCGTTTATGCTTCTCAACCCATTCTGGCAATTTCTCAATCTTTCTAACTACAGCTTCTTTTTTGGAAATATCAGCGGTTTCTTGTTTTTGGATTCTTACTTCTTGTTTAGTTTCTATAATTCTGGCAACGACCTCACCTTCGTCGACAGTAATGGCTGAGCCACTAGCATCGGCATCGATAGCAAAAGTTGTGCCACGGACAGTGGCCACAGCAGTTGGTGTGTTTACTTCATAAATAGATCCGCCAATGAGTTTTTGGACTCGATTCCAAGATCGCCCGAAGATCTGATTAATTTTAATTATCCAGCTGTCACCATCTCTGGAATATTCAGACAAAGCAATCTGTGAATTTTGATCGACGCGAATAATTGACCCTGAATCAAAAAGCAAAGTGGCTTGGCTATCGAAACTGGTTTTGATGACATCACTTTCGGCAATTTCATCCTCAGCCACAGCCGTTGACCAGACTTCACCTTTTTTGACTTGGACGTCGCCAGTAACAGAAGCGAGAACCGCAACTGCTACAGTGTTTGAAATAGAACTGGTTGTTGGGGATGGTAGGACTACACTGTCTGCAATTCTAATTTGAGGAGCTTTTTGTTTTGGTATAAAAGGCAAAATTACGCCAATGATAACGAGGGGGACAATAATTATGCCAGCCAGTAATCCAACATGTTTCAAAGAAATGTTAGGGTCATTTGGTGAAGTCGTCATTTCATCTACTGGTTGCTGCTGTTCCCATTCATTCATACTATATATAGTAACAAATTATCGCTTTGCAAGTATATCTAGAATCTTTTTATTTTCTTTAAAAAAGAGTGTCCACCAAATTTTGAACTTTTGCTCTTTTGTTTTGTTTTCGATTTTTGTTTTAGAATGACTTTTCATACCTTATTATATCTTCATCAAGTCTGGGATTGCAAAAGGCAGAGAGAGAGAGAGAGTATTATTCGAGCTTATGAAGCGTAACTCTAAAGATGGCTTATCGACCACATACCTTCCAGAAACTAGTGCTGATTATAATTTAATCCGAAATACGACAGTTGATGTTTTTGTAAAAGCAAGAGTTTTCTTGCTCAGTTTAAATTCTTTTCAATTGGTAATTGGTAATGATTCTATTGAAGCAACTGACACATTCATGAAGAATTCAGGCTTGACTGTGAATCCTGAGTAATTATCTAAAATTTGATATCAAAAACTCCCCGGGTGAAAAGATGTTTACACCCTTTATTTTTCCCTGCAAAATTAGTAAATGTTTTTTATCCAAAGTGACTAATGCGTCACAATTTTCTTCTTCGTAAGTTGCTAAAACATGAGCGTCCCCTGGGTCACTGACTTTTGAATAGTAAAATTCTACAGTCTTTTCGTTGGGGGATTTAGTAATATTTTTTCCAAGAATATTTAAAACTTGTTCTTCAACAAATTTTTGATTCAAATCCAATTTTTCGCAGTGTCTAATGATTTCATCAAATATCATCTGAGAAATTAAACCATTTATTTTTCCAATGCTTATTAGTCTTAGAAGTTCACCGGACGCCCCATTTTTTGATCTGAGACCTGCCAACACTACTGAGGCATTAAATAATACTTTCATTTCAGAATTCCCATTTTCTTCAATTTAATGCTTTCGCGATCATCGAGAGCAAAAAAGTCATCTACTTCGGAACTTAAATATTTACGCACAGGATAACCAATAATCTGTACGGGTTCGAGGATTAGTTTTCCATCCAGTTTTTTCATACGGATATAACTTTTTTCATCAAACTCTTCGCTTCGAAAGAGTTTGGGGATAGTGATATTTCCTCGCGATTGAATCTGGATGATTTCTTGATAGTCATTAGCTATGGTGTTCATATCTACGATAATACAGTAATTCAGTAATTCTGTCAAGTTTGAATTTGCAAAAGGCAGAGAGAGAGAGTAACATACGTGCCAATGGCACTAATAATGCGGACTACTCTAGAGAAAGCGGATAGTAATCTTGAAGAGATTATTGCACAGCAAGGGTTAACTATTGGACAACAGGCGTCAATGGCGTTAGGTCTAACGAGGATTAACTTTGAGGTTGTGGAAGAAAATGTCATAAAAATCCTCAGTGGCTCCGTTGGTCCATCTGAAGATGACGTCGTAATAGGACTTAATGGTATGGACACAGATGATGTTGGAGATATAGCCAATCATATTGGAAAACAATTTAAGGCTGGTAATACAGAAAGTGCAATGTATGTTTTCTCATATGACGAGAAAGGCGACTGCACACTAATAAGGGTTCGTGAGGCTAATGATTTAAGGGTTGGTGATACTTTTGAAGCTGGAATCAGACACTAAATCAAAAAATTCGGCTGGCGTTAATATTTTTATGTTCTTATATTTTTTCAGGCTCAATAAATCTTCATCACCGGTAACAATATACTCACATTTTCCAGTAATCGCCGCTTCTAAAACCCGATTATCATCATCGTCCCTTGCCACTTTCAGAGAATTCCTAGGGTTCACAACTTCAAAATCCATCCTCATCTGTTCTTCCCAATATTCTAAATCCTGTTTGTCAAAGGGAAATTTTTTGTGAATTACCTCACTTAGTTCTGCCATTAATGATACAGATGTTATCCCAGTTAAATCTCCTTTAAAGACTAAACTCAATACTTTTTGGGGTATTCCTCCAAAAACAATTGCAGAAACTAAAACATTGGTGTCCAATACTACTCTAATTCCGCTTTTTACCATGTCTATACTCTAGCACAATTCGATTGACATCTTCCTCACTTTTTATACCCATTTTTTTGGCCACTTTACGTCCTGCGGCAAAAATTCTTTCCCAACGGTCAGCCCGATCCAGATATACACGGATCGCTTCACGAATAAATTCACTGCGGTTGCGATATTCACTTCTGGCAATCAAATCCATCCGGGTTACTAAATCTACAGGTAGGGCTATATTAAAGGTCTGCGTCTGCATATACAGTAATTGTATATATATTGTATATAATGTCAAGACCCAAATTTTGGGATTGCAAAAGGCAGAGAGAGAGTATTATAGGCCACATATGAAAGTTGTTCGTGGCGAATATGGATCAATTGGAGTTCCTCTTACTGCAATACAGACAGAAATTTGTCCTGGATTTGCCTCGGTTCAAGACAGAGAAGCCTTTGGCCTTGTGCTTGGAATGGGGTTGAATGTTATTCAATGTGTCAATGGTAAATCTGAAGGTCCAAAGGGTGGAAGTCTGGTTCGTTTTGACTATGTCTATGTCTACGACTTAAGATGTTCTTGTGATGGTTGTGATAAGTTTGAAGCTTTTGATAAATCAATCCAGGTAGAAAAAGAACAACCCGCCTCGTAGTTAATTAATCCCATCTTTCAGGTGGGATTTTGTTCCACCCCGGGGGTGGAACTTTTAGCAGATGTTGCAAAAGGCAGAGAGAGAGAGAGAGTATTATCTGGTTTTATGAGACGGACTAGCATTGAAGAGGGTGTTTACGCGTATTTTGCCGAAACCGATGAAGATTACAGGGTTATACGTAATACTACGATAGACCAATTTGTAAAAGCTGGAGTACTTTTATCTAGATTAACTCATCAATCCCTAGTTATTTTAGCTGAATATGGTGAAAATACCGACAAATTTATGACAGATCGGGGATTAAAAGTGAATATTCAAAATCCGTTATTGACACTGCCTCAAAAGTGAGGTATATTCCGATATACCGTTCGGAATAATTATACATGCGAAAAAACTTTTCAAAAACTAGTCCCGCTTGCCAATTGATTATTTGATTGGCACGCATTAATCGCATATTTATCTCGCAATGGCGGGATTTTTTTATGGGCCTATAGCTCAGCTGGCTAGAGCGCGTCATTTGCAATGATGAGGTCGCCGGTCCGAGTCCGGCTAGGTCCACCAGGACTTTGAGAATTGACTCCGGTTTCTCTTTAAAGGGGAGCCGAGGTCAGCCCTTAAAGCTGATTAATCGCACCTTGAAAAGTGAAGAGAAGGGTAGACGCTGTATTAATACAGCAAGTAGAAACCGTAGTTAAGGGCTACAAGCAAATAATGGATGCCTAGGATGCTAGTGCCGAAGAAGGACGTATTAGACCACGATAGTCGTCGGGGAGCTGTCAAAAAGCTTTGATCCGGCGGTTTCCGAATGAGACAACTCCCTCTATATGAGGATCCCGCGTAGCCGTAAGGCGAAGTGGGAGGGGCACGCTTTGAACTGAAACATCTAAGTAAAAGCAGGAAAAGAAATCATCGAGATTCCGTAAGTAGCGGCGAGCGAAAGCGGAACAGTCTAAACCTCAGGTCGCAAGACCTGTGGTGTTGCGGGACTGACAATATGGGATTGTGTATAGATAATTGAATCTCGTGGAAACGAGGACCATAGAGCGTGATAGTCGCGTAAGTAAAATCTATATGCACCTTAGTCAGACTCCCAAGTACCATGAGACACGTATCTTGTGGGAATCCGGGGTGGCCACACTCCAAGACTAAATACATCTAGCATACCGATAGTGAACAAGTACCGTGAGGGAAAGGCGAAAAGAAGGGTGAGAAACCCAGTGAAATAGTACCTGAAATTATTTGCTAACAAACAGAGAGAGCTTTCAAATCGCAAGGTTTGGGGGTGATCTCGTGCCTATTGAAGAATGATCCGGCGAGTTTTTGTGTTGGGCTGCAAGTCTAAGTCGGCTAAGCCGACTAAGGCGTAGGGAAACCGAGTCTGAATAGGGCGAAAATGAGCAGCTAGCAAAAGACCCGAAACCAGGTGAGCTAACCATGAGCAGGTTGATCCCTCGAGAAATCGGGGAGGAGGACCGCACTCTTTAGAGTTACAAATCTATGAGATGACTTGTGGTTAGGGGTAATATGCCAATCGAACCTGGAGATAGCTGGCTCTCCCCGAAGTATATAGAGGTATAGCCTTGCATAAGATGTTATTGGAGGTAGAGCACTGGATGGGCTAAGCATCGCAAGGTGCGTGGCTCAATCAAACTCCAAATTCCGATGTACAGTTTTGCAGGAGTCAGAACGGCGCGGCTAAGCGCGTCGCTCGAAAGGGGAACAACCCAGATTGTCGTCTAAGGCCTCTAAATTAATGCTAAGTGTTGAACGTAGTTGAATTTCCTAGACAGCTAGGAGGTTGGCTCAGAAGCAGCCATCCTTTAAAGAAAGCGTAACAGCTCACTAGTCTAGTTGGGAATTTGGCGCGGAAAACCACCGAGGCTCAAGCATTATGCCGAAGACACAGATTTGTACTTACCTCCGGGTAAATACAAGTGGTAGGGGAGCGTTGAAGTTGCAGTGAATCATCGTTGTAAAGCGGTGTGGAGCGGCTTCAAGTGAGAATGCCGGAATGAGTAGCGTAACTGTGGTGAGAATC